>CAXMRN010000043.1:0-16247 GCA_964195565.1 uncultured Polyangiaceae bacterium | reverse complement strand
GGGCGAGCTTCTGGGCTCGTACCTGCTCGGGACTGATCCGACCGATATCGATCGCGTTCAAGACTTGCTGAAGCAGGCCGGGTTCCTCGGCTGGCGGAATTTCTGGCTAGAAGCGGCTTGTTGGGACATCAAGGGCAAGGCCGAAGGCCGGCCCGCGTATGAGTTGCTCGGTGGGACGCCACGTCCTCTTCCGGTGTACCTGTCGACGGGCGAGGTTCATCCCCCTGAGCAACGCGTGGACGAGCTGCTGGCAATGATGGAGCGGGGCTATCGCACCGCGAAGCTGCGCGTGAAGAGTCCTGATCTTGCCGAGGACATCCGCCAGATCGAGATCGTGCGCAAAGGGGTCGGCGACGACTTGGCGCTCGGGGTCGACGCGAACCAAGGCTGGCTAGTGTCGATCGTCGATCGCGTGCCAGCGTGGGACTTGAAGCGCGCGACCGAGTTTGCGGCAGCCTGTCACGACAACGGATTCTCATGGCTCGAAGAGCCCCTCGACTGGCACGACTATGATGGCCTCGCGGCATTGAAGAAGGTGTCGAAAGTGAAGATTGCCGGCGCCGAGCTCAATCATGGCTGGGACGAGATCAAGATCATGTTCGAGAAGGACTGCTTCGACATGTATCAGCCCGACGCCTGTTTTGCGGGAGGGATGGCCCAGGTAAAGAGGGTCATCGATGCATGCCACGAGCACGACCGCACGTACTCGCCGCACACGTGGACCAACGGCATCGGGTTCTACGTGAACTGGAACATGGCGCTGGCCGACCGCAAGAACAGCCACCCACTCGAGTACCCGCTCGAAGAGCCGTCGTGGATTCCAGAATACCGGGAGGGCATCATCGACCCAATCCTCCCAAACAAGAACGGCATGCTCCCTCCGTTCCGTCGCCCCGGCCTAGGCTTCGAAATCAACAAAAAGAAGCTCCGCAAATACGGCAAACGCTTCTTCAAACTCACCGAAACCGGCCTCAAACTAAGAGTCATCCGCGAAAAAGGCCTCAGAGCCGCCCTAGACATCAAGAAGCGAAAAGACAAAACCGCCAACTAGCGGGACTGTCCCCTTTTTGCGTTTCGGGTGGCTAGGTGTTCGGGGTAGCCGGCGCATAGGGTGCCGAAGGCGGCGTCTGTCCAGGGGAAGTAGCCGGCGTAGTTGCCTTTGACTTTGGCGTGGTGGAAGTCGTGGTGGGTGGCTCCGTCGCTGAAGGGGATTAAGTGGCTGGGGCTCCAGGGGAAGTCGTAGCCGGCGTGGCCTTCCGCGGCTTCCCATTGGCGCATCACGATCCAGATGTACAAGGTCACGACGTGGGCGCCGACCAGGAGCGGGCCGATGAGCATGACGGTTCCGGTGAGGACGTACTCGAGCGGGTGCATGTAGTTTCCGGTGATCGCCCACGGGGTCATGATGCGGTGATGCGTCGAGTGGACCTTCTTGAAGAGCCAACGGCTTTCATGGAGGCCGCGGTGCATCCAGTAGAACAGGAAATCATCGAGCAGGACGAAGAACACGAGCTGCAGGACGATGACCCACCAAGCGGGCAGGGGTCCCGCGTGTACGTTCGATAGGCGCAGCAACGGCCAGGCGGCCAGCGTGGCAACGGCCATCGCTCCATTGTTGCGAACGACGTGCCACGAGGCTTCCTTGACTACCGAACGGCGGCCGGTCTTGCGGGCTTGGATGCGGTAGGGCTCGGCCCACGCGGGCTGTTTCCATGCAAGGAGCGTGAACGGCACCGCGAAGGCGAGGAAGGCTGCAACGCCGATGACGGTGCCCGCTACCGGAAACAACCAGAAGAGCGGCTCGGTGTAGATCTCACGCAGCCATTCCCACATTGGATGTTGAGCCTAGCACCGACCACGCCGGGGTTCACTCGGTCGCGCCGTACCAACTCTCCACGTTTCGCCACTGTCCCCAAGGGAAGACAACAGCCGAGACCAGGCCCGCGAACGCCCACCCGCCGATCACGAGCCAGGCTCCCATCGGGGCTGGGTCCATCCGCAGAAGTACTGCGGTTCCTGCCATGCACGCGAAGGTCTTGTAGAGAACCAAGTACTGCAAGAACACGAGGTAGCGGACTGGCCAAATGGCACCCAGCGCAAACATTGCGCCTTCCCCCACCATCGCGCCTCCGTATAGGGCTTGCACGAACGGGTCCGGTCCTACGTCGACGCCCATCATTGCCCAGGCAGAAGCTGGGTCGGCCATCGCCCAGCCGCCCAAGACAAATGACGACGCTGCGAAGAAGAAGAAGACGACACGAATCACTCGGATTCGTGTCTGCGAGAGGCTAGCGGTGCTCATGCGCGGAAGATAGGCAGAGACCGGTGGCCCCCGCAAGTCGGGCTCACAAGCCGAGCCGCTTCGGCAAGACTTCGAGGACGCCGTGCTCCGCGTCGGCCTGATCGATGCCGATCGAGATCACGTCGAGCTTTCCGTGGCCGTGCATGGGGCCGAGGTTGTAGAAGATGAATCGACCGCGTCCGCTTTCGGCGTCGAACGAGAGGTCTCCCACCAGCTCGAGGAGGTCTTGGAAGCTGGCTCCGATGAGCTTCGGGAACACCACGTCCTGAGCGCGGTACGCCGGGCGGGGTCCATGTAGCAGCCGGTCGAGCAGGCTCATCGGCGTGCTGGTTCCGCCCCAGCGCCCGTTGCACTCGGTGAACACGACTTGGAAGTTGCCGTTGGGGTCGCCCGTCACCAGGTGGTCGAACGAGCAGCGGCCGACGTAACCGAGCTCCTGAAGCGCGGTGGCGACCATGAGCGCGCCCGTCGCGAGTTCCTGGTTCACGGCATCGGGTAGGGTAGAGGGACGGCTGCCGACGAAGACCTTCTCTTCACCTTTCAAGATCTGTTCGTAGATGCCGTCGAGCCGCACATCGCCTGCGCCGAGTGGCGGGACCCATAGCTGTGTCGAAGGCGACAAGTCGGTATCGAGCCAAGCGACGGTCAGCACCTCTTCTCCATCCGGCCACTGGGTGCGTCGCAGAAACTCTTGCACCATCTCTGCCGCATCGCGCTCCGAATGCACGTCATGTGATGCAAACACGGCGTTCCCCATTGCGGACGCGCACCTCGTCCGCTTCAGGCCCACGCGATTGTGGCGCTGTGCCATCATTCGCAGGTCGGTCTCGATTCCCGCCGCGTCTCGCGATATCCGGGTTTCCACCAAGGCGTCGCGTCCGAGCACACGAGCGACGAGCTCATCGAAGAGCGCCTTGTCGTTCGCGATCCACGTCACGGGCGGCGGCGGAGAGATGACGCGCACTGGGCTCCGACTGTCCATGCTGAGCATCGCGGCAAGCTCCCAGACATCCTCGATGCCCATGTACGGATGAACCGTCATGCCGCCAGCATCTCTGGCGACTTCGACTAGGCGCGTATGTGTGTTGCCCGCGGTGCAGGCGCGAGCCACAGCGATCGGCGGGCCGACTGGGTCCGCAACCAAGTGCTCGGGAGCGCCCATGCGCAGCGCATTGCGACAGTATGGTTCGTAGCCGACGGCCTCTGGCGTGACGGTTACGTAGACGTCGTGATCCTCTGCACGAAGACGGCCACGATGTTGGTACTCTTCGACCCCAGCGACATCGACGAGAAAGGGGATCCCCGACACGTCGTCGAGCTGCAGCGTCGGGCTTGGCGTGTCCCCGGGCCGCCAACGATGCGCCTCAAACGGGCGCACCTGCTCCACGATGTCGATGTCTACTCCGAGCTCCTGCCCGGCAAGACGTGCTTTTCCCAGGTCGAGGACGCGATGGCCGGGGGATGCGCTCACAGGCCCACCTTCTAGCGCAGCCACGCCGCGTTTCCAGTTGGCTCAGTTCGGCGGCGGCGGCACCGCTGGCGTGTACTCGGTGAGGAAGCCGTGGACGGCCGCCCAGTAGACGTCGCTGTCCGACCACTGATTCCACAGCGCCCGAGAGCCGTGCTGCCCCTTGGATGCCGGAGTGAAGAGGATCTTCTTCTTGGCTGGCGCCGCATCGAAGATCGGCTTGGCCACTGCTCGTTCCTTCTTGGACGAGGTGACGAAGACCGGCGGCTTTGCGTTCTTGGCCAAGCTCTGGACGTAGCCCTTGCCTTCCTTCTCGAAGTACTCACCCGGGGAGAAGGCCATGACGCCAATGAGGCTCTCCGGGTGCTCGGCCGCCAACCGAAAGACCAACGAGGACGAGTACGAGCTGCCCCAAACGACGATGCGGCTCGCGCCGAGCTCTTTGCGCGCGTACTTGAGCGCGGCCTCCATGTCCACGTACGCGTCGAGGTATCCGCGAGCCAGGCCCATCCGCGTAGCTCGGTAATGGGTGTCGTTCTTCACGCCGTTGACCGCACCGCCGGAACGCTGGTCGACCGCCATTACCCGATATCCGGCCTTGACGAGCTTGGGCGCGATCTCCCGATACTCGCCGCGGCTCCAACCTGCTTGGTGAAAGAGGAGGATCAGGGCCGCGCTCTGGTTCTTCGCTTCATAGACATCGGCTCGACCTTGGATGCCGCCTGTCGTGGGAAAATCGACGCTCGTGAAACCGTCATCCGCGGATGAAGATCCGGCCGAGCCGACCAGCATCAGGGTAACGGTCGCGAGTATCCAATTCAGCTTGCGCATCCAATCCTCCTAGGCGGAACGGGCCTAAAGGTACTCGATTTCAGCCGACTTCCAAGACGACCTTGCCCCTGGCTCGCTTGGTTTCCATGTATCGGTGGGCTTCGGGCGCCTCATCGAGCGCAAAAGAACGGTCGACGACGACCCTCATGCTGCCGGCGTCGATCTGTTGTCGAATCCATTCGAGCTGATCGCGCCGTGACTTCACGACGACGAGCTTGGCCCGCTTGCGGCGAACGAAAGTCCGAGCGACGTCCTTGAAGATGCGCGAGCTTGGGATGGTTTGCACGTAGGTGCCGCGCGGGGTGAGCAAATGCGCGACCTTGCCGAAGCGGTAGTTGCCGAAGACGTCGAAGATCACGTCGAAGCGCTCGTCGACGTCGACGAGCTCGGTTTGGTTGTAATCGATCACCCGATCCGCGCCGAGTTCGCTCACGAGCTCCACGTTTCGCTCGCTGCACACCGCGGTAACCTGTGCGCCCAGGATCTTTGCGATCTGAACCGCAAAGACCCCCACGCCGCCTGAGGCGCCGTTGATCAACACGTGCTGACTTGGTTTCACGTGCGCGTCATCGCGCAGAGCTTGCAGTGCCGTCTGGGCAGCCAGCGGCACGGCCGCTGCCACGCGCAACTCGATTGACGACGGCGCCGTCGCGAGCTGATCACAATTCACGGCGGCGTACTCTGCATAGGCCCGCCCCGCGAAGTCGTTGATCATCCCGTAGACCCGATCGCCTTCCGCGAGATCCGCACCGACCCCAGCTTCCATCACCTCGCCCGCGATGTCGTGACCGACGATCAGGGGGAACTTGTTCCCCGTCGCGATCTTGAACTTCCCTTTGCGAACGATCACGTCCTTTGGGTTCACTCCGACGAACCGCGTTCGCACCAGCACTTGGCCGCGGGCCGGCACTGGCCGAGGCACCGTCGCCAGATGAAGCATGTCTGGGCCGCCGTACTGATCGATGACGATCGCCCGCATCGTCTCGTTCGGATGAAGGTGCCTTCCGTACTGCGGTAGGGCACTCATTGTTTGACGTAGCGATAGAGAGAGAGGCCGGAGAGAATCTTCGGCTGAAAGAATGTGCTTTTCTCGGGCATCACGATCTCGGGGTCCTCGAGCCCAGCGTCGGCGACGGCCATCAGCTCGTCGAGGCTCACCGGGTGCAGGGCAATCGCGATGTCGTAGTCGCCCCTATCGACGGCGGCTTTCATCTCCTCGAGCGCCGATTCCGAATAATAGTCGAAGTGGTTCGGGTCGATAATCATGTCGTGTGTGAGTCCGAGCTTTGGGTATAGCTCGCGTTCCAGAATCGCGCAGTCGAGCCGCCCAACGACGTCGTCCGGGACGTGCTCCGCCTGGAGTTCGAAACAGCCCTCTTTGGTGTAGATGCAGAAGCTGTGTTTCGCCGGTGTGCGAAACGAATCAACTGGCGTCAGAGGCAAGCCGCCCGCGATTTCGGAGAAGGGACGCACGCCGTTGACCACTCGGTTGTACGCTTGAATGACCGCTTCCTCGGTCACGTAGCAGAGGAAGTGGCTCTGCTCGTTGAGCAGGCTGGCGTGGTAGCGATGATGCCCATCGGCGATATACAAGGGCTCCGTGCCGAGTGCGGCTTGGAGGGCGCGTCCGGTCTCGCTCTCCTCAGGAACCCGCCACACCTTGTTCTGAATACCTTCGAGCTCACTGAACCCACCGAACGCGCTGGTGAAGTCGTAGATTGGGTCGGCCTCTTGCTTCGCCTTCTCCAAGGCCGATGCGATGAGGGCCCTCGTTAGAACGAACACCGGGCCGATGTGGAGCCCGGTCGCGCGGCGCATCGCGATGCGGCCTTTGACCTTGGAGTCGAAAGTCTTCTCGTGCCGAATGATCTGCTTCGCGTCGTACGGAGATACCTCCGCCGCCACGAACACTCCCGTTCGCTGGCCTTCGGGCCACGTTTGTTCGTACACGTAGTAGGCGGGATCGTTGTCCTCGACGAGCGAACCGTCCGCGACCATTCGGTCTCGTGCGGTGCCCGGGTCATCGCCCAGGATGACGTGAAACAACGAGCTCTGCTCTTCGCTGAGCAGCTTCTCGAGCGGGGTGTCCGGCTTGATTACGTCATACGGTGGAGACGCGATCCGAGACACGCAGGCCGGGTCCGGGCGCAACCCGGTAAGTCCGATCGTGGCGACCATGATAGCTCCTTAGGGGCTTGCCGATCGCATATTGTTCCTGGAAGTCAAGAGCCCCCGGGAGGTGAGCAGAGCTAGGCCGGTGCCAGCGTCCCGCGGTCTCCATCGAGCGTGACCAAGTCCCCGGTTTGAAAACGGGAGGTCGCCACCCGGAGGTTCACCACTGCGGGCAGCCCGTACTCGCGCGCGACGACCGCGCCGTGCGAGACGGCGCTGCCGACGTCGGTCGCCAGCCCGGCGATCAAGCTGAAGTAGGGCGTCCACCCCACGTCGGTGATGGGCGCGATTAGGATTTCTCCGGCCTCGAGTCCCGAGGCCTCCTCGAGGGTCTCGACCACGCGCGCTCGTCCGGTGACCGTGCCGCGGCTCACTGGTTTGCCGACCAGTGCACCGCTCTGTCCTTCGATCGGTTCCAAGCGAACAGGTTCGGGGCGCTTGCGGAAGACCTGCGCGAAGTGCAGCGGCATTTGGTAATCGACCACGCGCCGTCTCGACACCGCAAGGCGCGCGAGCTCTCGTCGACCCCCAACTAGCTCGCCGAGCTCCTGATGCGTGAGAAAGAAGACCGCGTCTTCATCGGGCAGCAGGCCTTCCTCGGCCATCTGCGCGCCGAGCGCACGGTACGCGTGCTTGAACGCCGTAGTCACCGCCACCAAGCCGGATTTCGTGTGCTCGCGACTGCGAATCGCCGCATGCGCTAGCGGCAGCAGCCGACGTATGAACGGGTGCGAGGTGTCGTGCTGCTGTTCGGGTCGATGCGGGGGGGCGGCGTGCTGGAGGCGCGCGCGGAGACCCGACTGGAGCGATGCGACCAGTGGCGCCGCGTCGACGGCCCACCCCTTCTGACGTAGCTCGAGCTCCCGAACGGCGCGATGCCCGTGTCGATCCAAGTATCGTCGAAACTCTTCGCCGGCCGCGTCCGCGTCCGCCGAGTTGAGCCACGCCAGCGCGGCTTCGGGAGTTGCGGATGCGAACGCTTCTGCGGCGGCTGGGTTGTCTACGAGACGGTGAATCACCCGCTCGACGCCTTCGGCGATGTCTGCGCTCTCGACGTCCTTGGCGCCCGCGAGCATCTCCGCGAGCTCCGCGTGATGCTCCTGAGTGGGCTCCTCTCCTTTGCCCAAGATACCGAGGAGGATCGGGCTGAGCGCACCAGAAGAAGCCGACGACAGCAGATGCAGCTCGTACGCGGTCCAAACCTGTCCGAGGTTCTGGTCGATCGCGTCGTGCAATTGCTTTGCGGTACCTGCGGTGGGCAGGTTCAGGTTGGCTAGGAGCGCGTCGAGGTCCTTCCGGTGTTTTGCCGCAGCCAACAGGATCGAGAAATATCGGGCGCCGTTGAGTGCACGCGTGAGCACAGGTGCCGGCTCGGGCTCCGCGACCTCCTCGACGTCGCGACCGCATAGCGCGATGCACATCTGGGCCTTGGTCGACCCGGCGACGCTGGCGGCCAGATCCGACAAGGTACTGAGGTTGATGAACAGGTGACCGTAGAACATTCCGACGTAGCGAACGCCCTCGCCCGGGGGCACGTTGGCGCCCATCCGCCGGTAGGCGCGCTGCATCCCGATGTCGATACCGCGGCCGGTGATCGAATACGTGAGCGGCGTGACGGCACCCGGCATCATCTCCCCGATGTTGCACCAAGTGTAGACGTCGTTCGGGTCCGGGTCCGTATCGAGCTCGTTCGGGTCGGCGGGAAGCTGCGTGATCGGGCGGGCCTGCAACCATCGCAGCTCGCCGCTTTGGTCAATCGCCCACTCCATGTCGAGAGGCGCCTCGTACCGCTGCTCTGCTCGAAGGGCTCCGTCGAGCAAAAGGGTGAGCTCCGCGTCACTCAACACCGAGTAACGGCCGTGAATGTCCTTCTCGAACACCGACCCGTCCCTTGCCAGGAGCCAGTGGTCGGGGGTGGCATGTCCACTGACGAGCGCCTCTCCGAGCCCCGCCACGGCGTCGATCACGACCTGATCGCGCCGCGCGTTCACGGGGTTCACCGTGAAGAGGACACCGGCGGCTCGCGCGTCCACCATTTGCTGCACGACAATGTTCATCTCCACTTCGCCCTGTGCGGTCTTTTCGTCGCGGTATGCCACCGCTCGCGCGTTCTCTAGCGAACTCAGACAATCTTCGATCGCGTTGCGAAGCGACTCCAGGCCCTCGACGTTCAACACGGTCTCGTACTGGCCGGCGAATGAGGCTTCCCCCGAGTCCTCCCCGATGGCCGAAGAGCGCACCGCAACCCTTCCTCCACCGATGCTTCGATAGTGCTCCACGAGGTCGTCTGGCAGATGACCCAACGAGGCGCCGACCACCACGAAACCTGATGGCACGTCGAACCCGTAACTCAGCAAGCGTACGAGTCCTTCAGCCTTCCCGCCTACCGCCTCACCGCCGACTTGGTCGAGGGGAATGCACTTGGGTGCGGTCATGCCGGCGTCGCGAGGCTTCGCAGGCCACTGATGATGTCGGATGCGCACTCCTGGGAGAGCGGGAAGGGGGAGGCGAACGCGAGTCGCTCGGCGAGCGCGCCATATCGCGCGTGTAGTCTCTCCGCGACCTCACTCGGCGTGCCCACGACTGCGATTCGGGCGAGGAGATCGTCGTTGATCAAGGACGCCATTTCATGCCACTGGCCCGCCTTCGTGAGCTGGCGGAGCTCAGGCTGAAGCTCGCCGCAGCCCTCGGCCTCGAGGACGCTGCGGTAGGCAGGCGTCGATGCATAGAACGCGATCTGATTGCGCGTCATCATGCGTGCGTTCTCGACTTCCGCATCGTCTTTGCCGGTCACGACGAGCACCTGTGCGCAGAGCGTGAAATCAGACAAATCGCGTCCGGACGCCTCTAGGCCCTTCTGCAAGTTGGGCAGCATGACCTGCTCGAGTGAACGCTCGGTGTGAAACGGATGCAGAAGCATGCCGTCGGCGACCTCGCCCGCCGCTTCGGTCATCTTCGGCCCGACGCCTCCGAGGTAGATCGGAGGCGCGCCGCCCTTTGCTGGCCCGGGATTGAAGATGGGCGGCATCAGGGTGTGCTTGTAAAACTCCCCGCGGAAGTCGAGCTTCTCGTTACTGTTCCAGCTCGCAAGGATCGCGCGAAGCGCCCGCACGAACTCTTTCATGCGTGTGACAGGCTTGCTCCAGGGCATGCCGTACCGGGACTCGATGTGCGGCTTGATCTGTGAGCCGAGGCCGAGCCATAGCCGGCCATCCGAGAAGTGCTGCAGGTCGTGCGCCAAATTGGCGACCGTCATCGGAGTGCGCGCGAATGCAATCGCGAGGCCGGTTCCGACTTCCAACTTGGAGTGCTCGGCGGCGAGAACGAGCGGCATGAACGGCTCGTGCGGTCCTTCGAACGTGAAGCATCCGTCGAACCCAGACTCCTCGAGCTCGCGCACTCGAGCAGGGATCTGCTTCATGTCGGTGACCAGCAATCCGGCGTCGATCTTCATTCGCTCGAGCTCCCTTCGAGGACAGGCTCGTGGCACGAATCGCGGGACACTGTCAAGCGCCGCTCGTCCTTGAAACCACGCCGTAAACGTCCTACTCCCGCCCAAGGAGGTTTCGATGACCGCACGAACCGGGCTTCTCCCATTCTGGAAAAACTACGACCGCAAGCTCTACCTCAAGGCGGCCATTCTCGCCGACGAGCTCGGCTACGATTCCTTCTGGATTCCAGAGGCGTGGGGCTACGAAATCTTCTCGCTGCTCGCCGAGGTCGCGATTCACACCAAGCAAATCAAGATCGGCACCGGCATCGTCAATTGCTTCAGCCGTTCACCGGGGCTGTTGGCGATGAACGCCGCCACGGTCGACGAGATCAGCGATGGGCGACTCATCCTTGGGCTCGGCACCAGCGGCAAGCGTGTCATCGAGGGCTTCCATGCACGCGAGTTCAACAAGCCCCTCACTCAACTGCGGGATGTCATTCGAGTGACGAAGACCCTGCTCAGTGGCAAGCGACTTCACGAGAGTGGCGCGAAGCTTCACGACTACCGACCGTTCGAGCTCGCGATGAGCCCCGTGCGTCCGGATGTCCCGATCTACGTAGCCGCGCTCAAGAAGAAGTCGATCACGTCGATTGGCGAGCTCGCCGATGGCTGGATCCCGACGTTCTGGCCTTACACCAAGCTGGACCAGGGACATGCCTGGATCGCCGAGGGAGCTGCCAAGTCCGGCCGCGACGCCAGCGATATCGCGACCGCACCATTTACGATGGTCATCCCCTTGGGGGACGCGGGTGCCAAAGAGGCTCGGCAGATCATCTCTTTCTACATCGGCGGCATGGGCGACTACTACAAAGAGCTGCTCACGGGGTTTGGCTATGGCGATGAATGCAAGCGGGTGGACGAGCTCTACCGAGAGAAGACGACGCGCTCACAGGCTGCCGACGCCGTCTCCGACGAGATGATCGAGGCGCTCACGATTGCGGGCGATCCCAAGTACTGCATTTCGGAGCTGAAACGGAGGCGCGAATACGGGATCGACCTTCCGATCTTGAACCTTCCGTCCAATCTCCCCTGGGAGATGACCGAGATGTTCATTCGGACGATGGCGCCTTCGGGCTAGGTTTTTTGGCCTCGACGTCTATCTTGCTACCCTGGAGGCGTGCGGGGGAGAAGCCATGCGTGCGTGCTGTTCCTGGTGCTCGGGTGCAGCGTCTACGACCCGAGTCTGATCGAGCCGCGTGACGGTGCGGGCGTCCCGCTCCGGCCCTCGGCGAGCACCAGCTCTCCCGACGACAGTGAGTCGATTGTCTTTGCTCTCAAGGATATCTTCCTCCGGCAGTCGGCAGAGATGGCGGCCAGCATCGGCGTCGATCTGGATGCCACCACCACCACCGGACCGGACGACGCGACCTGCGTGCCGCGGGCCGTGGACGGCGAGGTGGTGAGCCAGGACGTGGTGGATGGCGACATGGGCATCGACAACGCGATCGGCGTCGTCTTGTTGCCGACGACGGCCTCCGCGCTGCCTTGCCTCGAAGACAACCTAGCAATGACCCAGGGCCGCGGAATCGGCACCATCCTGCTGTGGGTTCGGGATTGGAACGGGCTCTCCGACGACGCGCGCGTGACGGCGGTGCTCACGACGGCGGTCGATGGCACGAGCGAAGATCCGTCGCTGGTTGGGCTCGGCCGAAATGATCCGCACAATCTCGTGTACATGCGAGGGGCTCAAGATCAGGAGGCACCCGACCCCGAGTGGGCCAACCAGGATTCGTGGTTCCTCGACCCGGTCGATTTCGACGACGACGAAACCGGTGTTGCCAGCCTAGCCCTGCCAAAGGCCGAGCAGGTCGACGCCTATGTATCCTCCGGTCGTCTCGTCGTGCCGCTCCTCGACGGCACTGCCTTCAAATTGATCGCGGGGGACGGAAGTCTGCCGAGCGACGGAGCGATGGTGGTTGTCGTTAGTGGCGGCCTCATGATGGGCGATATCAGTGATGACCACACGCGCATCGAGCGAGGACTTTTCGCGGGCCGGTTCAGCTTGGACAACCTCGGTGCCACCACCCCAAAGATCGGGATGTGCGCCATCAACGCAACGGTCGTCGGGACGCTCCTCGGTCAGTTCGCGGACATTCAACAGGATCCCGAGAAGGATGGCACCGGCGCCGAGTGCGACGCGTTCAGCACAGGCGTGACCTTCAACGGCGTCGCCGGTCAAATCGCTGGCATCGCGGAGGTCTCGCGGCCTGAGTTGGCGCCCTGTGCCAGCGGGGAGCCCGTGGAAATCGATCGCTGCTGTCCGAGTGAGTGGTTGTATGGCAAGACCCGCCTCGAAACGTGTATGGCGCTCGACAAGGTCGCGAAGGCCGCGCTTTTCGACGCGTTACCGAGCACCGTTCAGATCCCGGTGCCTGAACCCGAGCTGTTCTAGGGGTCGCGCTCTCGCTCAGCTGCCGGCGGCTCTGCGCTTGCGCACCGACTCGGCGAGCCCTTCGATCACCGGGACGGTCACATCCCAGCCCATGCAAGCGTCGGTGATGCTCTGCCCGTAGGTGAGATCGGTGCCCGCGTCGCCGTCCTGGCGACCGCCGACGAGGAAGCTCTCCAGCATCACGCCAAACACCCCGGTGCCGCCTTCTGCGACCTGCTGTCCGAGCGCGGCGGCGACGCCTGCCTGCTTCTCGTGATCCTTGCCACTGTTGGCGTGGCTGCAGTCGACCATGAGGCGTGTGTCGAGGTCTGCGCCGTTCAGCATCTCTACGGTTTCGGCGACGTCCTCGGGTTGATAGTTGGGCTTCCCTGCTCCGCCGCGAAGGATGACGTGGCAGTCGAGGTTGCCCCTGGTGGCCACGATGGCGGTGAGCCCTTGCTTCGTCACCGAGAGGAAATGATGCGGGTTGCGAGCTGCCTTGACCGCCTCGACGGCGATTTTGACGGTGCCGCGGGTGCCGTTCTTGAAGCCCACCGGCATCGACAAGCCGCTCGCGAGCTCGCGATGCACTTGGCTCTCGGTGGTGCGCGCACCGATGGCGCCCCATGACACGAGGTCCGCCACGAACTGAGGGGAGATCGGGTCGAGGAACTCGGTCCCCGCCGGCAAGTCGAGCTCCGCCAGGGCGCTGAGCAAACCGCGGGCCACGCGGAGCCCATGATTGATGTCGAAGCTCCCATCGAGATTGGGATCGTTGATCAATCCCTTCCAGCCGACCGTCGTGCGTGGCTTCTCGAAATAGGTGCGCATGACGATGAACAGGTCGTCTGCGTGCTGGTCGCGCACGGGCTTGAGTCGGTTCGCATACTCGAGCGCCGCTTTGGGATCGTGGATCGAGCAGGGGCCGACCACCACGACGAGCCGGTCGTCCTTCCCGTGCACGATGTCGCTGATCTGCCTGCGGGCCTCGGTGATTCGTGCGATCGCCTCTTCCCCTGGCTGGATTTCTTCCATCAGGATGGCCGGTGGGATCAGCGGACGGAGGCCTTCGATCCGGACGTCGTCGGTAGGGGGGCGGAACATGAGAGCCGGTTTTCTAGCATGGAAGCGCATCCTCGTCTCGCATGGGCCTCTCGCGGCTCCGCTATGCTACATGGCGACGTCGTGAATGCGTTCGTTCGGCTCTTTCCCGTATGGGTCACCCTCGGCGGTGTCGTAGCGCTGGTGTATCCGCCCGCGTTCACGTGGTTCCTCGACTACGGGCTCATCACCCCGGGGCTCCAGATCATCATGCTCGGCATGGGCCTCACCCTCGAATTTGCGGATTTCTCGCGCGTTTTTCGGGCTCCGGCGCCCATCCTCTGGGGCGTGCTGTTGCAGTACACCGTCATGCCGCTTCTCGGATGGGGCATCGGCGCGCTCTTCCAACTTCCTACCCCGTTCGCCGTCGGGTTGATCTTGGTCTGTTGCTGCCCCGGAGGTACAGCGTCCAACGTCATCGCCTATCTCGCCAAGGCCGATGTCGCGCTCTCCGTGTCGATGACCGCCTTCTCCACGATGCTCGCCGCCGCTTGCACGCCTCTGCTCACTGCCTGGATCGTGGGGAGCCGTGTCGACGTCGACGGCTTCGGGCTGTTCTTGAGCACCGCAGAGGTGGTGCTGCTTCCCGTCGCAGTTGGGCTCGTCATGCGCCGCTACCTACCGAAGGTCACCGAGAAGCTGCTCCCCGTCGCGCCGGCGGCCGCCGTGCTGATGATCGCCTTGATCGTCGCTGCGATCCTCGGCGCGCGCAAAGACGCGGTGCTCGAGTCCGGCCTGCAGTTGCTCGGCGCGGTGGTGACGGCGCACACGTTTGGCTTCTTGCTCGGCTATCTGCTTGGAGGCCTGAGCGGCGGCTTCGGAAGCGTTGCACGCACGACCTCGATCGAGGTCGGCATGCAGAACTCCGGACTCGGCGCGGTTCTCGCGCAAGCCCACTTCGCCAATCCACTGACCGCGATCCCGAGCGCGATCTCCGCCATCACGCACTGCATCCTCGGGAGCGCCCTGGCGGCCTGGTGGTCGCGGCATCCTGTTTCGTGAGGAAACATACAAATTCTCTAAATCTTCCGTCACTGTCTGGTTACATTAGTGCTAGATTTTGGGTGCCTTCTGCCTGGGCGTGGCACCGATGAAACTTCAGCTTAATTTACTACTTACAGCCCTTCTGCTCACGGTTCCGGCCTGCAGCGTCTACGACTCCAACCTGATGGAGAGCAGCCTCGCGGGGGTGCCCGAGCGACCCGCGGAAGGCACCAGTTCGGGGAACGACGACGTCGAGGTGGTTTTCGCGCTGCGCAACTTCTCTCTCGATCAATCCGGGGACCGCTGGCGTCGATTCGGCCTCGACTTGGACGGGATGAACACCCCGTCGATCGGTGACGCCGCAGAGTGCGTCGCCGCCAACGGCAACCCCGCGCTCGATGGCGAGAAGGGAATCGACAATGCCTTCGGTCATCACGTTCTGCCCACGATCACGAGCTTGATGCCCTGCCTCGAAGACAATATCGCGCTCCACCAGGGGTACGGGCGCGGTACCGTGTTGCTCCGATTGCGCGAGTGGAACGGCACCCCGAACGACGCGAAGGTCGATGTCTCGCTAGTCTCGGCGGTCGACGGGACCTCCCTCGACGATGTCTCGGGCGTCGAGTGGGGCGGGCCGGACGGCTCGGAGCTCATGCTTCCGGTCGGCGTCGACGCTGCACCAGACCCCGCGTGGGATGGTGAAGACTATTTCTTCGTCGACCCGTCGAGTTTGGTCGCAGAGGACTTGGATCGCGCCGAAGTGTGGGCGTCCGATGCGTACATCCGTGATGGTCGTGTCGTGTTGCCTCTCGATACCGCGGCCACCTTCGTCTTCATGACCGGCCCGGGCAGCCTCTCGATCTCGGTCAACGGCTACTTCATCGCGGACATCAGTGCAGACGGACAGACCGTGCTCAAGGGTATGATCGCCGGGCGCTTCCCCGCTGGAGAGCTCGTTTCCACGCTCGGTCCGCTGGGCATTTGCAACGAATCGCTGCGTGGGAGCGTTGTCGGTCTACTCACCGGCAATCTCGATCTTCGCATCGATCCGAGCAAGGGGAGCCCGGAAGATGATTGTACGGCGACCGGGATCGCGCTGAGCTTCCAGGGTCTTCGGGCGCGGATGGCTAGCAGGATCGCGCCTGTCGCACTGCCCATTCCCGATCCGTGCGCGGGTGTGGGCCCCGAACCCGTGATCGACATGTGCTGTCGCTCGGTCGAGCTCAACAGCCCGGAGTCACTGCCGGGTGACTGCATCCCGCCAGACCTGCGTCTCTACACGGATGTCCCGAACCCGATTCCGGTGCCCCTCGAAGAACGCTTTTAGCCGACGTCGAAAGACTCGCCGCACCCGCAGTCGCCGCTCGCGTTCGGGTTCTTCCATTTGAAGCCGTAGCTCATCAGGCTCTGCTCCCAGTCGAGGACGGCGCCCGCGAGAAACTCGATGCTGCGGTTGTCGACCACGACCTTGAGGCCATCAAAGTCGAAGACGAGGTCTTTGTTCGGGCGGATCTTCTTGGCGAAG
>CAXMRN010000042.1:0-29490 GCA_964195565.1 uncultured Polyangiaceae bacterium | reverse complement strand
CACGCCGTCCGCTTCGTTGACGCGCTCGTTCAGCCGAGTCAGCTCTCGCGAGGCGCTCCCGTCAGCCGAGACCATGCGAATCGTCGCGGTGACCGCGTCCTTCGATTTCTGCGTAGCGTGGACATAGGCGATCCAGGCGCTGTCCGGGCTCCACGCAGGAAAGAAATGGTTGTCTGGGGCGCCCAGGCTCTGGACGAGCACCGTCACCTCACCCCACGCGCCGTCGTCGTAGTCGATGACCGCGATGCTCGCGTCCTCGATCTCCTTGTTCCCGACCTTGCCCGCGGTCATTGCGAAGGCGACCTTGTGGCCTAGACCCGACCAGTCAGGCATGTTGGCCTTCTGCCCGGCAGGAAGTGGCACGATGCCGTCGTTGTCACCCACCGGCTCCCCGGTTTCCGTTTCAAGCAACCGAAGAACGCCCTGCTCCGATACGAGCAACAACTCGCCGTCTGGAGAGAACGTGGACCAACCGATCTTGCGTTCTTCCTGCGCCGGCTTGGGCACGAAGACGTCGAGGCTATCAATGTCGATCGTGCGGAGTACCTCCCCGCCGTAACCCATGGCCATACGACGACCGTCGCGCGAGACCGTGTGGCAAGCCACGCACTCCTCGGAGTCTGGCGCCTCGGGGTCCGTGTAGAACTTCTGCGAAATCGAGTCCTCGATGCGCGCCCGCATCACTCCACTGGTGCCCGTCGACCAGTAGTAGATCGCCCCGGGAACCGCTGCCCCGCTGACGAAGAAATCGATGGCCGCCGAGGTCCAGACATCGACCGGCGCGTCGGGGTCGAGCGCGGTCACCGTGAACGTCACCTCGCCGCCACGGTTCGACTCTGCCACCCAGTCCCATTCTTCTTCGGTCGGCGACCAACTGCTCCCGGTGGTAATGATCGACACGTCGGTCTCGTCACCCACGAAGCGCAGCTCGTAGGCAAGGTCCGCTCCGGGCTCGTTCCATTCGAAACGAATGCGAGACACATTGACCGGAAACATCGTTTGGTGGCTGGGATACACAGTGGCCGGCTCTTTGCCGGCGTCGGTTCCCGCGGGGTGCCTAGTGGCGTCGGCGAACAGCGACACTGCACCTGCGGGTGCGCTCTCGTGTGTGAACTGGCGCTCACCACTGTGGTCCGCGCATGGCTCGCCACCGCAGAGCTCCGCGTCGGGAACATCGACGACCGTGGATCCGTCGCCCCCACCTCCGCCGGTGCCGGTCGTCCCTGCCGATCCACCGCCGGCGCGAACGCCACTCTCACCACCACTCGCACACGCCGTCGCCGCGCACGCCACCAAGACAATTAGAATCGATCTCACGGGACCCCCCCCCACCAAAAGACATGGAATCACGATAGACAACGCGGCACGGCACCCCCAAACCAGGACAGAAGTCCCAATCGAGCGAATCCACCCTTTTGCCCGGATTTCGGGCCCTTTGCGCTGAGAAACCGCCTCTAGGACAAACTGTCTGCCAACTGCCGCGCTTCGACGATGTTGTCTTCGATGGAGCAGTAGGTCCATGCCCCGTACCGGCCGATCGAATGGACGTCCTCGGCAGCGAGAAGCTCCCTCCGAGCCACGGACTCGGAGTTCGACTGCGTGGTGATGTGCACGTACGCGGGGTCGAGCAGGACGTCGTGCGACGCGACCAGGGTCTGATTGGTGAGGACGCCGCAGGTTTGAAGGTCAGCCAGGACGCGCGCCTTGAGAGCACCGCGTTCGTCCTCGGTGAGGTCTGCGTCCCACGGCAAGCCGACTTCGACGTACAGACTCATCCGCTCCGAACCAAAGATGTTGTCGTAAAACCCGACGCGGTAGAAAGAGAGTTCCCGCTGTGGGTAGTAGATCCAATGGACGTTTTGGGGGCCCTTGCTGTCGAAGCCCAGGTTGAAGACCTGCACCTTGTTGTGGCTCAGGACGCTCGAGTCGTAGGCCACGCCGCACATGTCGAGCAGGGCCACCAGCGGAGCCGTGCTGATCAACGTGTCGTACCCGATCTGCCTTCTGCTCGTGGTCACCACCTTGGCTTTCCGATCGATAGACAGGACTCGCTCCCCAAGCGCGATGCGATCGGCACGGACCCCCTGAGCGAGCGCCTCGATGTACTGAATCGCGCCGCCTTCGGGATAGGTGAATGTCGCGTTGTAGCCGTCGTTCGTCGGCGCGTCGGCGTTTCGAAGGATCTCCTCGACGCTGGCGTGTGGAAAGAAGCGTCCCATCGCGTCGGCATCGAGTGCCGCCAAGTTCAAGGCGTAGAGCTTCTCGTTGTACGGAATCAGGAACTTCTCCGCGATACCGCGGCCGTAGCGCGCGTAGAGCATGTCCTTGAAGTTCCCGCCTTTGTCTTTGGGACGGTCCTGGAGGTCACGCACGCACTGCTCGTACTCGGCTTCTGGAAGCTGGTGAATGTTCTTCTGAAACGGAAAATCGATGAAGCGGTCCCCGTACCAGATTCGGCTGTCGCGCTGGACACGAAGGACGCGCTGGTCCCCCATGCGGTCGACCAGGTACCGCTCGATCTCGGGTCGCTGAAAATGGAAGAAATGCCCCGAGTAGTCCCAGACGAACCCATCACGCTTGATCGTTCGGCAGTAGCCGCCCATCTCGCCTTCGGCTTCCACGACGAGGTAGTCGTCGTCGCGCAGCCAATCGGCAAAGGCCAGGCCGCTGACGCCGGCCCCGACGATCAGGTAGCGCGTGCGCTCCACACTAGGGGCTTACCACACCGGGCAGCGTGGTTGTGAAGCCGCGGACCACGCGAAGGCCGTCCTCGACGCGGCGTCCGAGGGCTACGGGCTCGCCGTCCGGGGCGAAGAGCGCCAACGCGTCCTCGGGCGCGGCTTCGCGCCACGCGTCCCCGACGATGACATCTGACCCGACAGGCCGGCCATGGCGCGCATGCGCTACCCCCTCCTCGGTCAACTCGACGCGCGTCAGGACGCGGCAAGCATCCTTCAAGGGGATAAGCCGCTCCGCGATCGCGTCGGCGGTCATCTGATCTCCGTACAGGGCGCCGTCGATCGCAAACGTGCCACTTGCGGTCCGCCGCAGCACCTGCACGTGCCCGAGCGTCCCGAGCGCCCGCGCGACGTCTCGCGCCAGCGACCGAACGTAGAAGCCCTTGCCGCAATGAAGGCTCAGCCTCAACGTCGTCTGGCTGACTTCGTCGACGGTCGCCTCGTACAGTTCCACCTCGCGCACGGGCGCTTCGACGTCTTCTCCCCGACGCATGCGGCGGTGAAGGGGCGTACCGCCCACCTTGATGGCACTCAGCTTGGGCGCCTCCTGCGGATGCCGCCCGATGAACTGCGCCAGGGCGCGCTCGACTGTCGCGGAGTCGAGGGTCGGCACCTCCGCAGTTTCTGTCACCTCACCATCCGCGTCGTGGGAGTCGGTCTCGGCTCCCAAGGCAATGGTGACTTCGTAGCGCTTGTCGTCAGCCTGCAGATGAGAGACGAGCTTGGTGCCCTCCCCGACAGCCACCACCAGCACGCCAGTCGCCAGTGGGTCGAGCGTCCCCGCATGTCCGACCGACCTTTGACGCAACGCCTTTCGGACGCGCTGAACGACGTCGTGCGAGGTGCACCCCGCCGGCTTGTCGACGATCAGAATGCCGTTCATCCGAAGTACTTGGCGAGCTCCGCCCGCAACAGTTCGTCGGCTTGATCGATCGTGATGTTGAGCTGTGTCGCTGCCGCGGCACGGTGGCCGCCACCGTTGAGCGCCCCCGCGATCACCGAGACATCCGCCTCTCCGCGCGAACGGAGGCTGATCTTGGTCTCGACCTGCCCCCCCTCTTCGTCAAGCACCCGCCACTCCCAGAGCAATGCCCCAATCTCGACACCTTCTACCCTGCGCGCGTAGTTGACCATTCCCTCGACCATGTCGTCGTCGGCACCACAGATGTCCAACATCTCACGCGTCACTCGCATGATCGCCACGCGGCCGTCAAAAGCCATCTCGATGGTCGCGATGATCGCCGAGAGCAACCGGAGCCGGGCCGGCTCCCACCGCTCGAACAACTGATAGGCCACGTGCCAAGGGTCCGCCCCCGCTTCGATGAGCCTTGCACCCAATCGCAAGGTTGCCGGTGACGTCGTCGCGTACCGGAAACCACCCGTGTCGGACACGATAGCGGCGTACAAAGGCGTCGCGGAGCCTTCGGGAAGCGACTCGAGTCCGAGCGCCTCGATCAACTGAACGACGACCTCTCCCGTCGCCGCACTCTGGGTGTCCCGGTAGACGATGTCGCCGACGTCGTCGTGGGCGTGGTGGTGATCGATGATCACGACCGGGCCAGTAACTTCAGAATCTGGAAACCCCGGCGGCAGCAACGCCGTGGCCGCGATATCCATGACCCAGGTCGCGTCATACCGCTCACCTTCCGGGACGCGCGCGACACCTTGCTCGCCGTCCATCAAAAAGAGAAGGGAGTCCGGAATCTGTTCAGGCATGAAGAGGGTCGCTTCTTTGCCGATCGCCCGAAGGGTCTTGATGAGCCCCAGCGCAGAGCCCAGCGAATCGGCGTCCGGGCGCCGGTGGCAGGCCACCAAGAAGCGCGTTCCATTGCGAGCAACCTCGACCACGTCCTCGATCACTTGGAACCCTCCGAGCCCGCGTCCGGATCCTCGCGAATCTCATCCAGGATGGATTCGATCCGAATGCCCGAATCCACCACCTCGTCCCAATAGAACTCCAGCTTCGGCACGTGCCGAAGCTGCAGGCGTTGCCCGATCTCCCGGCGAAGGAACCCGCTCGCACGGCCGAGCGCCTCGACCACGGTGTCCTGATGCTCCGCGTCGATCTCCTCGAGGACGCGCACGTACACCCGGGCGATGCTCAGATCGTCGGTCATCCGCACCGCGGACACGACTACATCCTTGGCGGCAGGATCGCGCACGCCTCCACGAAGCATGAGCTCCATCAGCTCACTCCGGATTCGCTCCGAGACACGATCCGCCCGTCGAAAGCCCTTCTTCTGCACCATCTCAGCCCGCCCAATCCCCGATCTCACCCATCGAGACCAGCTCCGTCGAACGGTCGAGCACGACTGCATCCGCCGACCCCTCGACGAACGAGGCGATCGAGTCGAGCATCGAGTTCGCGTGACGCCTATCGCCCGACACCACCGCGAAACCGAGCGTGGCTTGCCTATGCACGTCTTGCTGTCCCACTTCCGCCGCCGACACGTTGAAACGATTCGCGGTCCTATCGAGCACTTTGCGCACGATCGAGCGCTTGGCCTTGAGCGAAGTCACACCCGGCAACGAAAGCGAAATCTGGCACACGCCAACGACCATGTTCCGACCTCTCGGCGATCAGCTCACTCGAGTGTCGCCTCGACCTGCTTCTCTTCGTAGCATTCGATGATGTCTTGCTCTTTAACGTCGTTGAAGCCCTGAAGCCCAATGCCGCACTCCATGCCGGACTGGACCTCTTTGGTGTCTTCCTTGAAGCGGCGGAGCGAGCCCATTGGACCTTCCCACACAACCACGCCGTCACGAACGAGACGCGCCTTGCCGCCGCGGTTGATCTTCCCTTCGAGGACCATGCACCCCGCGATGGTTCCGATCTTCGGGATGCCGAACGTCTGCCGAACCTCCGCCTTGCCGAGGTCCTCCTGCACGATCTTCGGCGCTAGGAGGCCCTTCATCGCGGCCTTCACCTCGTCGATAGCCTCATAGATGACGCTGTACGCTCGGATCTCGACGGCCTCTTTCTTGGCGGTCGACGAGGCCTTGCCTTGCGGCCGCACGTTGAAGCCGAGGACGATGGCTTGCGACGCGCTGGCGAGCATGACGTCGTTCTCGGTGATGCCGCCGACGCCCGTGTGAATGACGTTGACCTTGACCTTCTCGGTCGCCAGGTCGGTGAGCGAGGTCTGGAGCGCCTCGACCGAACCCTGAACGTCGGCTTTGACCACGAGCCGGAGCTCCTGGACGTCGCCGCTCTGCATGAGGGCCTGGAACTGGTCGAGGCCTCGAAGGCCGGCAGTGGGGGCCGTGCTGGCGGTCCCGGGCTTCTTGCGCGCCCCGGCCACCTGTTGGGCCTTGCGCTGATCGGTAACCTCGTAGAAGAGGTCGCCGGCCGCCGGAAGCTCCGCCAAACCGAGCACCTCGACAGGCGTGGCTGGACCGGCACTCGGAACCTGGTTCCCCCTGTCGTCGGTCATCGCGCGAACGCGGCCCCACGACCCACCGGCCACGACGTAGTCGCCGGCATCCAAAGAACCGTCTCTAATCAGGACGTTAGCGACCGGACCTCGGCCGCGGTCGAGATAGGCCTCGAGCACGACACCCTTGGCCGGAATGCTCGGGTTCGCGGTGAGCTCCAGAAGCTCTGCCTGAAGCAACACGTTCTCGAGGAGGCTATCGAGGCCTTCACCGGTGATCGCGGAGCAGGGAATGAAGATGGTGTCTCCGCCCCAATCCTCGGGCTGGAGGCCGAGCGCCGCGAGCTCGTTCTTCACGGTCTCCGGGTTCGCTTCTGGTTTGTCGATCTTGTTGACTGCGACGACAATCGGCACTTGGGCCGCCTGGGCGTGGGCGACGGCTTCCCTGGTCTGGGGCATGACGCCGTCGTCGGCGGCGACCACCAGGATGACGATGTCGGTCGCCTGGGCGCCTCGAGCCCGCATCGCGGTGAAGGCCTCGTGGCCCGGGGTGTCGAGGAACACGACCGTGCCACGGCTCGTGTCGACTCGGTACGCGCCGATGTGCTGGGTGATGCCGCCGGCCTCGCCGGCAACGACATCGGCCTCGCGAATTTTGTCGAGGAGTGAGGTCTTGCCGTGGTCGACGTGACCCATGACGGTCACGACCGGAGGCCGGTGGGCCCGATCGCCGGCCTTGTCTTCGAACTCGCCGCGCGCATCGCCGACGATCTCGTCCTCGCTCTTCGCGACGTTCTCGACCTCGTAGTTGAACTCGCCCGCCAACACCGCGGCCGTGTCAGCATCGAGCGTGCTGTTGATGTGGACGCCGGACACGCCGAGCTCCATCAACTTCATCAACACATCAGTCGACTTGAGGCTCATGCGCTGCGCCAGCGTCTGAAGCTGAACATTGTCATCGATGCGAATGACGCGCTTCTGCGCGCTAGGCACCGTAATCTCGGTCTGCTTGGGCTTCTTGCCAGGCTGCAAACGCTTCTTGCCAGGACGACCCTGTGGCCGGCCCGTCGGGCCGATCGAAGAACGGCCGCGGATTTCGCGCCTACGTGGGGCATGCTGCTCACGCTGCGCGGCGTGGTCGGCCACGATGCGACGACGCGCCCCTTCGGAAAGCGGAGTGGCGCTCGGCGCTTTCGCCCTACCGCGGCGCATGACCCCCGGTGGCAACGCGTCGTGAGCGAAGCGACCCTGCTCCCCGGGCGGCTCGGCTGGCTCAACGGCGGGCGGCGGCACTGGAACCGGGTCTTGAACGGGCTCGGGCTCCGTCACGGCAGGCTCGGCCGGGCCAGCTTCGGCCGGCTCGGGTTCCGCTGTGACAGGCTCCGGCGAAGGAGCGGGCTCCGGTGCCGGCGTCGCTAAAGCCGGCTCCGGGGCCGGGGCTGCAGCCTGGACTTCAACCGGCGCGGGCGCCGGCGCCTCGGCGGCTACGACCTCGGCCTCCTCGGTCTTCTTGCGGCGCTTTCGCCGGACGACGGTCGGCCGAATTCGTTCTTCGACCATCGCCTCGCTGCGGTCTTTACCGAGCGACCGTTTGATGCGGTCCACTTCGACCGGGTCGAGGACGCTCATGTGATTGCGCACCTGGATGCCTAGGGTCGCGATTCGCTGGATCAGGTCGCGGTTCTCGACCCCCAACTCTCGCGCGACCTCGTAGACTCGAACCTTACTCATCCATCCTCCGATAGGGCCCCGACCTGCGACAGGCAATCCAGGATCGCACCCGCGATGCCTCGATCCGTCACCAGGAGAACACCGAGCTCTGAACGACTGAATGCGTCCCCCAAGCTGGCCTTTGTCCCCCAAGTGACTGTCGCGCAACCAAGCGCCGTTGCGGTGTGCGCGAGCTCATCCCCGCGACCCCGCGAATCCTTTGCGCGGATCAACAGATCCCCTTTGTTTGCCTTCAACGCGGCACGAACTGCATCGCCCCCGAGAGCGAGGCTGCGGGAGCGCTGGGCCGAGCTAAAAAGGCCCAATGCACGCTGTTCGTACTGCTGCACGAGCATTCGCTCGATGCTCTCGGGCTCGACCTTGGCCACGCCGCGGAGCGCCCGCGCCAATCCGCCACGCAGCGCCGCCGAACGGATGCAAGCCTTCTTCGGGTGGACCGACACGCCTCGACCACCAAGCCGCCGGCCGAGGTCTACGGCCACGAACGGCGCGCTATCCCCAACGACCAGACGCACGAGCTCCCCACGCTCGGCGCGGGCGCCGCAACCGGCACACATCCGCCGCGAGGGCTTCTCTAGTTCGCTCTTCGCCATGACGCCCAGCATCCCGGTTACTCCTGCTTGGTCTCCCCGGGGGTCTCGGACTCGTTGGCCGTCTCGCTCTCGCCTGCGGTGGCTGCCTCGACTGGTGCCTCCGCTTCGGCTGCTGCGGCTGCTTCAGCTGCCGCGGCTGCTTCAGCTGCCGCGGCCGCTTCAGCTGCTGCGGCTACTTCAGCTGCTGCGGCTGCTTCTGCCGCCGCTGCCGCCTCCAAGCGCGCTGCTTCTGCCTGCGCCGCGGCAATGCTCTCTTGCATCTTCACGTCGACGGGGGGCCACTCGTTCTCGACGAACTCGGCGACCGCAGCCTTGAGTGCCTGCGCCTTGGATGCGCCAAGCCCCGACTTGATCGCGAGGCGATCGGTGTCCTCTTCTGAGGTAATCGCCGCGACCGACGTATAGCTGTTCTGTTCCAGCAGATCCGCGACGCGTGAGTTGACTCCCCGGACCAGAAGAAGCTTGTCGCGCTCTGAGGGAGCCTCGGTCCGATCGGCCATCTCAGCCAACCGTTCCTTGCGAAGCTCCTCCATCGCCGTCGCGGCGTCTTCACGAAGCTTCGCTACATCGTCAGCGGCGATTCCCGGAACAGAGGCCAGTTCGCCTTCGCTCGCGTCGACAACTTCGTCCAGACTTCGGAAGCCCATGCGATAGAGCGAGCTCGAAAGCGCCTCGTCCGTGCTCAAGCGCGACAGGGCTGCGATCGCTTCCTCCTCGATCTGCTGGAAGCGGGATTCGCTCACGATGTCGAGCCGCCAACCGCTGAGCTGTGAAGCTAGGCGCACGTTCTGGCCGCGCCGGCCGATGGCCAGGGACAGCTTCGCGTCCGGCACGACGAGCTCCATATTGGAGTTGCCCTCGTCAATGACGACGCGCACGACCTCCGCGGGGGCGATGGCGTTGCAAACGAAGCGAGCCGGGTCGCGGTCCCACGGGACGATATCGATTTTCTCGCCGCGAAGCTCCTGAACGACGGCCTGCACGCGTGAGCCCTTCATGCCCACGCAGGCACCGACGGGATCGACATCCGAGTCACGGCTGCTCACCGCGATCTTCGAACGAGCGCCCGGCTCACGCGCAGCGGCGACGATTCGTACGATACCTTCGTAGATCTCGGGAACCTCCATTTCGAAGAGCTTCACCAGAATCCCGACGTCGGTTCGGGAGAGAATGATCTGAGGGCCGCGGGCCTCGCGGTCGATGTCCTTCAAGAGGGCGACGATGCGGTCCCCGGGACGGTAGCTCTCGCGCGGCGTCTGCTCGCGCGGCGGCAGCACGGCTTCCACGCCGCGGCCGAGGTCCACGATGATGTTCGACCCGCGCTCAAAGCGACGGACCACGCCAGTGATGATCTCGCCCTGGCGGCTCTTATACTCTGTGTACACTCGCTCACGCTCGGCATCGCGGACACGCTGAATGATGACCTGCTTGGCAGTCTGCGCGGCGATACGCCCGAAGCGGCTGCGCGTCTGATCGAGGCCGAGCAGCTCACCGAACTGCTGGTCCTGCTCGCCGGCCTTCTCACGATCCTCGGGAAGGTAGAAGATCTGGAAGCCGAGCTCTTCGCCGATCTCCGCCTCGAGACCGTGGGCCTCCGCTTCTTCGACGGTAATCTCCTGCTCGCTGTTCTCCACCGCCTCCACGACGGTCATGTACTGAAAGAGATCAACCGCCCCAGTCTCCTTGTTGAACTTCGCTTCGAGCTCCCGATCGGGACCGAAGGTCTTCTTGGCTGCCGTCAGAATCGCCTGCTCGGTCGCCTCCACCAGAATCTTGGCATCGATGCCCTTCTCCTGGCTGACCTGTTCAATCACGTTCTGAAGGGAGAGCGCGCTTTGCTGCATAGCCATCTACCCACCTAGTTCGAGAATCGGTACACGAGGTTCGCTTGTGCGATGTCCGCGTGTGGAATCAAAAAGACTTGGCCGTCTTGATCGAGCTCGATGCTCTGATCGACGACCCTGAGCAGCTTTCCGCAAAAGCGGCGCTGCCGTTCGATCGGCGTCTGGGTCCGCACGTTGACCTCACGACCGGAAAATCGTTCGAAGTCAGTGAGCTTGACCAGAGGCCGCTCGAGCCCTGGAGAGCTCACCTCGAGGCGGTACGCCCCGGAAGGAAGGAAGTCATCGTGGACGTCCAATGCCGTGGATATGTCTCGGCTGACCCCAGTGCAATCCTCCAGTGACACGCCACTACCGACCTCCACGCCCGGGGCTTCCCTATCGATGATGACCCGAACGAGCATCCCCGCCGGCTCACGCATACAGCGCAGGTCAACCAATTCGACGCCGTGGGCACGGCAAATCGGGTCGATTAATGGCTCCAACGCGTTGACGAGCTGTTCAGTAGCGTGGGTCAATTTCTACTCAGGGTCCCTAAACGAAAAACGGGCGGGCCGTGGCGGCCCACCCAGGAGAGGCAAACCAAATTTTCAGGCAGCGACCTACCACAGCGCCCCACCCACCGCAACCAAACCGACCGTCTGACGCTTTGCATCGTTGACAGTTGGAAACCACTCTTGGTATGCCCCGCCAGTACCCCTGCCTGTGCGGCGAGGGAGCAGGAGGAAAGCATGATGAGTTCGTTGAAGATCGGGCACTGGGTTGCCCTGGTATGCATGGCCGCCTTGGTGGCCAGTTGTGGGTCGACCCGTGAAACCGCCTGGGACACGACCTCAGACTCCGTTCAGCTCGATGAAGCAGCGCAGGCGCAGGTCGCCGAGCTCATGGCCGTGGCCGCTGACGCCTGGGCGAATCGCGGAGACCCTGTTCAAGCCAAGGCGGCGGTCGACGCCTGGAGCAAAGCAGCCGAGGTTGATCCGAAGAACGCAGAGGCGCTCAACGAGCTCACTCACGCGCTGTACTTCTACGGGGACTGCCACCTTCGTTTCGACGAGGAGAACCCGCAACTCTACAAGGACACACACGAAGAGGGCATCAAGGCTGCCGAACGCGCGCTCGCCGCGATGTCGCCCGCCTTTGCCGACAAGATGGCAGCCGGCGAACGGATTGAGGAGGCCGTCTCCGTCCTCAACGCGTCGGCCGTGCCGGCACTCTACTGGCGCTCGTCGAACATGGGCCGCTGGGCCATTCTCGAGAGCTTCGCGACCCTACTCTCCTACAAGGATGAGATTCGCGCGATCATGGAGTTCTGCCTCGATGAAGATCCGCTCTTCTGGTACCAGGGACCCGACCGATACTTCGGCGTGTTCTACGCCAAGGCACCGGGCTTTGCGGGCGGCGACATGAAGAAGTCGGCCCATCACTTCAACGTCTCGATCGATGCGCATCCGAACTACTACGGCACGCGCACTCTGATGGCCGAGGAGTGGGCCGTGAAGGAAGACAACCGCCCGCTCTTCGAGGAGCTCGTGGATTACGTCATCGCCGGGGATCCGAACGTGATTCCCGCGATCATTCCCGAGAACACGTGCGAGCAACGCAAGGCCAACAAGCTCATGGCCGAGATCGACGACATCTTCTGATCTGAATAGGGTCGGCGCGGTGGCGTCCACTGTGTCGGCCACTATGTCGATTTGCCCCCCCTGTCCGAGGAGAATCCAATGCGTAAGTCCATCGTCTGTGCCGCTGCGTTTGTAGCCCTTTCCTTCCTGATTGCCGGCCCTGCCCCAGCATCGGCCCAGGAGTACGTATTGGAGATGGGGACGGTCGTCCCGGGGGGGAGTCCTTGGGCTCTGCAGCTCAAGCGATTGAAGAAGTACGTCGAAGAAGAGACCGGCGGGCGTGTGAAGGTGAAGCTGCGCCTCGGCGGCTCAAACGAGCGGTCGCTGGCGCGGCGGACCCAGATGGGGAGCAAGCAGGGCTTCGCCGGCTCCGTGGGGGGCTTGAGCTCCATCGTCCGCGAGGTGAACGTTCTCGAGGCGCCCTATGTCTTCGATAGCGTGGAGGATGCCGACAAGGCCCTCGACGACCCGGAGGTGTTGAAACAGGTTCGCGCGATCCTCAAGAAGCAGAAGCTCGTCTTCGCACTCTGGGGCGAGAACGGCTTCCGTTCGTACTTCAGCCGGCGGCCCATCCGGAGCCCCGTCGACATGAAGGGAATTCGCTATCGGTCTCAGGAGGCGGTCGCCCATGTCGAGGCCTACAAAGCACTCGGAGCGAGCCCGGTCACGATCGACGTCGCGAACACGATGACCAGTCTTCAGACCGGTGTCGTGGACGGATTCGACAACACGCCCCTGTTCGCGATGGCAACGACCTGGTACCAGGGCCTCGACGACGGGGAGCGCAACCTGTTCTTGTCTCGCCAGTCGTACCAGCCCGGCATCGTCGTCTACTCCAAAAAGTGGTTCGACACCCTGCCCCCCGATATCCAGAAGGTGCTGCTGAGCGTCCCCTACGACCTCACCGTGTGGGGCCGTGAGCAGGTTCGCAAGATGGAGCCCGTGCTGTTGAAGAACCTCGTCCGCTACGGCTACGAGATCCACGACCCGAGTCCCGCTGAACTCCAGAAGTTCAAGGATGCCGAGAAGGGCGTCCCAGAAGCGGTCGCGAAGCAGGTCGGCCCGGCCGGCCAGAAGCTGCTGAAGGCCGTCAAGGCCGCCCTCGCGAAGTAGCGCGCTCTCCTCGCTCCTTTAACCGCGAAACGCAGATCGCGGTTCCGCGGATTGAGGCGGGGGGCTGGGCTGCTGGTTTGTTATGGGGTTTTGCCGTGGACATAGACCCAAGTGCCCGGATTCTCCTCGGTGGCCGAGCCGCCGTGCCAGGTCTCGGGTAGATCTGGCCCGGCCCAGTTGTAGAGCCATTTAGCGTCGAGTGGCGCCAGGTTGATGCAGCCGTGACTGCGCGGGCGGCCGAAGCGATCGTGCCAGAAGGCGCTGTGGAAGGCGTAAGCGCCCCGGAAGTACATGACGTACGGCACGTCCTCGAGCGAGTACGGTGGCTCGCCTGGCTCGTCGTTGTCCATGGTGGATGTCAGATGCTTGCCGCGAATTCGGTGAAGCCCCCTCGGCGTCCGGTAGTCCAGCTCCGGACTCGGGCTCCTGGTTCGACCGGTCGAGACGAGAGTCACGTACCGCGGTTGCTTCCACTCGTAGGCCACCAGAACTTGATGGGCGAGGTCGACATCGATCCAACGCTCGCCCTCCCCAACATGCTCCGGCGGTGCGGTTGGCTGAATCACGAGCACCTCGGCCTCTCGGACGAGCGCACCATCGTCGACGACCAGATAGGCAACCCCGTCGATGCGCCGACGCGCACGCACCGCAAGCCAGGACCGTCGCTCGAGACGACCGTGGGTCGCCCGCAGCTTCTCTCGCGCGTTGACGCGATAGAGCGTGGTCTCGTCACTTCGAGTCACCGCCATTGGCAGGTCCCAGCGCTGCCCGCCGAGCGCCTGGCCATGGAAGGGGCTCCACTCCTTGTGCCGTATCCGACTGGCAGGGACGAACCCGTTTTGCTGCGTGCGCCAGTAGATCTGCTCGTCCTTCTCGAACGTGCGGTCCAGGCTCACGTAGAAGCCTGGCCGCAACACGCGCAGGACGAGCGGGTTGTCGATCTGCGGCGGTGGTTCAGATGGCTCCTGGTCCAACGGGTCGACGCCGGCGTCCGGAACCTCCCTCGGAACGGTGTAGACCTCGTCGGCCCTCGGCAACCGCTTGTAGAGCGGAGTCTTCCGGCGAACCGTCGCGTACTCGTAGGGCATGACTGCTTCACGATCCGCCTGACGCGCGCGCAACTCGGGAAGCCGCTCCCCCGAGAACACGAGGATGTCTCGGCCATGGCAAGCAAACCCGCCGGTGTCTAGCTCGTACCAGCCACCCTCGCAGTCGTCGTGCCCAAGCGGCTCTGTCGTGGTCGAGTGAAGAAGGGCGCCTGCGCGAAGATAACCGAGGCGCTCACCTTCGGGGCTCGGAGCAGACCGGATCGGGGAAACGAAGCGCTTGGCGAAAACCCGGCGCGGTGGCCCAAGATCGCGGGGCTCCGCGGGTCTATCGATTTCGATCGAAGTCAGCGCCTCTTCGAGGCTGCAGCCAGGGCATGCGGCCGCAAGACACAAAACCGCGACCGCTCCGAGAAGCGCAAGCCAGGACCCCAACAAAGCTCGTCGTGTGCGCCGCATGGTCGTGGTCTGCTACGAAGTGTCATTAGGATGCGCGCGGGTCAACACCTCGAAACGTTCTCCACGACGTTCGGACTCGTCGCGTCGCTCGCCGTACACCTCGCAGCGTTCGCGTACATCGCGAGCGCCACGTCCCAATTCGATTTCGACTTCGAGCTGACCCTACCCATCGAAGTCGAGTTCGGTCTGACCGGGGAGATGGAGATGGCGGCGGCGGACATGCCGCCGAAGGCGACAGGGACACCCGACCCGAGGTGGTCAGGCGCCCTGGGCGAGGACGGCGACCACCCCACCCCAGACGCCGGCGTCCCGATGGACGCTGGCACTGACGCTGGCACTGACGCTGGCACTGATACTGGCGCTGATGCTGGCGCTGATGCTGGCGCTGATGAGGTTGAGGCCGTCGCCCCGTCCACCCTTGCCGGCCCCTCCCGCATCCCGCCCGGTGCTCAGTTGGCTCTCCGCGTCGATATGAAGCGGGTGCGTGCGTCGCCGCTGGCCCCGGATGTTACCCGTTTTTTGCAAGGGGTTCCCGACTGGCAGCTGCTTCTCGCCGGCTCCGGCATCGATCCTGTGGCGGACTTGGACCGACTTCTGGTTGCGACGCCGAATCTGCAACGCTCGAAGCTCGTGCTCGCGGGACGGCACCCACATGATGCGGGCTTCGTGCGCAAGAGCGTCCAACGCCTTGCGCGGTCGCGAGGCAAGGGCGTGCGCTGGCGCCGGCGGTTCGGGGTGGCCACCGCGCCCTGGCACAACCTCGATCGGACACCGCGAACGATCGCGCTCCTGAGCGCGCACCACTTCAGCATCACCCGCCGCCAAGATCTCGAACGCGTCCTTGCGATGACGAAAGCGCGCGAGCTTCGTGACGCGGACGAGGAAGGGCTCGTGGCCGCGCGCGGACCGGACGCATTGCTATCGATGGGGCCGGAAGAAGCGATTTCGCTCGAAGTCGAGGGCGTTCACCGATTCGTGATCGGCAACATCAAACACATACCGATTCGGCTGCGTCTTGCGGTGCGCGAAACCGGGCCGGACGAGGCGACCGTCTCGGTCCTCGCCACATACCCCTCCGAGGAGATCGCGCAGCTAGCGTCAGCGTATTGGAAGAAGGTCGCGCACTTCTATTCGCAACAGCTGATCATGTCGCTCGCAGGGTTCGGGAAGACGCTGCGACGAATGGACCTCGAGCCTGAAGACGATCGCATTCGAATATCGTTCACGCTCAACGCCGATCAGATTCGATTCATCCTGAGCTACGCCGAGGGTCGGCTCCGCGGCTCCGCGCCGCGGCCGACGCGCCCCATCAAGCGGCCAGGGCCCACAGACTCGCCAGGCGAAACTCGACGGCCGTAACCAACAAAAAAGGGGCCCAGAGGGCCCCTTTTTCTCGATTCGCGTCGTCTCAGTGACTCAGAGGACGAGGTCCTTGAGCTTCTTGAGAGGCGTTGCGCGGATCTTCTTGGACGCAGGCTTGGGCGGAAGCATCATCTCCTCGCCGGTCGCTGGATTACGTCCCATCCGCGCTGGTTTAGCCGGAATCTTACGCACCTTGAGTTTGATCATATCCGGAATGACAAACTCCCCCGGGCCACGGCGTCCAAGCTCTTTTTTGACGAGGTCTCGAAGTGCATCGAAGACGCTCGTAATTTCCTTCTTGGTGAGGCCGCTCTTGTCGGCCAGCTCGCTCATGATCTGAGCTTTCGTCATTCGCTTGCCTGCTACCATAATTCCCTCCCTAGCTCTGTGATCTGTCCTTCGGTTCAATCAAAAGGCCCCCAAAAAGAAGCCATGGACAGGCACGGCGCCATCTATGCCTAGGTTTTTCGTTGCTGACAAGTGGCTTCGTGCGATTTCGCAAACAAATTTCTAGGGGTTAAGCGATCCAGTCGGGCGCGGTACCAACGCTGATGCCTCCACGCCGGATCGGCGTCCGAGGTTACCCACAGGCCGTCCACAGCTAGTTGAGTTCTTTGGGACCCCTCGCTCGAAGCTTCGGGCGGGTGGCAAAATCAGTCCTGATTTCAAGGCTTTAACGAGCGGAATCTAAGAAGGGCCCGAAGATTAGAGGGTGGAATTCAGAGGATTCCAGGCCGGTTTTCCACATGCTCGGGCGGCTATCGAGCAGCGTCGACCGCGGCCAGAAGATCCTCGGTACGAGCCTTCATATCCCGCTCCTCCCGCTTGTTTGCATGATCGTACCCGAGGAGATGGAGCAGCCCATGAGCCAGTAAAAAGGTCACTTCTTGGACGATCGGGCGATCGTGCTCGGCCGCCTGACGGCTCGCGGTGGGCAGTGAGATCACCACGTCGCCGAGCAGGCCAGATTGTGACGCGGGGCCGGGTCCCTCTTGCATCGAGAAGGCGAGAACATCGGTCGAACGGTTCTTCTTGCGGTAGCGGCGATTGAGCGAGCGAATCGTCCGGTCATCACAGAGCAGAATCGAGAGTTCGGCCTCGTCGAGCCCCAGGGACTCGAGCATGGCTTCCGCGCGCCAGGAGAGATCCCCGTGGCGCACCGAGCGACGTTCCAAACCACGTGAGCGAAGCCACACCGGCATCGTCTGGCTACTGGCTTCCTCGTTCGGTTCGGTCAAGCCGGAGCGCGGGGTGCCTCGATGCGGTCGGTTGCTATGCTCCGTCGGTGTTTGAGAAAGTACTGATCTTGCGCCGTGGAGAGGCCGCGACCCGCGTCGCCAGGACCTGCAGACGGTTGGGCGTCGAAACGATCGTCGTCGCCCCAAAAGGCGCACCGGCAAGCCGCCACATCGAAGCCGCCGACCGAAGGATCGAGATCGACTTCGAGGAGGCGAGCGCGATTCCGACCGATCAGCTTGCGGCAATTCTCGAGCAGGCGGGCGCCGACGCGGCGCACCTCGGCTATCAGGGCCAACCCGAGATGTTTGAGATGGCGAGCGCTGCCGAGAAGGCAGATGTCGCGGTGGTTGGAACCGATCTCGACGTACTGGGCGCCCTCACCGACCAAGCGACCCTCCGAGCCGCTGCCGAGCGAGCCCATGTGCGAACGGTCGACGAGGCGGCGGACAGGACGAAACCGCGCGAGATCGGCGTGCTCGTCGCTGCCGATTCCCACGGAGAGACGGCTGCCATCGCCGAGTGCGATCGCAGCTTGTCGACTGCCGAGCACACCCTCATTCACGAAACCCCTTCACCCGAGTTGCTCTTCCGTTCAGACGGAGAAGCATTTCGGATGGCGCTGTTCGAGAGCGCCCGGCGCCTCGCCGCGGAGCTCCGCTACGCTGGGCTCCTCGAAGTGAAATTCCACATCGACCCTTCGGGTCTCTTCTGGGTCTCCGACGTGAAGATCGGCTTGCCGCGCCACCACACACTCATCGAGATGGTCACCAGAGTCGACTTGGTCGCCCTACAACTCCAGATCGCTTCGGGAGATCCGCTCCCGGAGGAACTCGAAATCGTCGAGCCCCGAGGGCACGCGCTCGACGCGTCCATCCTCGCACTCGACCAGCAGGATGAGGTCGTGTCTTCGTACTCGATCGCGCCTGCGCCGCAGGACCGAGTTCGCGCCACGTCCTCGGCCACGGTCGGCATGCCGCTTCCGGCAGACGACAGACCGTTGATCGCAAAACTGACCACCTATGAGCCGATTCGCCACCGGGCGCTTCTCTCGATGGACCGAATGTTGGCCGAGATGCGCACCGAGCCATTCTCGACGAACGTGCAGGTGCTCCGCCGAATCCTCAGTGACTACCCGTTCCGCGCAGGCCAGTACGACAACGAGTCCGCCCTACGCTTCGCCGCGAGCTAGGAGCTAAGCCGACCACAAACGAAAAGATCCGCACACTAGGCGAATGTGGACTTGCCGGCGTATATGGCGCCATCGCCGAGCTGCTCCTCGATTCGAAGGAGCTGGTTGTACTTGGCGATACGTTCTGAACGTGAAGCGGAGCCAGTCTTGATCTGGCCCACGCCGGTGGCGACTGCGAGGTCAGCAATGAACGTGTCCTCCGTCTCGCCGCTTCGATGAGAGATGATCGAGGCGTACCCATGAAGAGCGCCGAGCCGAATCGTGTCCAGCGTTTCGGTCACGGTACCGATCTGATTGACCTTGATCAGGATCGCGTTGGCGACACCCCGATCGATGCCGAGCTGGACCCGCTCGGTATTGGTCACGAAGAGGTCATCTCCAACGAGTTGCACCTTGCTGCCGAGGGCGTCGGTCTGGACCTTCCAGCCATCCCAGTCATTCTCGTCCATCCCATCTTCAATGCTGACGATCGGGTACTTGGCGCAGTAGTCGGCGTAGGTCTTCACCAGCCCCGCAGCATCGACCGGCTTCTTATCGAAGGTGTAGACGCCTTGTTCCTTGTCGTAGAACTCGCTCGCAGCGCAATCGAGCGCGATCGAGAGCTCCTCGCCAGGGCGGTAGCCAGCAGCTTCGATGGCGCGCGCCACGAACGACAGCGCTTCCTCGTTGGTCGAGAGATGAGGCGCGAAGCCACCCTCATCGCCCACGCCGGTGGCATGCCCCTCATCTTTGAGGAGCTTCTTGAGGTTGTGGAACGTCTCGGCACCCGCGCGAAGCGCCTCGGCGAACGTGTCGAATCCGTGAGGAACGACCATGAACTCCTGAATCTCGAGGCCGCTGTCGGCATGGGCGCCGCCGTTGATGATGTTCATCAATGGGGTCGGCAAGACCCGGGCCTGCGCCCCGCCCAAATAGCGCCAAAGCGGCAGGCCGACCGCGTCGGCACCGGCCCGCGCAACCGCCATCGAGACACCGAGTATCGCGTTCGCGCCGAGCTTGGCCTTCGAGGGCGTGCCATCGTAGTCCAACATGGCCTGGTCGACCCCCGCCTGATCGAGGGCTTCAAGGCCCACCACCTGCGGCGCGACCTCATTCACCACGTTTTCGACCGCCTTGAGAACACCTTTGCCGAGATATCGGCTCGGGTCGCCATCCCGGAGTTCGAGCGCTTCGTGCTCACCGGTCGACGCGCCGGAAGGAACGGCCGCTCGGCCGGTCGCGCCCCCCATCAACTCCACATCGACTTCGACGGTGGGATTGCCTCGGGAGTCCAGAATCTCTCTCGCGCCTACAGCGATGATCTCGGTCATGATTTCACCTCGCGCAGCCCTTAGCGGTTCAATAGGGGCGATGCAAGGATGTCGATGCTAGGCTCGGCCGCCATGCATGCTTTGCTCTTCATTCCTTGGTTCCGTCTCGAGCCGTGGGACATCCCACTTCCGTTTTCGATCCCCGTGCTGGGCGACACGCTGTCGATCCAGCCGTTTGGTGTTCTCGTCGCCACTGGTGTGCTTCTCGGAGCGTGGGTTGCCGGCCGGTTCGCGCAACGCAATGGCCTCGACACCGTCCTGACGGGTGACCTGGTTACCTACGCGGTCGTCACCGGTTTCATCCTCGGTTACTTCTTGAACGGTCTGTTCTACGAGCGCGAGACCTTCATGGAAGTGCTGCGCAACCCGTCCATGTTCTTCTCGACCTGGCTTGGGCTGTCCTCGTACGGCGGCTTCTTCGGCGGCATCCTCGGTTGCTTCATATGGCGATACCGAAAGAAGGTGCCTCTCCTTCCTTACGCCAATGCCGTTTGCTTCGGCCTGCCGTTCGGTTGGTTCTTCGGGCGCATGGGCTGCTTCACGGTCCATGACCACCCCGGCAAGGTCACCGACTTCGCGCTGGCGGTGGCCGACTATCGATTCGGTGCACCTCCCTTTCAGGCTCGCCACGACCTCGGCCTCTACGAGGTGATCTACTCGGCACTGATCATCGCCCTCTTCATCTGGCTCGAGCGGAGGAGCCGCCGTCCGGTCGGCTTCTACTGTGTACTCCTGCCGCTGGTGTACGCGCCGGTTCGCTTCTTCCTCGATTTCCTTCGTGCCGCGCCGGTCGAAGGCGGTGACATTCGGTACGGCGGGCTGACGCCGGCGCAATGGTCATCGATCGCCATGGTGGGCGTCGGACTCGCCGTCTGGCAGTTCGCGGTCAAGCCCCGGATGGCCGAAGGCGAACCCGAGCCCACCGACGCGTAGCGCTACTTGAGAGACACGACGGTCACCTGCGGCCCGCCCTCGTCTTGGGTGGCCTGCCGGAACCCATCCACGTAGGTCGCGTCCCGAGACAGATGCTCGCGGATCGCGACGCGCAGTGCGCCGCTGCCGACTCCGTGAACGATGAACGCGCTGGCCTCGGCAGCACCGTACATCCGATCGAGGAACGCCTCGGCCAACGCAACTGCGTCGTCTGCGCGGAGGCCGCGCACATCCAGGGTGTTGTCGCCGGTTCGGATCACGCGCTGCGGCTTCGGGTGTGCACCGGACACCGCCCGTGGCTCTCGGCTCGGGGGTGCCGGGGCCTCGTCGAGCGCCCGGAGGTCGGACGTGTCGACCCACAGCTTCATCATGCCGGCCGACACGCGAACCTTGCCGCGCGCGGGTCCCTCGATCACGTCAGCCGCGCTGCGCAGTCGCTCGACCCAAACACGGTCACCGACCTGGACGGTCTCAGGGTCGAGTGCGGCCGTCCGTATCGGGGCAGGCTCGAGGGACAGGCGGTGCGCATCTAGGTCGCTGAGGAGCTCGGCTCCCTCGCGCAGCACCTCCGACGCCGCCGAGACGGATTCCTTCTCGGAGCGCTGCCGAAGCTCCTTCTTCGCGTGATCGAGGCGGCCGTGAAGCTCCCGCACCTGGTCTACGAGCTTCTGCGACTCGGTACCGAGGCCCTTGGCCTCGCGCGCCTTGAGCTCCTGGCGACGCAAGTCGAGCTTCGCTCGCTCCTCGGTGATCTTGGCTCGATCTGCTTCGAGAGCTGAATGCTCTTCGAGCGCCGCCTTGGTCGCGGCTTCGAGCTTCGCTACCAAGGTTTCGAAGCTTCGAGAATGCTCGGGCAGCGTGCTGCGGGCCTGTTCGATGACCTCGGCCGGGATTCCATAGCGGCGCGCGACCTCGAGCGCGTTCGAACCGCCGGGGATACCCATCGTCAGCCGGAACGTGGGCGCCATGTTGTCGAGGTCGAATCCGACGGCCGCGTTGTGCATGTCTTCGCGCTCTGCCGCGAGCGCCTTCAGGGCTTCATAGTGAGTGGTGACCGCTACCGCACAGCGGCGTTCCACCAAGGTCTCGATCACGGCGCAGGCCAGTGCGGCGCCGGCCTCCGGATCGGTGGCGCCCGCGAGCTCATCGAGCAGGACCAGCACGCGCTCCCCCGCCCGTTCGAGCACGCTTCGGAGCGTCACCAAGTGCGCGGAGAACGTCGACAGGCTTCGGGCGAGGCTCTGTTCGTCACCGACCGAGGCAAGGACCGGCGAGAAGAACCCGCAGACGCTTCCCTCCTCGACCGGAACGGCCAATCCGGCTCGGGTCATGAGCGCCGCCAGGCCGAGCATCTTGAGGGCGACCGTCTTGCCACCGGCGTTCGGACCCGAAATCACGAGCGCCTCTGCCCCCAGCAGCTCGATGTCGTTCGGCACCACATCGATGCCAGCCAATACCAACGAGGGATGGCGAGCCCCGCGCAGCATGATGCGCGGCTCCTCGGACAGCTCGACGAAGTGGGCACCCAGGTCGACGGCAAACTGTGCGCTCGCGCCACGCAGGTCCGCGTGGTCGAGAGCCTCGGCGGCGGCACGGAGCTGCGGGACGTATTCACGCACCAGCTCCGACAACGCGGCGAGGATTCGCCGTTCCTCCCGCTCGAGTTCGCCCTGAGCCATCTTGAGACGGTTACCGCGCTCGACGAGCTCTCGCGGCTCGACGAAAACCGTCGCGCCGCTAGCGCTCGAGCCGTGCACGATCCCGTGAAAGCGCTCGTGTGCGTCGGTGCGAACCGGGAGCACGTAGCGCCCTTCGCGAATGGTGTAGAACGAATCCTGCAGGATGGCGCTTCGCTTTTGAATCAGGTCTTCGAGCTTGCGGACGATCCGGCCACGAAGGTTGCCGACTTCCTGGCGGAGGCGCGCGAGCTCGGCGCTCGCCGAATCGAGGATTGTTCCGTCGTCCCCGATCGACATCCCCACCTCTTCTTCGAGACCATCGAGAGTGGGGTCGATCGCGCAAGCACGATGCAGATAGGGAACACTGTCTTTTCGCTGCCCGAGAAACCGGCGAAGCCCGGCCGCCGCTCGCAACGTCATGCGGATATCCTTCAACGCACCGCCATCGAGCACGCCTTCTCGTTCGAGATGCTGCAGCGAAGAGGCGATCTCGCAGATGCCCTCGAGCGGCAGCGGCTCGTTCCGGACGAGTAGCGTCCAAGCTTCTCTCGCCTCTGCGAGCACACGCTCGGTTTCCTCGAAGGACTCCGCAAGAGGCAAGGAGATGGCTTCCCGAAGCGGCCCGCGGCAGCGATCCGCAATCGCCTGCTCGACCTGGTCCCACTCGAGATCGGCTAGCGTCTTACGTTCAGCGTCGCTCACTGAGCCCACTCGGGAACCTTGAGGTCCGAGGGTCGGCTGGGCTTGTCGCGGTTGCGTTTGGGTGCCTCGGCTTTGCGGGGCTTGGGCTGAGATTTCTTGGGGGCCTGAAGCTCGATCAAGACGGTTTCCTCTTGGGTCGGGGTGATCGCAGTGCGTCCCCTTCGTTTACCAAGCCTGGCGCGGATCACCAGCGTAGCCCCTCGCTCGGCCTCGAGCGTACAAGGGGTCGCGGCACAGGCCTCCGACCCGTCGTCGAGAACAACCCTGGCGCCGGCAGGGTCGGTCGCCACATGCACGTTGACGAAAGTGAGCTCCGGCTCGGCATCAACGAGAGCCGGCTCGTCGATCTGGACCGTGGGACCCGTGCCCTCCGGCATGTCACTGGCACCCGCTTCACTCCCCCGCCCCGATCCGGGACCGAGAGCCACCCACGCGATCACGGCGACCGCGGCGGCGGCGGTCACCGCCCAGACCCAGGGCGACGTCTTTCGGCGCGGGACTGGCGCGGGGTAGCCCAGCGAAGCTGGGCCGAACGCGGAAGGAGGAGTCTTCACCGTCGCTCGGCTCAGCCGTCCGTCGAGGGCGCAGGTAATCGCTTCGGCGAGCTCCTCGGTGTCTTGATAACGATCGGCTGGGTCCTTGGCGAGCGCCTTGCGGATCACCAGTTCGAGCTCCGGGCTGACCTTGGCGTTCGGATTCATCTCGGTGATGGGCGGGAGCTCGGCGAACAGGTGCTGCGTGAGGACCCCCATGAAGGTGTCCCCTTCGAACGGCACACCTCCAGCCATACACTCGTAGAGGATGATGCCGAGCGCATAGACGTCGACACGGTGATCAGAGTCCTTCCCCGCGGCCTGCTCGGGCGACATGTATTCCGGCGTGCCAAAGATCATGCCGGTCTTGGTCAGCTTGCGGCCGGGTGCTCCATCGGTTTCGATGTCGCTCATTTTGGCGATGCCGAAGTCGACGATCTTGACGAAGTCGTCGACCCCGTCGCGCTTGGTCAGGAAGATATTCTCGGGCTTGATGTCGCGGTGAACGATCCCCTTGGCGTGTGTGGCCGACAGCGCGCGGCAGCACTGGAGCACGATTGCGCATGCGCGCTCCGCATCGACCGTGACCTCCCTGCCGAGGACGTTCGCCAGGTCTTCCCCATCGAGGAACTCCATGACGAAGTAGCTCGCTCCTCGGGTGGTCTCGCCGAAATCGGAAATGTCGACGATGTTCTCGTGGCCGATTCTCGATGCACTCTTGGCTTCTTGGCGGAAGCGGGCCACGACCTCCGGCCGCCGTGAGAGGTCATCGCGAAGCACCTTGATCGCCACCTGCTTGTCGATGTCGCGGTGGAGGCCTTCGTAGACCAACCCCATCCCGCCTTCGCCGATCCGACCCTTCACCACATACCGGCCCGCGAGCACGGCGCCGACCAACGGATCGTCGGGATTGAGCGGACTGACGCTCATCTGCGACGTCGTCACGAGACGCGTGGCATCAACGGGGCAGAATACCTCTCCCCCGCCGTAGTCGACTCTGCAGGCAGGACATACCTTCATAACGGTGAATTCCCGGTTATCTCCCCTAAATTCACGGTAGCATCGCGATTGTGAGAGGGTCAACGATGGGGCCAGATTTGCAGGGCCTCGTTGCCAACCGAGGACAGCTTTGATAGGCGCACGCCGTGGGCTCAACGGTACGATTGCTCGACGATACGCTGATCGACCAGATTGCAGCGGGCGAGGTGATCGAGCGGCCGGCCAATCTGGTCAAAGAGCTCCTCGAGAATGCTGTCGACGCGGGAGCGACCGCGATTACCGTAGCAGTGGAAGACGGGGGCCGCGCTCAGGTGCGCGTCAGCGACGACGGAGTCGGCATGTCGCCCGAGGACGCCGCCCTGTGCATCGAGCGCCACGCGACGAGCAAGATCGCCGCGTTTGACGACCTCGTGCGCGTGAGGACGCTTGGGTTTCGGGGAGAGGCCCTCCCCTCGATCGGGTCCGTGTCGAAGATGACGATCACCACTCGACCCAAGGCGGATCTCGAGGGCACCCGGGTGACCGTGGAAGGGGGCGAGATCCGGGACCTATCGCCCGTGGGATGTCCCCCTGGGACGACCGTCGAGGTCAACGACCTGTTCTACAACGTGCCCGCGCGAAAGAAGTTTCTTCGGGCCCGTCAGACTGAAACCTCGAAAATCTTCGAAGTTTGTCAACGCGTTGCGCTGAGCCGTCCGGGGCTACGGTTGCTCGTTACTTCCGACGGGCGCACGGCCCGCCAGTACCTACCCGCGAATAGCCTCGCCGAGCGCGCGTACCAGGTGTTCGGTGAGGTCGCGCTGCAGGAACTCCATGCGGAACGAGAGGAAGTGGTCCTCGATGCAGTCTTGGCCCCGATCGAGCTTGCTCGGTCGGGAGCGCGGCACCTGTTCCTGTTCGTCAACGAGCGCCCGATCGTGGACCGCGGCCTCGCTCGCGCGATCGCTTTCGCGTACGGCGATCGATTGCCACCAGGGCACTACCCCCGCGGGGTCGTGTCGCTTCGCCTGCCGCCAGAAGACGTCGACGTCAACGCCCACCCACAGAAGACAGAGGTGCGTTTCAAACAGGCCGCGCGACTCGTGGACCTCGTGACGCGGATGGTCGCGGCCAGGCTTCCGGCCCCGCCCGAAGGCGACGCCTACTGGCAGGAGCGCATCGGAGCCGCCGGGCCGCTTCGGGACCCTCGCGCTGCGGCGGACTCGAGTTCGAGCGCCGCGGCGCCTTCTTTGGTAGCGCAGACCGGGGCAACGTATGAGGCACGCAGCCCCAACGGCCTTCGTTTGGTCGGGCAGGTGCGCGAACGCGTCCTGATCTGCGAGGGCACGGACCAGATTCTGGTGATCGACCGAGGGCAAGCCGACGCGCTGGTCCGGTACGACGCGCTCCGAGAAGCCGCGGCCGCCGGGTCCCTCGCTCGTCAGAACCTATTGTTCCCCGACAGGCTCGACATTCCGCCCTCCGCCCAGGCTGTCCTCACCCAGCACGAGAGTCTGCTGCGCGAACTCGGGTTCGATTGGTCGGAGCTTGGCGCGGGCACCTACGCCGTGAGAGCCGTCCCCGCCCTCGTCGCCGACGACGCACGCGCGACCCAACTCTTCGAGGACACCCTCCACGCCCTCGAAGGCGGCCACGAGGACCAAACCGACGCCGCGCTTCGGGCGCTCGCGAACCGGGCCGCCACGCCCAACGGCGAACCGCTCGATGATGCTGCCGCGCAGCACATCGTGGCTGGTGTATGGCCCCGCCGAGACGCCCATCGGTCCTGCATCATCGCCCGCGTTCCATTGTCATCGGGCAGCGCAGAAAGCGTCCATGGCTGACTCGCTGCAGTCAGTGCTGGTCATCGCGGGGCCCACGGCCAGCGGCAAGACCGCAGCGGCCATCGACGTTGCCCGCCACTTCGACGGCGAGCTCGTCGGCGCTGACAGCGTGCAAGTGTACCGGGGCTTCGACATCGGGTCCGCCAAGCCGACGCCGGAGGAGCTTGGGGGCCTTCCGCACCATCTCCTGGACGTGCTCGATCCCGACGAAGATGTGGACGCGGTGGCCTACGCGGGCTTGGCAGACGCCGCGATTCGCAACATCGGCAGCCGCGGGAAGCTACCCATCGTGGTGGGTGGCACCGGGCTCTGGATCCGAGCGCTCGTTCGCGGGCTCGTCGACGTCCCGCCGGCGGACCCGGAGATCCGCCGACGTCTCGAGCAGGCCGCGTCGATCGAGGGTGGTCCCGCGTTGCATTCGAGGTTGGCCAAAATCGACCCAATTTCCGCCGACGCCGTTCATCCGAACGACACCCTGCGGATCGTGCGTGCGCTCGAGGTGCACGAACAAACAGGCAAGCCCCTCGGCGCGCTCCGCGCCGAGCACGCGCTCGGTGCGCCTCGGTACCACGCGGCGCTCGTCGTCCTCGACATGGATCGCGAGCGGCATGGCACGGTGGTCGAACACCGGGCGAAGCAAATGCTCGACGCGGGCTGGATCGACGAGGTGCGTTCGCTGCGCTCGCGATGGGGCGACGACATCCGCGCGTTTGGGAGCGTCGGGTATCGCGATGTCTTGGCCCACGTTCGTGACGAAGTTCCCCTCGACGAGACTCTGCGGCGCATCCGAAAATCAACCCGTATCTACGCGCGCCGGCAGCGAACCTGGTTCAAGAGCGAACCAGATGTGAGCTGGCGCTGTGAAAGCGCTGCGCTCCGTGAGCCCAGCGGCTTGGAGCGTGTCGCCAAGGAGCTGTTGCTTTGAACTTCTTCGGGCACGCGGTCGTGGCGAGCTGGCGGGATAGCCGGGCCCGGCACCTCCTCGGGAGCATGTTGCCCGACTTCGAGGCCATGGTGCGGGTTCCTTTGACCGAGGTTCGCGACCCGGTTCTTCAGCGCGGAATCGATCTGCACCACCGGACAGACGAGGCGTTCCACCGCGCGCCTGTCTTCCTCGCCTTCTGCGCCCGGTCGCTCGATGAGCTTGCGCGCGCAGGCGTTCAGCGCGGGACCGCCCGTGCCGTCGGCCACGTCGGCAGCGAGATGTTCCTCGACGGATGGCTCGCCCGCGAGCAAGCCCATGTCGACGACTATCTCGCCGCGCTCGACCTCGACGTCACCGGTCTGCTCGGGTGGCGAGACGACGGCCAGGCCTTCTCGAAGCTACACACGAGGTTGACGCTGTGGGGCGCGCCGCACGACTACACCGAACCGTCCTTCGTGCTAGCGAGACTCACCGACGCCCTGCGCCACCGTCCCGCGTTGGCGTTGCACGAAGACCAGTCGGCCCAGGTCGCGGCATTCCTCCCGTACCTGCAACGGATGGTCGAACGCGACGCCCCGGAACTACTCCACGGGCTTCAGGACGCGCTAGGCTCTCAGGACTGAGATGCGCGACAAAGGGGGAACACACAGCCCAAGCGGCGAGCGGAGGCGGCGCTATCTGCGGTGGGGTCGGATCGCGGTCACGATCGGTGCGGTCGGCTACCTCGCGAGCCGGGTCGAACCGAGCGACGTACTACACGCGTTCCAAAGGCTCTCTTTGGGGGCCGCGCTCACTGCAATCACGGTCGTCACGTGCGCGCTCGTGTGCGGGATGGTTCGCTGGCGTCTCCTGTTGCAGGCGTACGGCGCGATCGACGTTCCCGCGTGGCCGCGAATCGCCCACCTCTATCTGGTCGGCCATTTCTACAACACGTACGCGCCGGGCGGAGTCGGCGGCGACGTGATTCGAGGTGTGGCGGGGCGCAAGGCCTTTGGCGATCTTCATTGGGCGAGCGCGACGAGCGGCGTGGCGGTGGTGTTCATCGAGCGAGTCGTCGGCGTCTCGGCGTTGCTCGTGCTCGCAGCGGGCGCGTATTTGATCTGGCCGATCCCCGGCATCGACAACGTCGGCCTATGGGCAACCCTCGGCCTCGCTGCGGCGGGATGCGCTATTGTCGGCATCGCCATCGCGCCAAGGCTGGCACCGTTTCTTCCCGAGAAGCTCGGCGAGCCCCTTCGTGCGCTCCCACGGCTTCACTCCATTGGGCCTTTCTTGGCCGCCATCTTCCTCTCGTTGATCATCCAAGGGGCCAACATCGTCGCGGGTCACGCCATCGTGCACTCCCTAGAGCCCTCGGTGACCTTGTCGCAATCCGCCGTGCTGATGCCGTTGATCGGCGCTTCCGCATTCTTCCCGTTCACAGTCGGTGGCGCCGGCGTCCGGGAGGCCGCATTCGCAGCGCTCTACGGAACCGTCGGCGTCCCCGAAGCCAGCGCGTACGCTGCCTCGCTCAGCTTCTGGGCCACCCAACTGCTCACCGCAGGGGTCGGGGGCGTCCTCAACTTGTGGGTACCGCTCTCGGGACCTGAAGGTGACTGAAAAGCTCCTCGGCCTCCCGGTCCGCTCGCGCCGAATGACCGGGGCGGCGACGGGCGTCCTATTCGCTTTCTACGTGGGGACGATGTGCCGGAGCCTGTCGATGTACGACAGCCCGGAGCTCGCACTCGTCGCCGAACAGCTCGGTCTCGGCCATCCCTTCGGCCAACCACTGCACACCATGATCGGCGGTCTGCTGACCCGGTTGCCCGGGATCGACCCCCTGGTCGCGCTCAACGCGTTCTCCGCGCTCCTCGGAGCGCTAACAGTCATCCCCGCAACCAGCTTCGCCGAGACGATCGGGCGACAGGGTCCCAACTCCCCGGCGGGTGACCTGCGCTTCGTCGCCCCCACCATCGCCATCGTCGCCATGCACCCTGCGTTGTGGGAACCCTCGACACGCATCGAGGTCTATCCCCTCGCGGTCTTCTTCGCTCTGTGGAGCGCGGCTCGCTTCGCCAGCGCCGTCTTCGACGAAGAGGCGCGCTCGCGCGACTATCTCGCAACGGGTCTCGGCCTGGGGCTCGCGGCTAGCGCGAACGTCGTGTGCGCCTTCGGCGTCGCGCTCGCGATCACGCCACGACTCCTCACGGCGACGGCACGAGGTCAGGTTCCGAGGCGGTCCCTTGGCATGGTGACCGGCGGAGGGCTGATCGGGCTGGCGACGTACGGATACGTCTTCG
>CAXMRN010000041.1:0-5435 GCA_964195565.1 uncultured Polyangiaceae bacterium | reverse complement strand
GATGATGGTCTGGCGTATTGATTCGAAGCTTTGCACCACGTCGGCGGTCCAGAAGCGTTCCCCGTCGTAGGGGGAGCTCCGAGGCTTGCGCCGGCCGTGGTAGGGCGGCTGCAGGTGAACGATTTCCACACCGAGGGTCCGCGCCATCGCGCTCAATAGGCCGTGCTCTTCGATGATGGTCTCGGGTTGCATGTAGCCGTGGATGTAGAGGAGGCGCGGCCGCCCCTCGCTTCCCTTCGGCCGTATTCGTCGCGCGTACACGGTCTGGATGCGACGGCTTCGCGCGTGGTAGTGCTCGTTGAACAGTGGCTCGATCGGTTCATGGAGCGAGGCGAAGCTCAGGTCCTCGTTCTCAAAGCCAGGCAGCGACCATCGCTCGCGTGTCCGGACACGGGGAAGGCGATCAGGCGCCGGAAAGAGCTCTGCACGAGGAACGCCGTCGTAGGCCGCGAGCCGGTCTAGCGTGTTGCGCGGCTGCCCACGAAGGAGCTGAAGCGGGCGAACGAGCAGCCCGGTGACGTCATCGAGATTGGGCAAACAACCCTTCCTTCACGAGCCAGTTGTAGTTGTCTTCGATCGCCACCGTCATCGGGCGCACTCGATACCCTAGCTCACGGATCGCCTTTTCGCTTGAATAGCTGGTGCCCGTCATGCTGGTCATGACTGCGATCTCGGGCGTCACATCGGGCTCCTTACCGGTGATGGCCGCGAACATGACCGACACCCGCCCGAACACCTTGAGCACCCATGGAGGCACTGTTTTCGGGGCCTTGGCGACACCAGCCACACGCGCGATCTCTGCGATGAAGTCGGCCACCTTCACCTCATCACTGGCGAGGAGGTAGCGCTCCCCGCTTCGCCCTTTGGTCGCAGCGGCAAGGTGCCCCGCCACCACGTCCTGCACGTGGGAGATGGTAATCACTCCCGGTGACGCGCCGGGCAGCGCGTTGTCCCGCAACAAGAAGAAGAGCTTTCCCCAGGTGTTGGTGTCGTAGGGCCCAGCGACGCCTCCCGGATTGACCACCACGACTTTCAAGCCGCGATCGAGGCCCTCGAGAGCCTCTAGCTCCCCGAGGTGCTTGCTGCGCTCGTAGTTGATCCACGAGCTCTTGCCCTCCTGCGGCGTATCTTCGGTAACGACTCCAGAGACCCGGCCCCACGCCGAAACGCTCGACGTGTGCACGAATGTGCCGACGCCTTTGGCGACCGACGCGTCGATCATGTTGCGCGTGCCGTCGATGTTGTTCGCGTCCTGCTGTGCGTTCCTCCTCGACCACATGTTGGTGTCCCCCGCGACGTGGAACACCACGTCGGTGCCTTGCGGAATCGCTTTACCCAAGGACTCCCGGTCGGTGATCGACCCTTCCGCGAGCCTGATGGGAAAGCGCTTCAGGTACGTGAGGTCGGAGGTTGAGCGGTGTAGGGCGGTGACGTCCCAACCCTCGTTGACGAGGAGCTCAACGAGGTTGATCCCGATGAAGCCGGTGCCTCCTGTGACGAATGCGGTCTGTGCCATGGCGCGCGGTCCTCGCTGGGTGCCGATAGTCTCTGGCCTATCGCCCGAGTGTCAATGATGGGACCCGATCGGGCACTATCCGCACGTCGAAGCACCGGCCGAGACTCTCGACGCATACCTCCGCTTCTTGCAGCAGCTGTAGGATCGACCCAGACTCACGTCGTGGCTGGAAACGAAACACGAGTACTCTTGCTGGAGGGCATTCACGAGGCTGCGGTCGAGAGCCTCGCCGCGGCCGGGTACCGCAACGTCGAACGCCTCACGCATTCGCCCACCGGTTCCGACCTACTGGACGCGATCGATGAGGTCGACCTGATCGGAATACGGTCTCGTACCCAGTTGGACGCGACGGCTCTCGAGGCCGCAAGGACGCTCAAAGCCATCGGGTGCTTCTGCATTGGAACCAACCAAGTCGACCTCGACATGGCACGTCGAATGGGGATTCCCGTCTTCAACGCCCCCTTTTCCAACACCCGAAGCGTGGCCGAGCTGGCGATCGCCGACATCATTCTTTTGATGCGCGGCATTCCCGAGAAGTCCGCACGGGCGCGGCGTGGAGAGTGGGCGAAGACCGCTCGCAACGCCCACGAAGTGCGCGGAAAGTGTCTAGGCATCGTCGGCTACGGCCGCATCGGAAGCCAGCTCGGGATTCTCGCCGAGGGCCTCGGGATGCGGGTCCTGTACTACGACATCGAGCACAAGCTCCCGCTGGGAAACGCCGCACCAGTGATTGGCCTCGACGAGCTGTTCGGCGAAGCCGACGTCGTCAGCCTGCACGTTCCCGAGACGCCCGTGACCCGCAACATCATCGATGCGGAAGCGATCAAAGCAATGCGTCCGGGCGCTCTGCTGATCAACGCGGCTCGAGGTAGCGTCGTCGACATCGAAGCGCTGACACTCGCTCTCGAGACCGGCCACATCGGCGGCGCAGCCATCGATGTGTTTCCCGTCGAGCCGAAGTCGAACCAGGAGACTTTCGAATCGCCATTGCGGGAGTTCGACAACGTCATCCTCACGCCCCACATCGGTGGCGCCACAGAGGAAGCACAGCTCAATATCGCGAGGGAGGTCGTCGCGAAATTGGTCAAGTACAACGACAACGGTTCCACGGCGTCCGCAGTCAACTTCCCCCAGGTCACCATTCCCGATCACGACAACCGCCGCCGCATCTTGCACATCCACAAGAACGAGCCCGGCGTCATGGAGCAGATCAACCGCGTCTTCTCTGCTGGCGGAGTGAATGTCGCAGCCCAGTACCTCGAAACGCAGGCCGATGTCGGATACGTCGTCATGGACATCGAGCTCGAAGACGCGGGCCCGCTGCTAGACGAGCTCCGCGCGATTCCCGCGACGATCCGCGTTCGGCTCCTTCACTGAGGTGCCTCGTCGACCCAGGCCATGAACACGGTGTATCCGAGCGACAGAATCACGGCACCCACGAACAGGCCGAGGATACCTCCCGCCATGAAGCCGCCTAACGAGCCCATGAAGAGGACCAACATCGGAACCGCCGAGCCGTGGCCCATGAGGAGCGGCTTGAGCACATTGTCACTCAGGCCAACCAACATCGACCAGACGGCGAAGATGATCGCGATGAAGGTCGAGCTCGTTGAGAACACGTAGAAGATGATCGGGATCAAGATGATGGTGGAGGGGAGCTGCATCACCGCCAGGATTAGGATGATTAGCGTCCACAGCCCGGCGGCCGGAACACCGACGACGAGCATCCCGAGGCCTGCGGCCAGCGACTGAATCACGGCCACCCCGAGGACGCCACGGGTGACGCTCCGGACGCTCGACACAGCGAGATCCACCATCTTGTGCCCCCTCTTGCCCGCGATCATGAACGCGACTCTGCGAGCTAGCTCGGCGGCGCGCTCCCCGTTCGGGAGTAGCGCGCCAGCGATGAAGATCGCGACGACGAAGAGCAACACGCCTAAACCCAGATCGCCCACGGTCGACACCAGCCAGACACCGACATCTTTCAAGTACGGCGCTAGCTTGACGACCGCAGTCTCGAGGTTCTGAGACGCGCCGAGCCAGAGCGCGTGCACCTGGTCGCCAATGAGGGGCCAGTCCGCGATGTTCGCAGGTGGTGGAGGGATCTTGATCTCATCATGTCTGAAGTCGTCGGAGATCCCCGCGGTCGAGTCCACCAGGCTCGCGCCGAGGGTTACCGTCGGAACGATCAGAACGACCAAGGCGATGGCGACCAGCAATGCCGCCGCCAGCTTTGGGCGACCGCCCAAAGCCCGCGTCAGCTTCGCAAACGGGGTCTGCACCGCGATGGCGATCACGACTCCGCCGAGTATGGGATTGATGAACGGCCCCAAGATCCTCAGGCACCAGAAGACCAGCAGGGCGAGAAGGCTCAACCGAACGGCCGCTTGCATCACCCTTCTGTCGAAATCAGCATTGTCTTTCGTGTCGTCACTTGATGTCATTTGACCTGCTCTCTGCGCGAGGATACTTCCTAGCGGGTCTATGACGCGACTTCACGAACACTGTAAGACGCGAGGCATCAATCTTTGGGGCGCGATTGCCATCGGCATCGGCGGCATGGTGGGGGGCGGGATCTTCGCTGCTTACGAGGGCTTCGTGATCGAGGCGCTCTACCTCGGGTTCAGTAAACCCGCCGCGGGTTAGCTACCGGCGACCCAGAGCAGAGCCTCGTCACGACCGCCCATCGGAAACGCCTGAACTTCCGCACTGAGGAACCGTGAAGCGATACGCGGCATGGCGGAGACCAACCGGTCGCTGGTGACCAGCGCGACCCGGCGAATCTTGTCTTGGTGCTCCCTCACGAACCGCAAGTGAGCGCTCAACGCGGAGAAATCATCCCACCCGGGGAAGTGTTCCGCGACGATCATCACCCCCTTGAGCCCGCCCGACTTCTCGATGTAGGGGTCTACCTCAGCACTGACGCGCTCGAAGTCCACGGCTTCGAGCTCGCCCTTGGGCTGTAGAATCAGGACACCCTGTTGCTCGTTGAGCTCGAATGACAGGTGGCCCTGCGATGGCGGCTCCGAGATCCACTCGCGCGCGGCTTCGAGGTCATCGTCGTCGAAGACACGAACCTCGCCAGGTATCGCGAAGCCAAAGGCCCTGATCATGTTCTCGATCCAGTCGACATCGGTGACTACGGCCACCCGCTCGAAGGAGGTGAGGTGCTTCATGCCGACCTTGGCGTCTTCCCAAGCGGCACCTCCGGTGTATCCCTTGAACCCCTCTCCAATGACATAGAGCAACCGCACCTTCTGGTGCTTGGTGAGCTGCTCTTCGATGGCCGGAACCAGGACGGTTCTGTAGTCATCGGCGGTGACTTCACCGCTGGCCTTGACCCCGAGCACTCGCTCGGGAAGGTCTGTCATTAACTCGATCATTGGGTACTCCCTTCGAAGCAGCACGGCGGTAGCGCCGGCCGCGAAATATGGCATGGTCGCCGCCGCATCATGACCGACAAGATTACGGCAAACAAAGTGGTTTCTCTCGCTTACACCCTGCGCGACGATGACGGTGAAGTCATCGATCGGTCCGAGGATGGAAGCCCCCTCCTTTATCTTCACGGCGCCCAGAACATCGTTCCTGGTCTCGAAGAGCAACTCGAGGGTGTCGCCCAGGGCGAGTCCGTCAAAGCGACCGTCTCTCCCGAAAAAGGGTATGGCTCGCGAATCGGTCAGGCGCAGGAAGTTCCTCGTAACCTGTTCCCCGCGGACGCGGAGCTAGCCGCGGGCATGCAGGTCGTCGCGCACGACGACGAGGGCCGGCAGATCCCGTTCTTCATCACGGGCATCACCGAAGACACGATCACGGTCGACCCGAACCACCCGCTCGCGGGCGAGACGCTGCACTTCGACGTCACCGTCGAATCGCTCCGAGACGCGACAGAAGAAGAGGTCGCGCACGGCCACCCGCACGG
>CAXMRN010000040.1:0-35163 GCA_964195565.1 uncultured Polyangiaceae bacterium | reverse complement strand
CGCCCACGCAAACAGCCAGCCGTCCGTTGGGAGTAGCCCGACGAACTTCCGGAACGCGTCGACGTAGGTTGCGGTGTCCGGAAAGATGTCGACATGGTCGTACTCGATCGAGGTCAGGATCGCTGCGGCCGGCTGATAGCTCCAGAACTTCGGGGTCTTCTCGAAGAACGCGCTGTCGTACTCGTCTCCTTCGATGACGAAGGGTGCGCCCTCGCTCCCGAGCCGTGAGCTTCGCTCGAAGTTCAGGGGGATCCCTCCGATGAAGTACCCCGCATCTGTCCCCACTTGTCTCAACAGGTAGGCGAGCAATGTCGAGGTCGTCGTTTTGCCGTGCGTGCCTGCAACCACCAAAGGCTTGCGATTCGACAGCACGTGTTCACCGAGTGCCCCCGGCATCGACACCGTCGCGAGCCCGCGCTTCATCGCCTCCTGTGCCTCAGGATTGTCCCGACGGCACACATTCCCGACGACGACTAGATCTGGGCCCGCGTCCAGGTTCCCGCTCTTCCAACCCGACACGCACTCGATACCGAGCTCTTGCAGATACGGGCCCACCGGTGGATCGAAGGCCGTGTCACTGCCGCTCACCCGGTGTCCCGCCTCGACGAGGAGCGTAGCCAGTGCGCTCATTCCGGTTCCCGCGACCCCGATCAAGTGAACGTGCATGCGCGCTCCTGAGTAACGCAATTGCTCAACAAAGTGGAGGTAGCTGTTGACAGTGTCACTGGCGAGCCCATTATGAAAGCAAGGTGGTTGAAAAGACGAAAAAGCTCTCTGATCGTGTGCGCGAGGTTTTTGATGCCTTGGTCGACGCGGTCGAGGGCTTGCTCAGCCCACTTCCCGCGCCGGTTCCTGTGCGCGTGACGCAGCCCCGCCTGCCGATGAAGCGTCGTCGCTGAAGCTTCGTAGATGAACCTTCAGTTGATGAACCTGCGTGGCTAGCCCTGCGGTTTGCTCATTCTGCGGCGGCGATCTGAGTGGCTGCTTTGAGAGTCACCGGGACGCCACTGAAGGCCGCATTCCCAGTGAGTGCGTCGACGAACCGGTCATCGGTGAGGTCGTTGACGCTCACTCCTGGGTGACTGGTGGCGACGTCGAGTTGCACGCCATCGCGACCGTGTCCGAAGCCGTGCGGAAGACTCACAACCCCGGCCATCATGTCGCCTGTCACCTCCGCCGGCGCAGTGACTTGCCCGACCCGCGAGCTCAACGTCACCTGGTCGCCCGACTTCACGCCAAGGCGCTCGGCGTCCTCCGGGTTGATCATGACCGTGCAACGCGACTTGCCCTTCATTAGGCGCTGGCTGTTGTGCATCCACGAGTTGTTGCTTCGTAGCTGGCGCCTGCCAATCAACAGAAGCTGGTCGTCAGCCGGTACCGACCCCGGCGTTAGGAATCGGGCCCGTAGCCGATCGAGATCCTCGACGAACATGTCGGGCGCGAGGTCGACCGCCCCGTGCTCCTCCGGGAGCGCCTCGGGCAAAGTCGACTGCATCGGGCCGAGGTCGATGCCGTGCGGGTTCTTCTTGAGCGTGCCGAGCGACAGCCCCGTCCCGAGGGGGTTGAGCCCCTTGCCGTAGGCACCGAGCCGGAGGCCGAGGTCGAGCACGCGCTCGGGCCCGGCCTTCTGTGTCGCCCGTGCGGTGAGGTACTTCTTGCTGAGCTTTCCGTGCCTGCGCGCGATGAGCCGCGAGCTCAGCTCGGTGAGGATTTGCCAATCGTCGAGCTCGCCGTCCTTTTGTGGAAATGCCGGGGGCGAGTACTTCGCGATGTTGCGGACCGCGCACAGGTAGAGAGCGAGGTCGTAGTGGCTCCGTTGAATGGGGGATACCGGTGGCAAGATGATGTCGGCGTGGCGGCTCGTCTCGTTGATGAAGAAGTCGATCGACACCGCGAAATCGAGCGAGGCGTAGCCTCGGTCGAGCTGAGCCCCGTTCGGCGTCGAGAGGACCGGGTTTCCGGCGATCGTGATCATCGCTCGGATCTGACCGTCGCCTTCGGTGAGCATTTCCTCGGCCATGGCGGCGGACGGGAGCTCTCCGCCGAACTCCGGCAAGCCGCGGACGCGGGTCTTCCAACGACCAAACGAGCCTCGACCGGCGCCGAATCCGCCAACCGTCCCGCGAACGTCGATGGCGGGTGACGAAAACATCGAGCCGCCCGGCTCGTCGAGGTTGCCGGTGACTGCATTGAGGACGTTGATCAGCCACATGCACAGGCCGCCGAACTCTTGGGTGCAAGCGCCCACGCGACCGTACAGCACAGCCTTGGGCGCAGCCCGAAGCTCGCGCGCAAGCCGTTTGACGGTCTCGGCGGGTATCCCGGTGATCGCCTCGCTCTGTTCAGGCGGATAGGCCTTCGCGATGTCGAGAATGCGATCCGCGTTCTTCACGTCGGCAGCGATTCGACCCAAGTCGATCCCGGCCGCGCACACCTCGTGAAGGAGGGCGAGCAAGAAGAGCGCATCGGTGCCCGGCTGAATGAACAAATGCTCGTCGGCGACCCGAGCGGTCTCGCACCGCCGTGGGTCGACCACGACGACCTTCCCGCCACGCTTGCTGATCGCTTCGAGCCGCTTCTTGATACCGGGCGCGGCCATGATGCTGCCGTTGGATGCGAGCGGGTTCGCGCCGATCAACATCATGAAGTCGGTTCGGTCGACATCGGGCACCGGAAACAGAAGCTGATGCCCATACATGAAGTACGAGGCCAACATGAGTGGCAGTTGGTCGCAGGAGGTGGCCGAGAAGCGATTTTTCGACCCAAGCGTCCGGAGGAAGGGAGGCCCGAAGACCATCGTTCCGAAGTTGTGCGCGTTCGGGTTGCCCAAGTACACCCCGACCGAGTTCCGCCCGTGGTCTTCCTGAATCTTCACAATGCGGTCCACCACCTCGGTGAACGCATCGTCCCAGCTCATCGGTTCCCAGCGGTCACCCACCCGGCGCACCGGTTGCTTCAACCGGTTTGGGTCGTCGTACAGGTCTTTGAGCGCCGTTGCCTTCGGGCACACGTGCCCTCGGCTGAAGACATCGCGCTCATCGCCGCGAATCGAGACGACTTGATCGCCGTCGATCTCGACTTCGACCCCGCACATCGCTTCGCAGAGGTTGCAGGTTCGGTAGTGGGTGGTGGTCTCGGTGCCCATCCGCGGAGCATACCCGAGCATGGGCCCGTGGCGCACCCCTCCCCCAATGAGGTCCGAAACCCTCTAGGCCTTCTCGTCGTCGGCCTTCTTGGCGGCCACGAAGCGAAGGCGGAGGTCGTACAGCACCTCGGTGATCAGGCGCTCTTCCTCGCCCGTGAGGTTCCCTCGAGTTTTCTCCTCGAGCAGCGCGATGCAGTCGATCGACTGCATCGCGTGAGCGAGGTTGACGGTGGCGTCATCCTCCGCGCCCGGTAGCGTACCGAGATGCATCAGCGCCGACGTACTCAACGACAAGATGAACGTATTGAAGTCAATGCTCGGAGGGGCGCCGTCTTCCACACTCATCCCAACTACTCCGCGGTCGAGTCTTCCGCCAAATCGCCCGGGTCGATCTCGACATGGTCATAGGCCCCTTCGCGGTCCGCGAGGTCGGCCAAGTGCTTCTCGTACTCTTCCTTCGAAATCAAGCCCTTCGCGATGTTGCGTTCCACGATTCGCTTGTCGAGTAATTTATCACCCAGAGTTGCCATGCCGCCGAGTGTAGATTCGCATTGGATACTGTCAACTCGCACTAGTTTGACACCCCTTCGGCAACCTCCGATGCTGGGATCGTGCTCCGCGCAGTCCCGCCATCGGCTGACCAGCTACGCGAGCTGGAGATCCTGATTCGTGCGCACCACCCGCTCTTGCTGGTGGATACCGTCGAGGAGGAGCGGGTTCACACGCTCCTCGAGCACGCGGCAGAACATACCGGGCTGCCTCTCTTTTCGTGGAACCAGGTGGACGGTCTGCGCCGCGAGCTGCCCGACCCAGGGCATACCCCCGAGAGCGGACCTCCACAGAAGGCGCTCGCGTTCATCGAGCGATCCAATCTCGAGGCGATCTTCCACCTTCGGGGGCTCGGGCCGTACCTCCACGAGCCGGCCGTCATCGCTCGAATCAAGAGCATCCACAAGAAGTACTTTGGGCACCGAGGTGCGCTCGTGTTGTCCGGACACGCCATCGACATGCCTCCCGCCATCGAGCACCTGTTCACGCCCGTGAGCCTTCACGCGCCATCGCCCGAGGCCTATCACTCGTTCGTCCAAGGGGTGCTGCGTGACCTGGCCGGGCGGCTTGATATCAAGGTTCAGCTCTCGAGCGCTGACGTGTCCCAGCTGCTTTCCGCGCTGCACGGTCTGACCTTCTTCGAAGTCCAGAAGATCATCACCCAGGCTGTCATCGAGGATGGCATCTTGGGACGCGAGGACATCGTTCGGGTGCTCGACGCAAAACGCCAGATCATCGAACGCTCGGGAGTGCTCGAGTACTTCCCCCACGAGCACGACATGGGCGAGGTGGCCGGCCTCGATGAGCTCAAAGGATGGCTGCGCAAACGGCAGGCCGCGTTCGAAGACCCCAAGAGGGCCAAGGAATACGGGCTCTCTCCTCCGAAGGGGCTGCTTCTGATCGGGGTCCAGGGGTGCGGAAAGAGCCTGTGCGCCAAGGCGGTGGCGGCGGAGTGGAAGCTTCCTCTGATCCGTCTCGACCCGTCGAACCTCTACAATCGCTACGTCGGCGAGAGCGAGAAGAACTTGAAGCGCGCGATCAAGCTCGCCGAGGCGATGGCGCCCGTGGTTCTGTGGATGGACGAGATCGAAAAGGCGCTCTCGCAAGAAGACGCCGAGGGCGGGCCCGCGCAACGGATCTTCGGCACGTTCCTCGCGTGGCTTCAAGACAAGAAGGAAAGCGTCTTCGTCATCGCGACCGCCAACGACATCTCCAAGCTGCCACCCGAGCTGATGCGCAAAGGGCGCTTCGACGAGATCTTCTTCGTCGACCTCCCTGGTGAAGTGGCGCGCAAGCGAATTTTGGAGATTCACTTGGAGCGAAGGAACCGCGACCCCGCCAAGTTCGATCTACGGCGGCTGGTCGATCTCACCGACGGCTTCAGCGGCGCCGAAATCGAACAGGCCGTGGTGTCGGCCCTCTATACCGCGTTCTCCCGCCAAGAAGATCTCACGACAGAGGCGATCGCGGACGAAGTCGAACTGACCAAGCCTCTTTCGGTGACGATGGCCGAGCGCATCGACGCCCTTCGCGATTGGGCCCGAGATCGCGCCGTTTTCGCGGGTTGAGCGATGTGGGATAGCGTGGGTGCGGCGGGTGCCCTAGCTTCTGCGGCCTTACTTAGAGAGGTCTTAGATGCATCGACGATCGATTTTTGGCTGCGTTTTGATTGCCACGGCTCTGGCCGGGTGCGGAAGCGGAGATAGTGGCGCGAGCGGAGTAGGAGGAACCGGCGGTTCCCGTGGACCTGTGGCTCGCGAGCTCCTCGTGCAGACCTCCGCCGGTCCGGTGGAGGGCTTTGAGAACGAGGGCGTCTTCTCGTACCGCGGGATTCCTTACGCGGCGCCGCCCCTCGGCGAGCTTCGATGGAAGCCTCCGGTCGAACCGGCAGGCTGGACCGATACACTCGCGACGACCGAGCGACCGAGCGGCTGCGTTCAGGCGGCGTTCAATGGGCTGCCAATACCTGGCTTCGTTGCTAGCGAAGATTGCCTCTATGTGAACGTCGATACCCCGACCGAAGGCACAGGCCTTCCGGTGATGGTGTGGATCCACGGAGGCGGCTTCACCCTCGGCGAAGGCGTCCAAGCAGATGGAGGGACGGCGGGCGACCTCATCGCACGCCAGACCGGCTCCGTCGTCGTCAACATGAACTATCGCCTCGGCCAGCTCGGCTTTCTCGCGCACGCTGAGCTCAGCGCCGAAAGCCCAGACGACGCGTCGGGCAACTATGGCTTGATGGATCAGACCGCTGCGCTCCGGTGGGTACGGGACAACATCGAGGCGTTTGGCGGTGACCCCGACAACGTGACGATCTTCGGCGAATCCGCAGGGGCCTTTAGCGTCTGCAGTCATCTGGTGTCGCCAAGGAGTGCAGGCCTCTTCCACAAGGCCATCCTGCAAAGCGGTTCCTGTGAACGGCCGTGGCCGAGGCTCACCCATGCAGAAGCGCAGGGCGATGTGTTGGCTGACCTCCTTGGTTGCAGCGACGCAGCGGAAGGTGAGCTCGCCTGCATGCGCGGGAAAGACGCCACCGAGGTGCTCGCCGCACTGCCGCCCGCGCCGAACTTTGGCTTCAATCCGAGCGAGGTCGTGGGCGGAAGCTGGGGACCCGTCCTCGATGGCGCGTTTTTCACCGAGCAGCCAAGCGACTCGTTCGAGTCTGGCAACTTCAACCAGGTTCCGACCATCCTGGGCTTCACCAGAGACGAGGCGCGGCTGTTCGTGTGGCTCGGCGAGATCGAAGAGAGTGCGCCGTTGGTGGTCACCCCCGAAAACTACCAAGCACAGATCGCGCGCCTGGTGGGCGGCGACATGGAACTCGCGGGGCAGGCAGCGGGCGAGTATCCAATCGAGGATTTCTCGCAGCCTATCGTCGCGCTCGCCGAGGTCGCGACCGACGTCATTTTCCGGTGCCCTGGCAAGCAGGAGGTCGCAAAGCTCGCCGCGTACGTGCCGGCCTACCTCTATCAGTTCGAGTATCCAAGCGGACGCTCACAGCTGGAACTTGCGATTGAGTTCAACGTTCTCGACGCCGAGCTCCCGACTTACGGGCTCGGGGCGTTTCACGCCGCGGATGTGCCGTACGTGTTTGGCTACAGCCCGATTCTCGGCTTCGACCTGAGCGACGGGCTGGAGCTGCTCTTGAACGAATGGGAACCGGACACTGCTGATGAGCGTGTCTGGTTGAACATGCTGGGCTACTTCGCTCGCTTTGCTGCCACGGGCGATCCCAATGCAGAAGGTGCCGCGCCTTGGCCGAGCTACGACGCCGATTCGGACGAGCACCTGATCCTGGACGACCCCGTCCGCTCCGGTACCAACGCGGCAGACAAATGCAGCTTCTGGGCCGACAAGGACTACCTCGCGCCCGAGATCGGGACCGACTGACCTGCTCAGCCGGCCGAGCTGATCTCGCGCTGGTTGTAGTCGTGCTCGTCGCGCATGCCATCCATCGTGGTCTTGGCGACAAACTCTTCGAGCTTCTTGCGAATGAGAGGAACCTTGGCGGTGACCTCGAACTCGATGTCGTAGATGCAGCCGGTGCCGTTCGGGGAGATCGTCACGTTGGAGTCGATCGAGCCCGGCGTCTTCAGGATGTCGATATGACTCTTGCAAGTCTTCTTGTCCCCAGCATCTCGCCACTCGCGACGCTCGACGATCGTGTTGGTCGAGGCGAACAGCTTCTTCGCAAATCCGGGAAGGTCGCTATCGATTTCGCGCGTCGAGGTGATGGTCTTCGTACCACCCGCTTCGTCGACCTGAATTCGGATATTCTTCTCACCGAGTTCCTCGCTCCGCTTCCGGATCACCTCTGGATCGGTCACGAAGCGGTAAACCGTGTCGATGTCTTGCGTGTAGTTGATGGTCAGTTTCGGCATGTCCAGCTCCCGTTTCGAAGGCGAGACACTAACACGGTTGAGACCAAAATCGAGAGGCTAGGCGCCGAAGGCGACGTGCAGAATCACCTGCGCGACGGCGAAGTAGACGATGAGCCCCAGCACGTCCACGACCGAGGCGATGAAGGGCGTGGAAGACACCGCGGGATCGAGCCCTACGCGCCGAATCGCCAGCGGCAGGAGCGAACCGATGATGGTGCTCAACGTGACAATCGCCAAAATGCTCACCCCAACCGCGGTGGCGATTGCGATGGGGGCTACCGTTTCGCCTGCAAACCAGCCTCGCGCAAAGCCGATCAAGCCAAGCGCGATTCCGAGCGACAGCCCGATGAGCAACTCGCGGCCGAGCACCTTGGCCCAATCTCCGGGCTTCAACTCGCCGAGCGCCATTGCGCGGATGACCAGTGTGGCGGATTGCGACCCCGCGTTTCCACCTGATGCGATAATCAGCGGGATGAAGAGGACCAGCTCGACCGTCGCTTGAAGGATGTCCTGGTTCTCGCGAATCACCGTCGCCGTGAGCAACTGCGCGATGAAGAGGAGGACCAGCCACGACCCTCGCTTCCACACGAACTCCGCCCAACCCGTCTCGAAGTACGAGTCTTCGAGAGGCACGACGCCGCCCATCTTCTGTGCGTCCTCAGTGGCCTCCTCGATGACGACATCGACGAGGTCATCGACGGTGACCACACCAAGCATGCGCGACACCGTGTCGACGACCGGCAAGGCCGCCAAGTCGTAGCGAGCGATCTCGCCCGCGACCTTTTCCTGGTCGTCGAAGGTCGATACACGGAAGACGTTCTCCGTCATGATCTCGGAGAGCGCCTGCCCGGGCTCGCTCAAGATCAGGTCCCGAAGGGAAACGACGCCCAGCAGCTCGCCGGTCGGTTCGCAGACGTAGGTGTAGTAGAGCATCTCCGCCATGTCTTCGCGTCCGAAGCGCCGGGCCGCCTCCATCGCTTCCCAGACCTTGGTTTCCGGAGGCAGCGACGCGAACTCGGTCGTCATCAGGCCGCCGGCGGTTTCGGGTTCGTACTGAACCAGCTCGCGCACTTCTTCGGCGGCTTCGGGCTCTCGGCGTTCGAGGGCGGCGAGCAAGGCGGTCGCGTCGTCTTCCTCGAGCTCTTGCAAGAGGTCGACGCGATCGTCGGGGTCCATTTCGCTCAACAGCTCGACCGCGCGGCCGGTGTCGATCGCGTTGAACACGAGGACTTGGCGATGCGGGCTCAAGCGCTCGACGACGTCGGCGGCTGTCTCGGTCGGGAGCGCGCGCACCAAGACGACCGCTTCCCTCGCCGAGAGGTCCTCGAGGAGCTCTGCGATGTCCTCGGGATGAAACTCCGAGACCGCTTCGCGAACGGCCTCGGGACCGATCGCAATTGCGTCTTGGAGGTCCGGTCCTATGAGAGGCGCCAGTCGCATTGCGGCCGATTCTGGCGCATGCAGCCAGCCGCCGCAGCAAAAATCTGGCCTATGCAGGCTCTTGCTTCGTCCGGAACCGAATGTTGAGCAGCTCCACGATCAGGGCAAACGCCATCGCGAAGTAGATGTAGCCCTTGTTGATGTGCTGCCCGAGGCCCTCGGCCGTCAGCAGAACGCCAATCAGCAGAAGGAAGGCCAAGGCGAGGATCTTCATCGACGGGTACTTGTTGACGAAGTCGCCGATCTGCTTAGCGAACAGCAGCATGACCCCGATCGCGATGACGACCGCGGCCACCATCACCTCGATGTGCTCTGCCATGCCCACTGCGGTGATCACCGAGTCGAGGGAGAAGATGATATCGAGCACCATGATCTGAGCGACCACGCCAGGAAGCCCGCTGAACCAACCTTGAATGTCCTCCTCGGGCTCACCTTCGATTTTTTCGTACATCTCCTGAGTGCTCTTCGCGATCAAGAACAGCCCGCCTCCGAGCAGAATGAGGTTTCGTCCCGAGAACGAATGGTCGAGGACCTCGAACAAGGGGTCGGTCAGTTGCATCACCCAGTTGATCGTCATCAGGAGGGCAACTCGAGTGAACATTGCCCCGAGCAGACCCAATCGATACGCGATCGCCTGCTTCTCGACCGGCAGACGCGACGCCAGGATCGCAATGAAGACGATATTGTCGATGCCGAGAACGATCTCGAGCAAGGTCAGGGTGGCCAGCGCGATCCATGCGTCTGGGTTGGAAATCAGCTCGAGCATCTAGCCAGCCATTCTTAGCGTGACTCGCCCGCTCGCCGCAAACCCCTTGGGGGGGTATCGCTCGTCCGGGAGGCGCAGGAGTTCCGGGACGGCCTGATTTGGGTGTCCGTGGGCCTCGAAGACCTCGTGGATCTCCAGGATGACCTCACGCAGGCCCTTTTTTACTCCATAGTTGCAGGGCTTTGGCGGTGTCGCTAACCTGAGCGCGAGGGGTTGGGGATGAAGACGAGCCGATACATGTGGGTGCTAGTTCCGTTGTTCGCGCTCTCGTGCGCCGAGAGTGGCGGGCCGGTGCCGGTGGACGCCGAGTGGAATCTGACGTGCCCTGCCAGCGGCGGCGCGGGCTGTGGGGCCTTGGCCGAGGAAACTTGTCTAGGCATCGTCGGTCAGCGATCGATCGTTGGGACTCATCGACAACCCGCATGCACCGGCGATCCGATTGTCGCGATCTGCGAAGCGGTGCAGAACTCCGACGGCACCAGGGACGTGTTCCTCGAAACCGAGGTGGGCGGCGACTTCGGCTTTCAACTCCGCGGCGCGACGATTGACGCTGGCGATGGCGTCGTCGAACAAACCGCCTGCAACGTCACCGTCATCGAAGACGGGCTGTCTTACAACATCGGCGGTTGCGGGACCGAGCCACCGTCGATGGAGCAACCTTGTCAGCTCTCCAACGTTTCGGTCGAGGGCGGCGATGTCGTCTTCGACCTGGAGTGTGACTCTGTATTGAGTGACACGACCGGTCTCGCGTTTGACGTGGGTGCTGTGGGCGGCGGGCCGACGACGCTCCGCTTCGCCAACTGCACCGGTTTCTAGAGCGCCTTCTCCGAGTGGTCTTTACCGTCGAACCGGAGAGCCGTGGGCTTCTCGTCGACGATTGTGTGGATTTCGACCGGACGCGTCCAAACTCGGCACAAGGCCTTCACGACTTCTTTGGCCCAGTCCAACCGTAGGTCCGCGCCCTGGTGGGTGTGCTGTAGGAGCAGCTCGGTGCGGTTCCCGTGGTTCGCGTCGACGACGGAAATGATTGGGCTACCCGCGTTGGTCAGGCTCGTGAGCAGCTGGCTCTTGACCTCCTGGAACGTTCGGCTCTCGATCTCCCAGCGGTCGTTCCGTTGGTTGTACCCGAACGAATACATCTTCTGATCGAACACGAAGTCCTCGGTGAGATACTCGTCGATGAACGTCACGTCGTTATAAAGAGCTCGCACTTCGAAGATCTTCTCGCGCCCAAGGCCCGTGCGGCGGTCCCAGTGCCTTCGCAGCTCCCAGTCCTCGCAGTCGTCCCATTCTTTGCCGAACTGTCCCCGGTTCCACCGATCTTCGATGTGCCGGAACAACTCGATGCCGAGCTTGTATGGGTTGAGTTGCCCGGGTGACGTCGCGAGCACGCTTGCGCATCTGTCGGCGTAGTCGACGATCTCGCTCGCGTCGCAGATGCTTTCCGTCATCAACCGGGAGTGCCAGTAGCTGGCCCAGCCTTCGTTCATGATTTTGGTCTGCATCTGCGGCAGGAAGTAGTAGGCCTCCGTTCGAATCACGGCGAGGCACTCTCGCTCCCATCGCTGGAGCGGCGCGTTCTCGAGCAAGAAGCCGAGCACATCCCGCTCTGGCTCAGCCGGGAAGCCCTCAGCCAGCTCGGCTTCTTCGGCGAGCTTCTTTTTCTGCGACTCCACGAACTCCTCGGGATTGATGAAAGACTCCATGTAGTCCCGGTCCACGCGCAGGAGCGGGACCTCCGGGGTTTCGGGAGGCTCTTCTTCTTCGGAGGTGCTCGGGGACGACTCCTTCGGTAAGAACGGTTTCTGTGGATCGATCAGGTTCTCGAGGCTCAGGCACGCGTCGATGAACTGCTCGATTGTCTCGAGCCCAATGCGGTTCGCCCACTTGCGGATGATCGCGCCGTGGTTGGCCATCGTGTCGATCCACTTACGAACGTCCGCGCCCGTCCTCGAGTCCCGCCCTTGGCTCGTCATCCGGAAGCAGAAGTTGTTCTTGAAGAAGTCGACGTGCGCGTACACGTGAGCCATCACTAGTTTTTGATCGACGAGACTATTGCCTTCGAGCAAGTACGCGATCGACGGGTTGTTGTTGATCACCAACTCGTAGATCTTCGAGAGCCCGTACTCGTGGCTTTTGCTGAGCCGCTCGTACTCCATCCCCCAGCGCCAATGTGGATAGCGGGTTGGGAAGCCACCGTAGGCCGCGACCTCGTTCATCTGGTCGTAGCTCAGGACTTCGAAAATCGTCGGGAAGATATCGAGCCCAACGCCTCGAACAAACTCTTCGATTCGCTTCTGCTCGTCGCGCAGATAGTTCGGAAGGGCGGTCTTCAACGCGAACTGCGCCACCCTACTTGCCCTTCCCGAGAAACTCTCGAATGGACTCGACGATCGCGTCGCGGTCGTTGATCTCGCTCGTGATCAACTCTTCGTTTTCCGAGAAATGCTCTTTGAGATCCTTGATGAACTGGCCAGAGCCATAGGGGCTGTCCACCTGGCCGTAGCAGAACACGTTGGATGCGGGGAGCAGAAGCTTCTTGAGGATGTCGACGCAAAGCAACGTGTCGTCGACGCTCCAGTTGTCGCCGTCCGAGAAATGGAAGGGATAGATGTTCCATTGCGAGGAAGGATAGTCGCGCTCGATGATGTCGGCGGCGAGCCTATAGGCAGACGAGATCATCGTTCCGCCGGACTCGCGCGTCCTGAAAAACGTGTCGCGATCGACCTCTCGTGCGGCCGCATCGTGAATGATGAAGCGCGTCTCGATGCCCTTGTATTGTTTGCGAAGCCAGGTGTCGATCCAGAACGACTCGATGCGGACGATCTCCTTTTGCTCGTCCCCCATCGAGCCTGACACGTCCATCATGTGGATGATCACGGCGTTCGCCACGGGCTCTTCCTCGGTCTTCCACGACTTGTAGCGCATGTCGTCGCGAGTCGGGATGATGACGGGGCGTTTTGGGTTGTACGTGCCGAGCGCGATCTGGCGGCGAAGCGCGCTTCGGAAGGTTCGTCTGAAGTGGCGAAGAGAGTTTGGGCCGACATTGCGAACGCCGACGTACCGATCCTTCTTGTCGACGATGGCGCTCTTGCCCTTGTTCTCGATGTTGGGGAGCGCGAGCTCTTCGCCGAGGATGTCCGCCAGCTCGTCGAGTGTGAGCTCCACCTCGAGCGGGTGGTCGCCTGCCTGATCGCCTGCTTTGCCCTGCCCGTCGCCCTCTTGCGGGCTCGCGGACAAAGGATCGCCCGGGTCGCCATCGCCCTGAGCGACGCCGCCTTGCTGCTTGTCGCCGAAGCGCAACTTAGGGATGTCGATGTGAGGGATCGGGATCGAGACGATGTCTTTGCCCTGCCTCCCGAGGAGCTCGCCTTTGGAGATGTATTTGCGCAGATTCTGACGAATCCGCCCGCGAACGATGTTGCGGAACCGGGAGTGATCCTGGTCTATTCGCAGCGACACCCGTTACTCCTTTACGTCGCCCCTCGCGAAGATGCTGGCGACGTAAGCGAGCACATCCGTCGCCGACGCTTCGTTGTAGCCGTAGTACTTGATGAGCCGGTTCTTGATGATGTCGATTCGGTCCTGCGTTTCCTTGTCGATGACGTTCGACACGAAGCTCGACAGCTTGATCGAGTCCTTTTGGTCCTCGAAGAGCTTCATCTCGAGCGCGCGGCGTAGACGGTCGTTCGTCTCGTAGGTGAACTTCTTTCCTTCGAGGGCCAGGTGCCCGATGAAGTTCATGATCTCCCTGCGGAAGTCGTCCTTGCGCGGGTCCGTGATGTCGATCTTTTCTTCGATCGACCTCATGAGGCGCTCGTCCGGCTCTTCGTCCTTGCCCGTGTACTTGTTCTTCACCTTTTGCTTCATCAGGTACGCGCGGATGCCGTCGATGTAGTTCCCGCAGAGTCGCCCGATGGCGTCTTCGTCGGCGCTGATCGCGCGCTGTACCTCGTTTTTGACCATCTCGTCGTACTCGGCCTTCACGACGCCGATGAGCTCGCCGTAGCGCTTACGTTGATCGTCTCCGACGGTAAGCGACGCGCTGAGCCCTTTTTCGAGCTCGTTGAGCACCATGAAGGGGTTGATGTAGCCCTCGGTGCCTTCGCGCACGAGCGAGTTGCTGATCTTGTCTTGCACGTACCGCGGCGACATTCCTTCGAGGCCTTCGCGGTTCGCTTCTTTGCGAAGCTCCTTCACGTTGTCCTGCGTGTAGCCAGGCAGGATCTTGCCGTCGTAGAGCTTGAGCTTCTGAAGCAGCGCAAGCTGATGCTTCTTGGGCTCTTCGAGGCGACTCAGGACCGCCCACATCGCGGCCACCTCGAGCGTGTGCGGCGCCACGTGCTTGCCGCGCAAGCGGGTAGAGCTGAAGTCCTTTTGGTAGATCTTGATCTCCTCGCTCATCTTGGTGATGTAGGGGATGTCGATCTTGATGGTGCGATCACGGAGCGCTTCCATGAACTCGTTGTTGATGAGCTTTTTGTACTCTGCTTCGTTGGTGTGACCGATGATCACCTCGTCGATATCGGTCTGCGCGAACTTCTTTGGCTTGATCTTGTGTTCCTGGGTCGCTCCGAGCAGGTCGTAGAGGAACGCGACATCCAGCTTCAAGACCTCGACGAACTCGACCAAACCGCGGTTGGCGATGTTGAATTCGCCATCGAAGTTGAAGGCTCGGGGATCCGAATCGGACCCGTATTCGGCGATTTTTCGATAGTTGATGTCGCCTGTGAGCTCGGTCGAGTCCTGGTTCTTCTCGTCTTTGGGCTGGAAGGTGCCGATGCCGACGCGATCCTGTTCGCTGAGCACCAAGCGGCGCACCAAGATGTGGTTGCTCATCACCTTTGACCAGTCGCCCTCGTAGCGCTCGAGCAGGCTTCGGAAGATGAACCGGCATGCGGGGTTGAGTTCACCGCGCACCTGCACGCGCCTTCGATCGTCGCCCAAGCGGAGTTCCTGAATGGCGTTGTCGCGCCAGTCCGAGGGAATCAACCGAAGCGGCTCATCGTGCATCGGGCACGGGAACACGTCGTCGCCGCCGGCAAGCCCGGTCGATCCCAGGTTGGTCCACTCGTACGTATAGAGCGAGCCTTCCGCCGTTCGCGAGTAGCGCTCCAGCCCCTTCTTGAGCAAGCGCGCGATCGTGCTCTTCGATGAACCGACCGGACCGTGCAGCAAGATGATTCGCTTCTCCGGGCCGTACCCTTGTGCAGCGGCATGAAGCACGTGCACCAAACGCATCAGCGGAATATCCAAGCCGAAGATCGCGTCTTTGCCGTTCTCGATCGGGTCCTTGAAGAACGGGTAGCGAATCAACTTCTTGTTGTTGTCGATGTACTCTTCTTCGCCGTACGAGATCACCATGTCGTAGAGGCGCTGAAACGCGTTGCGCGTCACCTGCGGCTTCTCTCTGACGATCTGAAGGTAGTCTTCGAAGGAACCTTCCCAGTGCAGGTCCTGGTAGCTTTCGTAGTCCTGCAGCGAAGCTATCTGCTTGACCATTTCCCCCATCGTGAAGCCCTCCTCACCTTTCAGGGTATCACCAACAGGGATCCTTGTTAACTATCGAAGCCAGGCGGCGATGGATGTGGCGACCACACACACGAACACGAACCACCTCAATCCAGCCATGGGGACCCTGAGCATCAGGCGCACGCCGAGTCGGGCGCCGACGATCGATGCCGCCGCCAATACGACCGCAGGCACCCACGCCACCAACCCTGCCCACACGAAGATGCCGAGCGACACCGAGCCAAATGCGAGCGTGATTACCAACTTGAGCGCGTTGCCGGTGATCAGATTGTGACGCAGTGTTCCAACGAGGACGCCGAGCAGAAGAAAACCCACGCCCGCTTGAATGAAACCGCCGTAAACACCAGCGAGGAACAGGCCCACGTAAGACCGTGGGGCTTCTTGCGGAGTGAGCGCGGGACCTTCATCGGGGATCAGCGTTTGCTTCCGTAGGACGATGAGCGCAGCCATGAGGATCATCGTCACGAGCATGATCGGTTTCAAGACTTCGCGCGGCACCCACACCGCAAGCAACGCGCCAACGGTCGCCCCAAGCACGGTGGGGATCAGAATTGGAACAATCGATCCGGTGTCGAGCTTGCCTTCTCGGCGCATCGCGGCTGTGCCAGCAATGCTTTGCGTAACGACTCCGAGCCGATACGTTCCGTTCGCAACATCCGCGGGCAGCCCTAGCGCCATCAACACCGGCAGCACGATCATGCCCCCGCCGCCGGCCAGCACATTGACCACGGTCGCGAGCACGCCAGCGGCCGCGAGGATCGCGAGGCTCTGGTAACTCAACTCCTCGATCATGGACGTTCCGTCGGCGGACTATAACCCGTTTTCGTTTCTCGGTACGTGGCGCACCAAAGCATGCTAGCGTCCCGCAGCGTGAAGAAGACCTACGTCTTGGACACCAATGTGGTCCTTCACGACCCGTTAGCGGTCTACAAATTCGAGGACAACACGGTCGTCCTACCGATCTTCGTGATCGAAGAGGTCGATCAATTCAAAAAAGAGTTGAGCGAGTTGGGGCAGAACGCGCGACACATCTCGCGCATCCTCGACGAGCTTCGCAATCAGAACGGGCGAACCCTCGACCAGGGCGTCTCCCTCGAGAGTACCGGCGGCGAGCTCCGGGTTGCCGTTCCGGCCGAGATGCCAAAGCGGGCTCCCGGCCCCGGCGAGATGGACCGATTCATTTTGCAGATGGCGCTCGATCTCCGAGATCAGAATCCCGATGACCCCCTCATTTTCGTCACGATGGACACGAATCTGCGCATTCGGGCCGACGCGCTCGGGCTCAAGGCGGAGACGTACGAGGGCGGACGGGTCTCGATCGACGAGCTCTACTCGGGGGTCGTCACCGTTGACGTGGGCGGAGATCTGGTCGATCAGCTGGCCAAGCGCGAGCTGGTCGACGCCAGCGAGTTGGACGTCGAGCTCTATCCGAACGCGGGCGTCGTGCTTCGTGAGCGCGGTCATGCGAAGCACACCGCGCTCGGGCGGTTCGATCCAAAGAGCGGCACCGTCGTTCCTCTCCGAGTCGGTCGTGAAGGGGTCTGGCGCGTTCGTCCCCTCAACCTCGAGCAGTACTTTGCCCTCGACATGCTGCTCTCTCCGGACATTCACCTAGTGACGTTGGTCGGAAAGGCAGGCACAGGAAAGACACTGCTCGCCATTGCGGCCGGCCTACAGTCGGTCGTCCAGGAGGGGGCCTACAGCCGAATGCTGGTCTCCCGCCCGATTTTTCCGATGGGTCGCGACGTAGGATACCTCCCCGGAACCGTGGAAGAAAAACTCAACCCCTGGATGCAACCGATCTTCGACAATCTCGAGTACATCTTCAGCAGCGGGCGCGGCCGAATGTCGGAGCACGGAAGCTACGAGGAACTCGTCGCGTCGGGCGTCATTCAGGTCGAGCCCCTGACCTACATCCGAGGTCGGTCCCTTCCGCATCAGTTCCTGGTCGTTGACGAAGCGCAGAACCTCACGCCGCATCAGGTAAAGACCGTGATCACGCGGTGCGGCGCAGATACCAAGATCGTGCTCACCGGCGATCCATACCAAATCGACAATCCCTACGTCGACGCCGCGAGCAACGGCCTGATCGTCGTTGCACAGCGCTTTCAGAATGAGGACATCGGCGCCCACGTCACACTCTCGAAAGGTGAGCGAAGTGAGCTCGCAGAGCGCGCGACACAGCTCCTCTGACCGCGCGCGCGCCGGCCTCCGCCAGGCCGAGCTCGACGTGGCGCTGCGCCGGCTGCACGGCACGGCGAGGCTGCTCGTGGGTTCAACAACCCACAGCGATCCGCTCGAGCGGCGGCGGCTCACCGAATCGGTTGCGAAGGGAGAGCACGCCAAGCCGCGTTGGCGTTGGGAGCCCGTCGCGATCGATCGAAGCGTGTGGCGCACGCTTGCCCTCGCGAGGGAGGTGGCCGCGGATTCGGAGGCATCGAAGCTGTACCTCGAGCGGCTCGAGGAGATCGAGACCGAGCTGTTGCTGCTCGAATCCCTCGGCCGCAGCAAGCAGGTACGACCCATGTCCGCACGGCTCTTTGGCACGGGCGGGGAGCGGATCTTCGCAGAGTCCGAGCATACCGTCCTCGACGCGGCGCACGAGATTCTGACTCATACGCCCCTCGGCGATGAGGCCAAGACCATCCCCGCGGCTTCGCACGACGGCATCAATCTCCGCGACCTCATGTTGGCTTACGCGAAGCATGTTGGTTTGCACATTGCGGTGCGCGTCGATCCGCATTTGATCGCGAACGCGGCGGTTGGCGAGCGCACTGTGTTCATCGCGGACCGGGTGTTTGGGGCCCATGAGGCTCAACGCTTGGCGACGCACGAGGTGTACGGTCATCTCGTCTCGGCGTTCAACGGGCGAACCCAGGCACTGGGGGTGCTGGCCGTCGGTACCGCCGGGTCCTACGGCGATCAGGAGGGCGTCGCGATCTACCTCGAAGAGCTTGCGGGGCTGCTTGACCCGTGCCGTCAACGAACATTGGCCGGCCGTTTGCTGGCGACTCATGCGATGCACGCGGGCGTTACCTTCGGCGACACTGCTCGAACGCTAGTGAAGGAGCACGATTTCTCAGCCGCCGCAGCTGTGGTCCTGTGCGAACGGGCCTTCCGTGCCGGCGGCGTGGCGCGTGATGCGGTGTACCTGACGAGCTGGTTGCGGGTCCGCCGCGCGGTCGACCGAGGCGAGACAAATCTCGGCGAGTTGCAGTCGGGGAAAGTGTCCCTGGGCGCGCTGCCAGAGCTTCGGCGACTTGCGGGCGATGGACGCGTCAGCCAGCCGATTTACTTGTCGAACTTGGCGAGGAGCCTCGGCAGTACCGGGGCAGGGACGAGGTCCGCTACATTTCCGCCGAGCCTCGCCACCTCTTTGACGAGGTTGGACGCGACGTAGAAGTAGGCGTCGTTGGCCATGATGAACACCGTTTCGACGTTGCGATTGAGGTGACGGTTCATGTTGGCCATCTGAAGCTCGTACTCGAAGTCCGCGACAGCACGCAGGCCTCGTAAGATCACACGAGAGTTGCGACGCTCCGCGTAGCTCACCAGAAGGCCATCGAAGCTATCGACCTCGATGCGGCCCGGGTCGGCGCCCATCTCGTCTGCCGACTCGCGGATCATGTCCATTCGTTCGGCCACACTGAACAGCGGCTCCTTCTTGTCGTTGTTCAGCACCGCGACGATGATCTTCTCGAACGCTACCAACCCACTGTGAAGGATGGCGGTGTGTCCTTTGGTGATCGGGTCGAACGACCCGGGATAAACGGCGATGCCTCTCACTGCGTGCCTTTCTCGGGTGCGTAGACGCCGAGGCTAATACCGGTTTGACCATAGCGGTAGTCCGCTTCTGATGCGAGCTGATTTGGCCAGGTCCAATCGTGGCTCGCGGGATGTTCGATGACGACCCACGCACCCGCGGCGAAACGCCCGGTACCGACTAGAACATCGAGGAGCGGTGGGACGGCGCCGATGTCCGCGTAGGGCGCGTCAGCAAACACTAAACTGAAGTCGTTCTCGACCTCCGGCAGCCTCCGAACCGCAGCCGCGGGATCACCCAGAAGGTCGACGCGTGAGGTGCGGATCTCCGCGCCGACGCCGAGCTCCTTCGCGCTCTCGGTGAGCTGCCGGATGACACGTGGATTCCGGTCCACGGCAATCGCGCTCGCAGCGCCGCGGGAAAGTGCCTCGAAGCTGAACGCGCCGGTTCCAGCAAAAAGGTCGAGCACGTGAGCGCCACGAAAGGCCCCGCGAGACTCAAGTGCGGAGGCCAGGGCCTCTCGTACACGGTCGGACGTGGGCCGAGTGTCCCGCCCGCTTGGCGCGCCAAATCTGCGCCCAGAAAGGCGTCCGCCAATTACGCGCATGGAAGTGAAGCTAGCAGCGAAACATGCGTCCGAGGGGTGAATTGTACTACCCCCTGCCAGATGCTACGCCCCTTTTGCCTTTAGGGAAGCTGACCCACATGCGGAAGATTTGCCTTCGCTGCGGTTCGAAGTTCGCGAACCGAGCCGAGTATTGCCCGCACGACGGCAGCCTGCTCGTCACCGATGACGAAATCGCGGACCCGTTGCTTGGGACGATTCTGCTCGAGCAGTTTCGCATCGAGGAGCAGATCGGCACCGGCGGGATGGGGACCGTCTATCGCGCGCACCAAACCACCGTGGGGCGCGACGTCGCCATCAAGGTTCTGAGGGCCGAGCTTGCTCGCGACGAACAGGCGGTCTTTCGGTTCGAGCGTGAAGCCCGAGTTGCGATTTCGCTCGACCACCCGAACCTGGTGCGCGTGTTTCTTTCAGGGCGGCTTCCTGATGGGCGGCTCTACATCGTGATGGAGCTGCTCGAAGGCCGTTCGCTCGCCGACGAGCTCGATGAGCACGGTTCGCCATCTCTCGAGCGCGCGCTCATCATGACGATGAAGCTCTGCGCTGGATTGGGCGCGGTGCATGCGGCGGGGATCGTACACCGCGACATCAAACCGGAGAACGTCTACCTCGTGCGAAGGGGGAGCGACGCCGACTTCGTGAAGCTCGTGGACTTCGGCATTGCACGCGTCCTTCAGGCCGACGGGATCGGGCCGACCACCACGCAGAGTGGGCGCGTCTTCGGAACGGCTACATACATCTCACCGGAAGCAGCGACAGGCGAAGAGACCGACGAGCGAAGCGACATCTACTCGCTCGGTGTCCTGACCTATCAGCTGCTCGCCGGGGAGCTACCGTTCGAGGGCAAGACGGCGGGCGCGGTCTTGATGCAGCACGTGCATCAGGAGCCGCCACTCCTGCAGTCGAAGGGGCGAGGGGCAGAGGTTCCCGATGATGTTGCCCGCGTCGTGATGCGATCGCTCAGCAAGGACCCGGAGGCGCGCCAACAATCGCTCGGGGAGTTTCTGGACTCGCTCGCAGAGGCGGCAGGCAACGCGGGCCTCCTCAACGATGCGCGCGCGCTCCTTTTCGGTACCGTCTGGGGTGACGATTTGGCCGCTCCCGGCTCCTATCTGGCGGACATTCTCGGATCGAGCGCGCCACCGAGCTCTCCTTCACCGCTGGCCGACACCCAGCTCGTCCCGGTTGGGCGCGATCTCGAAGACGAAGCGCTGCTTTCGTCCGCGCCCAAGCCCTTTGGAACGACATCGCACGACCTAGCCGCCATGTCCGGGCCGAAGCGCCCGAACCGCAAGTGGCTCTGGGCCTCGCTTGGTTTGCTGGCTGCGATCTGCATCGGCGTCGTGGCGGGGAGTTTGTGGTTGCAGCGCGCACCCCGGGCCATTGCCGAGGAGGTGCGGATCGAACCCGCGGCGCCGCCTCCCATCGAAGAGCCGGACGCACAGGTCGCAGACATCGGAACCGACGCCCCGGTGGCCGAGCCGGTGGTGATCGATGAGGTGGTCGAAGAGGAGCCCGTGGTGGAGGAGCCGCCAGTGGTGAAACCGAAAGCGAAGAAGAACAAGCGGAGGAAGAAGCCGGCGGCAGCGACGGAGACAGCTGCAGCTGCAGCGACAGAGCCCGCGACACCGACACCCGCAGCGACAGAGGCAGAGCCTGCGAACGAAACCGATGCTGCGCCCGAGCCCGATGAGGGGATCGACTGGACCGTTCCGGACTTCCCGGAGGAGGAACCGCCACCTCCAACGGGTACCCCCGATGCGCCCGCTCGCAATCCCGTGGTCATCGACCAACCCCCCGCGCAGTAAGGCGGGGGAGGGTCAGAGAGCCGTAGGATCTAGCTCTCGTGCCAGCTCTTTTGCGTCGGTCACCGGTGCTTGGCACACGAACTGCCGGCACACGTACGCGGTTCCCTTGCCCTCGACCCGTGGGCGGTTCTCGAGGAGGGGCACGTTGGCTTCCTGCCCGGCAGCAACGACTTGAAAGGGCCGGTACCCTTGCCGCACCACTTCAAGCAAGGGTGCGATCTCTTCATTGCTTCCAACGAGCGCGACCTCGAGCGGTTCGCCAAGCATGAAGCTCGCCACGCTGAGCCATTGACCAAAGCTAGACGGATACTGACTCATGATCTGGCCCATCATCGCAATGCTCTGTTCGGCGAGCTGCCAGTAGCCGCCGTTGCCCGTGAGCAGGCTGAGCCTCGTCAGAACGCTGGCGGCCACCGAGTTGCCGCTTGGCACCGCGTTGTCTTGGAGATCCTTCGGCCGCTGGATCAACTGTTCATGGTCATCGGAGGTGTCGAAGAAGCCGCCGTTCTGGTCGTCGCGGAAGTGTGCGAGCATCAGCTCCGCGAGTTCGCGCGCCCAATCCACCCAGCGCGCCTCGAAGGTGGCTTCGTAGAGTGCCAGTAGACCGTCGGCCAGGTAGGCGTAGTCCTCGAGATACGCGTTGAACTTCGCGTCGGAGCCGGCCTTCCAGGTTCGAAGAAGCCGTCCGGAGTCGCGACGCATGGTGCGGTGCAGAAACTCCGCGTTCGATTTCGCGGCCTCGATGTAGTCGGGCCGCCGAAGCGCCTGCCCTGCCTCGGCAAATGCCGCCAGCATTAGACCGTTCCACGACGTGAGGACTTTGTCGTCGAGCCCCGGCCAGATGCGCCGCGTCCGGAGTTCGTAGAGCTTCGTGCGCGCAGCCGCGATACGCGCGTCGAGGTCTCCCGGGTCGATCCCCGGTTGTGCGGCCAACCTTTCAGGAGCCACGCGCAGGTTCAGAATATTGTGCCCCTCCCAGTTCCCTTCGTCCGATACTCCGTAAATCTGCATGAATACATCCGCGTCGCCGCCGAGCGCTTCGCGAATCTCGTCTGCTGACCACACGTAGAACTTGCCTTCGACTCCCTCACTGTCGGCATCCTGACTGCTGTAGAAGCCACCGTCGGCGTGGCGCATCTCGAGAAGGACGTAGTCGAGCGTCTCCTCAGTGATTCGGCGGTAGAACGGGTTGCCGGTGATCTGCCACGCATGAAGGTAGACCCTCGCGAGCTGCGCGTTGTCGTAGAGCATCTTCTCGAAGTGTGGAACCAGCCAGCGATGGTCGACCGAGTACCGCGCGAAGCCGCCTCCGATCTGGTCGTACATCCCGCCCTCGGCCATTTTCTGAAGTGTCGCCTCCGCCATCTCGAGGGCATTGCCGCCGTCGCCGCGCAGGGACGCGCGCAGCAAGAACTCGATCGTCATCGGCTGAGGGAACTTCGGCGCCTCCCCGAACCCGCCCCAAGTGGGATCGAAACGCTGTCCCAAGCCTCGCAGCGCGTTCTCGAAGACCTGGCGATCGACCGCCTGCTCATCGAGCCCCACGCCGGACAGCGCCTGAAGCTGCTCCGCGACTTCGGTGGCACTCCCCAGCACGTTCTGCCGGTCGCGGTGCCATGCCTGGGTTACCCCGGTGAGAATTTGCCGGAAGCTCGGCATGCCGTGGCGAGGCTGATCGGGGAAGTATGTTCCCGCGTAGAAAGGCTTCCCGTCGGGGGTGAGGAACACAGTCATCGGCCAGCCTCCGCGACCGGTCATCGCGGTGACGGCCTGCATATAGATGCTGTCGATGTCCGGGCGCTCTTCGCGGTCGACCTTCACGTTCACGAAGTCCGCGTTCATCTGCGCCGCCGTCTCTTCGTCCTCGAACGACTCGTGAGCCATCACATGACACCAGTGACAGGCCGCATAACCGATGCTGAGCAGGATTGGCTTGTCTTGCTCCGCCGCCAACCTCATCGCCTCTTCGCCCCACGGATACCAATCGACGGGGTTGTCGACGTGCTGCAGCAAGTAGGGGCTGGTTTCGTCCTGGAGGTGGTTCGCCATTCCGTGCCGAGTTTCTGTGGCTGACGCCAACCAGGTCAACTAGGGTCGACGCCCGCCGAGGGCGCTTTAGGTTCCGGGATAGCAGGAGGCATCATGGCGAAGGCAACTTGGCAGGGACAGGTGATCGCAGAATCAAGCGATTTCGAGGTGGTCGAGGGGAACGTCTACTTCCCCGTCGGCAGCATCAAGAAGGAATTTTTCGAGCCCAGCGACCACCAGAGCGTGTGCCCCTGGAAAGGCACCGCCAGCTACCATCACATCGTCGTCAATGGCGCCCGCAACGACAACGCCGCCTGGTTCTACCCGGAACCCAAAGAAGCGGCGGCTAACATCAAGGACCACGTGGCGTTCTGGAAGGGCGTCACGGTCGACCGCTAACCCCGAAAAGGGGACAGTCCCCTTTTTAGCGCCAGGCGAAGAAGGGTTGGTCGTAGTGGGAGACCCTTGTGGGGCGGCCGTGGATGGCTACTTCTCGGAACTGGAAGATGACTGCGGCGGTGGGGGCGAAGATGTCTTGGCCGAGGATTCGGACGGACAGGACGGGGCGATCGCTTTCTTCGAGGTCGGACAGTTTTGGGATGCCGGGTGCGTCTAGGCCTCCGATTGGGACTCGATGCACCTCGGCGACCTCATCGGGGTTGGGAGTGAGGACGACGTCGTTGCCGGCCCAGACGACGACCGGCGTGATTCGGAAGCCGGAGCGCGTGGGATAGTCGTCGAGAAGCCCGAGCACGCGATCCGAAGGACACGACAGGCCGACCTCTTCATCGAGCTCGCGGAGAGCAGCGCCAGCGGGATCTTCGCCCTCGTCGATTCGCCCGCCGGGGAGGGCCCATTGCCCGCTGTGGGTGCGAAGGCTCTTCACGCGGCGCGTGATGACGAAGCAGGCCTCACCCGCCCGGTCCGCGACGATGGTCATGGCGACAGCCGCGGGGCGAAGGGAAGGGTCGGGCTCGATCGAGCGTTCGTGAGCGGCGAGGTTGGCGCTGATTCTCGCGTGTAGGCTGTCGTCGGCCCTCAGATTCACGGGGTCGGTATACTTCCTTGCGGCGAAGAAGCCGGAAGAAAAGCCTTCCGCATACGCCGAACATCCGTAGAATCCTCCAATTCATGCAAATCGTTCCTGTTCCGTGCCTGAGCGACAACTACGCGTATCTCGTCATTGAAGACGGCCGCGCTGCCGTGGTCGACCCGTCACAGGCCGACCCCGTGTTGAGGGCAATCGATCAAGCCGGGGTGAAGCTGAGCGAGATTTGGCTCACGCACCATCACTGGGATCACATCGGCGGGATCGAACCGTTGATCGAGGAGTGTCCTATCGAGCACGTCCGCGGGTCGCAGTACGACGCCGACCACGAACGCATCCCAAGGCAGACGGACGCACTCTCGGACGGGGACTCCTTCGGCTTCGGCGACGCGACGGTCGACATCGTCGAGATACCGGGCCACACGCTTGGAGCCATCGCGTTCATCACCGCAGGCAACTTGTTTAGCGGGGACACACTCTTCATCGCGGGCTGTGGCCGCGTTTTCGAAGGCACCATGGAAATGATGTCGGAGTCGCTCGGGAAGCTGCGCTCGTTGCCGGTCGACACAAAGGTCTGGTGCGGCCACGAGTACACCGTCAACAACCTGCGATTCGCGACAACGATCGAGCCCAACAACGCTGATGTCGCGCGCGCGCTTCACGAGGCGATCGCCGCGCGCGAGGCGGGTGAGTTCACCGTCCCGGGGCAACTCGATCGCGAACTTGCGACCAACCCGTTCCTTCGCTTCGATGACCCTGGAGTCGCTGCAGGAAGGGATCCGGTTGCAGCGTTCACAGCGATTCGTAGCGCAAAGGACAACTTCTAATCATGACCGCCGCACCAACGCCGAAAGCCACTTGGACGCGGGACGAGCACGGTATCCCGCAAATCACAGCCGACGACCTCACCGGCCTCTACTGGGGGATGGGCCACTGCCACGCGATCGATCGCGGCATGCAGATGTTGATCATGCGGATTCTTGGTCAAGGCCGGGCGGCCGAGTTGCTCGACGGCAGTGATGAGATGGTCGAAGTCGACCGGTTCTTTCGGCGCATGAACTGGAGCGGGGGGGTCGGGAAAGAAGCAGCGAAGCTCAACGCCGAAGCGAGCGCTGCATGTCAGGCGTACTGCGACGGAGCGAACGCCCACTTCTCGAAGTCCGTGCCCTGGGAACTCAAGCTCGTCGGGATCCGACACGACCCCTGGACAGTCGGGGACACGCTCTTGCTCGCGCGGATGACTGGGTTTCTCACCCTCGCCCAGTCGCAAGGGGAGGTGGAACGGCTCTTCGTCGAGATGGCGCAAGCCGGCATCGGCGATGCGCACCTCGAGGCGCTGTTTCCGCGGTCCACCGATGGCTTGGACCGCTCGATCCTCGCCAACGTCGAGTTGGTCGATCGCATCGTCCCCGAGGCGGTGAAGTGGCTGGCCTCCGCGCCACGAATGATGGCTTCGAACAACTGGTGCGTGTCGGGTTCGCGAACCGCGTCCGGCGCCGCGATGCTGTCGAATGACCCGCACCTCGAAACCAATCGGCTCCCCAACATCTGGGTCGAGCAGAGCTTTGCGTGGCCCGACGGCCACGCGATTCTCATGACGATGCCCGGCCTGCCCGCTCCGCTCGTCGGGCGCAACGCGCATCTGTCTTGGGGCGCGACGTATGCCTTCATGGATGCGATCGACTCGTGGGTCGAACACTACCGGGACGGGAAGTTCCGCCGCGGAGATACGTGGGTCGACTTTGATCAACGCGTGGAGACGATCAAGCGCAAGAAGGGCGAGCCCATCGTCGAGACGTTCTGGGAGAACCAACACGGCGTGCTCGATGGAAGTGCAACGGCAGAGGGATATGCCCTCGCCACACGTTGGTCTGGGTCGGACGGTGGAGCCGAGTCGATCAATCGGCTGCTCCCCATGTGGACCGCCCGCACGGTGCCCGAAGGAATGGCTGCCTTTTCCAAAGTCGAGTCCGCGTTCAACTGGGTCTTCGCCGACAGCGCCGGCGACATCGGCTACCAGATGTCCGGCTTGATGCCGAAACGGCCCGACGGCTGGTCGGGGTTCGCGCCCCGGCCCGGATGGGACGAGCGATTCGATTGGGACGGCTTCGTCGACGCTGAGGAGCTCCCGCGCGTCCACAACCCTGAAGACGGGGTCATCGTGACGGCGAACCAGGATCTCAACCACCTCGGCGAAGCGGATCCGATCAACGCGCCCATGGGCGACTACCGCGCGCGGCGCATCGCGCAGCTGTTGGAGGAGCGTGACGACCACGATTTGACCTCTTTTCGAGCGATCCAGATGGACACCTACTCGATTCAGGCGGCCGAATTCCTCGAAGTGCTCGCGCCGCTGTTGGGACCGGGGCCCATTGCTGATGCCCTGCGCACCTGGGACTGCCGCTACGAACTGGATTCGACGGGTGCGACGGCCTTCGAGGTGTTCTACGCGGAGCTGCTCGTCGAGATGTTTGGTCCCGCGTGCGGGGTCCCGGTCATCGAGCACCTGCGCGACGCGACGGGCGCGTTCATCGACTTCTACCAGAACTTCGATCGCGTGCTCGTTGCCGAGTCGTCCCCGTGGCTCGGCGGACGCACGCGGGAGCAAGTCTGGAGCGCCGCTCTCGCGAGCATTGGGGACGAGGTGCCCGAACCTTGGGGCAAGCGAAATCAGCTCACCCTCACGAACATGTTTTTCGGCGGCAAGCTTCCCCGTTTTTTCGGCTTCGATCGCGGCCCGATCCCGATTCGCGGAGGACGGGCGACGCCACACCAGGGTCAGATTTACCGTGCCGGCGAGCGACTCACCTCGTTCGCCCCTTCGCTCCGTCTCGTCGCCGACATGAGTGCTGGAACTCTGCACACCGCCCTCTGCGGAGGTCCGTCGGACCGTCGTTTTTCAAAGTGGTACACGAACGGAGTCGACGGCTGGCTTGCGGGCACCCTCAAGGTGCGAAAGCCGCTACGGTAGCGCCAGTCGCCAGGCTAGCGGCGCATCTTCTCGATCGAGCGCTTCATGATCGACAGCGTCCAGCCTCGCGGAAGCAGTTTCGAGAGCATACCTGCCGACATGCGGTCCGCGAACGTCGGGACGAGGATTGGCTGCTTGCCGAGTGCGCGAAGCGCACCGAGTGCCACCGGCTCGGGCCCGGTGAGAGGGATGTAGAACGGTAGGTCCTTGCCGAGGTTCTGCTCCTGCACCGGTGTGGTGTCTGTCATTCCCGGGCAGACCGCCAAGACGTCGATGCCGCTCCCCCGAAGCTCCGACCACAACCCGGCCGCGAGATTCAACCCGTAGCCTTTGGTTGCCGCGTAGTTGCAGAAGTACGGCGACCCAGACATGCCGGAAGCAGAGGACACGACGATGATCCCACCGCGGCCGCGGGCTGCCATTGTCTTCCCAATGACGTGCGTCAGCACGAGAGTGGCGCGGCAGTTCAAATCCAACATCGCCAGATGCGCTTCCAGTGAGATGTCGAAGAACCCATCGAGGATCGAGATGCCGGCATTGTTCACCAGCAGCCCGACTTCGTAGGCGTCCGCCCACTCCTGGGCCTTCACTCCGATGTTCGGGTCGGCCAGGTCACAGACCAATGCGTGCGCATCGACGCCGTGCTCTGCCTGCAGCCGATCGGCGAGCGCCTTCGTTTCTTCGGCCTCCCGGTCGACGAGCAGGAGGTCGAACCCTTCCGCTGCGAGATAGGTCGCAAACGCCCTCCCTATCCCGCGCGCGGCTCCCGTGACCAGCGCGTATCCTCCGTAGCGAGCGTGTAGCCCGAGCTTTGGCGAGTCTCCCAAGTCGTTCTCCGCTAGGCCGTCGTCAGCTGACCCTTGGCACGAGTGCGATCATGGAGCCAGAAGGAAAGCCAGACCACGGCGAGCCCGGTGATGCCGCCGATTCCGTAGAATGGACCCAACCAGGTGGGCGCTCCAAAGGTGAGGTCATGGGCCGCGGCGGTCAGAGCGAGCATGGTGCCGCGCGTGATCGCGACTGCCACGACGGACTCGCTGCGCACGCGCACGTAGACCAACACCCACGAAGCCACGATGCACCAGGGCAGGGCGAGTGCCACGCTCCCAAGGCCTGGGACGCCGTAGAGGTTTCCGATTGCTACCGACGGCGCCAGCCACAACCACCACAAGAGCCCAATCTTGGTCGAGCGCGCCCAAAAGCCACCGGACACTTCTCGGAAGTAGTAACCGCGGAAAGCGACCTCCTCGCACAACCCCGGAATGAGATTGAAGGTCAGCCCAGCGGGCATCCCCATGACGATGAGCATCAGCGGATGCGGCGGCGGGCTCTCTTCGAGATACGCTTCGAACTGTACCAGTTGATCCGGTGGCACCGTCGAGCGCTTGGTTTCGATCAACTGCTCGACGGTCAGCACCGGTTCGAATCCGGCGACCCACGTCACCAGCATGCCAATGAAAAGAACGGCAACCGGAAGCAGCCAGGCGATGCCCCACCATCGGTTGATCGAAAACTGAATGCCGAGGGGTTTCAGAATCGGTTGTTTCAGCCAGGGCCCCTGTACCAGCAAGGTCGCCACCAGTGCGGGCACCGTGTACCAAAACGCGACAGCCCTTCCAGCCGCTCCCGACCACTCGATGCCGTTGAGCCACATGCCGATGATCGGCGTCCAACTTCCGATCGCCATCAACGCAAAGGGAACCCAGATCAGCCTTGCCTTGCTGATCTCCGGGCTCACCGAAAGCGTTTCCACGCGGCGAATTCGGCTTCCTGGAACGCAGCGTAGCGTTTTTGCAGTCGAATGAGCTCCCCGTAGACGCGTGGCAGTTGCGGCGCCAGCGAGAGCAGCACGCGCCCTGTGGCTTCCGCGTCACCTGCGGCGCGGTGCGCCTGCTCGAGCGGGATGCCCAGGTGCTTCGCGATATCGCCGAGTCGCCGGCTCTTCAGCTCTTTGAGGATCTCGCGAGCCCAGACCAAGGGGTCCACCCACACCACGTCTTCTCGCGCGGCGGGCGGCATGTCTCCGGGTGTCATTCCCTCGGGGGCAGCTCGGGCGATCTCTGCGAGAATGAACCCGCGGTCGAACGAAGCGTTGTACGCGACGGGGAGCGTGCCTTGCAGGAGCTCCAGCACGCGGGGCATGACCGTCGCGAAGTCGGGGGAGCCCTCGAGCTCCTCGTCGGTGATGCCGTGCACGGCCCGAGACTCCTCAGGCACCGGGATGCCGGGGTTGACTAGGAGACTCTCTCGGCTGGTCACTTTGCCCTTGTCGAAACGCACGAGGCCGATCTCGATCACGCGGTCGGTTTGGGAATCTATGCCTGTCGTCTCGAAGTCGATGACGGTGAACGGGATGTCCTCCCATGTCGAACCTGGCTCGAACTCGTGGCACAGCCCTTCGACGTTTTGGATCGCGTCGGCGATCAGGTCGGCAATGCCTGGATAGTGGCGCCCGGTTGGAAAGCACCCGCACGTATCGGTTCGTCCCCGCACGCACGGACGATGCACTGCATGGCCGCCCTGGCGCAAGTCGTATAAAGGATAGACCGTGGCTTCGACGTATCGGACGCGCTTCGCCCCTTCGCCGACGGGGAAGATGCACCCAGGGCACGCGCGCACCGCCCTGGTGACTTGGTTGCGAGCACGCAAGCAGGGCGGACAGATCGTCATGCGGATCGAGGACATCGATCGCCCGCGCGTCGTTCCCGGCTCCGCGGACGCGATCTGCCGCGACCACGAGTGGCTCGGGCTCGATTGGGATGAAGGCCCGGTCTTCCAGTCGTCCCACGACGAATCCTACGAGCGCGCGCTCCACCAGCTCGAAGCTGCGGGCCTGGTCTACCCGTGTACCTGTTCTCGAAAGGAGATCGCCGCGATCGCCAGCGCGCCGCATGGAGAGGATGGCCTGCGCTACCCAGGAACCTGCCGTGACGGTGTGACGAAGCCCGACAAGCCGCCGGCACTTCGCTTCGTCTTCGAGGATCCATCCCCAGGCTTCGAGGACGTCTTGTGCGGTGCCTATCCCGAAGGCCAGGTCGGCGGCGATTTCGTCCTTCGCCGGGCCGACGGAATCTGGGCGTACCAGCTCGCGGTCGTCGTCGATGACGCCGAAGCGGGGGTCACCGAAGTGATCCGCGGTGAAGACCTGCTTTCGTCGACGCCGCGACAGATCGCGCTCTACCGCGCGCTCGGCTACTCGGTCCCGCGCTTCGCGCATGTGGGCTTGGTGGTCGACGCGGAGGGCACCCGACTGGCCACGCGACACAAGGCCACATCGATCGAGTCGCTTCGCGAGCTCGGCCGCTCTCCCGAGGAAGTGATTGGCCTGCTGGCCTGCTCGCTTGGGTTGACCCGCACGGACGCCCCGATTCGCGCCGAGGAGTTGGTTCCGAATTTCGAGCTAAACGAGATCGCCCGCTCATCGTTCGCCTGGGATCCCACCCGGTAGAGAGGGCTTTGGCGCGCACGGGGCTTCGGGGTTGACATTAATTGAATTTTCGACCCTCATTGAAGCCAAGTATGAGTTGAGGAACGGACTGTGACATCAAGCGAAAGGCTGATGGAGATCGTCGAGCGCCTAGCGGAGCTCGACCCCGTTCGGACGTATCCCCAACGAGGCGCGACTTTGATCGCCGGCTTGGTCGGAGCCCATTCGTTTCGGCTCGATCGCCCCGATGCCGAGCCGTTGAGTAGCGAGTCTGCTTTGACCACGACCGACCCGACGATCTCTTTACCTCTTCGCCAGGGAAGAACCCTCGTAGGAACGCTCCACCTCGAGATCGTGGGAGATGCGCCGGCGGGCAATCAGTTAGAGCTTTTGAAGTGGGCATCGCGGCTCTACGGAAGAGGCCTCGACTATTCGGACCGCCTCACCGACGAGGGGAGTCGGAGGCCAGGCGAGGCGGTCGAGGAGACCTTGCGTCGCGCCCCGCTCACCCCGCGTGAGCGCGACGTCGTTTCGCTCCTGGTGACGGGCTCGAGCACGCGGGAGATCGCCTCAGATACGGGGCTCACCGTGTCGACCGTCAACACCTATCTCAAACGAATCTTTTCCAAGCTCGGGGTCCACTCGAGGGTCGCGCTGATTGCCCGTATGGCGGGGACAGCTACCATCCCCCCGCGCGCTAGTTACGAGGCGCCGCTCCCCGATTGATGGACAGAGACGACGAACTCACACATTTGGATCGCGACGGTCAGGCCCGCATGGTCGACGTCGGCGAGAAGAACAAGACGTCACGTGAAGCACGCGCGCGCGCGACTCTCCGGATGAATCCCGAGACTCGCCGAGTGCTGCTATCCGGGGAAGTGCCCAAGGGCGATGCCTTGGCCACCGCGCGGATTGCGGGGATCCAAGCCGCGAAGCGAACCTCGGAGCTGATACCGCTTTGCCACCCCCTCGCGATCACCGGTTGCGACGTTGCCTTCGAGCCGGCGGACGATGAGGAACGATTCGTCATCGAGGCCTCGGTCCGTTGCGCCGATCGCACGGGCGTCGAAATGGAAGCCCTCACCGCGGCTACAGTCGCCGCGCTGACGCTCTACGACATGCTCAAAGCCATCGATCGCGGGATGGCGATCGAAGAGGTCGTGCTCCTCGAGAAGCTGGGCGGCCGCAGCGGCCACTACCGCCGCTGACGCTAGTCTCGGCGGACGACGCGCCGCAGGGCATGCCAGTCATCACCGGTCAGCTCGCGCGTGACGACCAAGACGACGACCGCGCTTGTGAAGCCGACTGCCAACGCGACGAGGGCCATGAGTGGAGATTCGTGGGGAATCGCCGAAGCACTGGCGTACCCCGCACCGGCCGCGAGAGCCGCTCGGACCCACGTGGCGACTGGGATGAAGACCCCGAACTCTCGATGAATGACCCACGCGGAAAGAACCAGCGCCACGAACATTCCAATGGCGGTGCCGGTAGCGGCCGCTTCGAGGGTTTGTTCCCCGAGACCCGCGCGCATCACGAGGACTCGGTTCGCCACCACGACGACGACCAGTGACACGCCTGCGATGATGGCCGCGAGAGACGGCTTGCCCGCGCCGCTGATCGCCGTCGCAGACACGGCAAATAGCGCGAACGCCACCACACCGAACACGAGAATCGAAAGGGCGGGGGCGCCCGCGAGGTACTCCGCCGGGTAGGCAAGCTGCATCACTCCGTGAGCGGCGCCTGACGTGGGGGCCGCAACGAGTAGCAGGAGAATCAGAGACAAGCGCATCGCATGCTGAATGGTGGAGCGGGCTGCCTCCCGGTTTCCGATACTGGTCGCCTTGCTGATCATCGGGAACACGATGAACGTCAGCGAGATGATCAATTGATACGGGACGAATGCAAAGGTCTGTGCCGCCCGGTAGTAGCCGACGTACTGGTTAGCCAGATCGACAGCGGCGTGGCTAGCCAATGAGCTCGCCAACGCGATCTCAGTGGCGGTCCGCTTCAGGACCTGCAGGTCGATCATCAAGATCCCGTTGAGACAGATCTGGTACGTCCAGATCGGGGCCATGAAGCCGACCCAGCGGCGGAGGGGAATCGGCTCGCCCCGCTGCCCGAACCCGATCCAGATCAGACTGATCGACAAGATCGTCGCGGATGCCGTCGCGAAACCCGCGACGGCGCCCATTGCGCCGAATCCGAGCGCCGCACCTGCAAGAATTCCGACCGTCCGAAGGGTAGAAAACGTCGCGTCGAGGCGGGCCTGCTTCGCGAACCAATGCCGCCCGTTGAGGCTCCCGACCACGGCTGCGTACAAGGCGTATGCAAACACGACGACGGACGCGACGCGGATCAAGGGCGTCAGCTGGTCGTCGAGGAGCACCCCCGCAATCACCGGAGCGAAGATGAAAAGCCCGAGCGCGAGGGCGCCTCCGAGGAGGGTCTGCACCCGGAGCCCTTGCCGCAGTGTGACCTCTGCACGATCCTCGTCTTCACTCACGAACTTCGAGACCGATTGAATCGTCGCGACAATCAACACATTGGTGAGAATCGACACGCCGCTCATCGTGGCCGCGTAGAGGCCGAACTCCTTTGCTTCCCCGAAGATTCTCGGGAGCAGAAGCTGCACCGCGTAGCTGGTGACGATGAAGTAGCCCTTGGCGCCGGCAATCGACACTAGGCCCCGCCCCGCCCGGCGCGCGTCTTCGGAGGAATTCACCGCGGCCGGTTGTGCCGCCCCAGTGGGCTATGGTCAAGGGTTGACTTGGTTCGACCCTTGACGCCAACTACGCCCCAGTGAAGCTGATGTTCTTCAAGTCGAGGCGGGGGGCGTACGGCCGCTTGATCTCGGCAGCCGGCGTCCTGGCGGCCGTGGTGCTGGTTGGGGCCACTGCCTATTTCGCCGTCGGTGAAGGCAGGTGGTCCTGGTTCGACTGCTTCTACATGACCATCATCACGCTTTCGACCGTCGGCTTTGCCGAAACGCTCGAGGGCATGAACGAGCTTCCCGAAGCCCGCGCCGTGACCATCGCTCTGATCGTGCTCGGCAGCGGCACATTGCTTTATTTCATTTCTAGTCTCACTGCTTTGATTGTAGAAGGTGATTTGCAGGGGATTCTGAGGCGTCGAAGTATGCAACGCGCAATCAGCAGGCTGAATAAGCACGTCATTGTCTGCGGCATTGGCACCACGGGCCGGCACATCGCGACCGAGCTCGGCGCCGTGGGGGTTCCATTCGTGGTCATCGACAGCAATCGCGAAAGGCTCGAGGAGCTCAGCGAGGAGTTCAACGATGGCCTTCTCTACGTCATTGGCGATGCCACGGACGATCACGTCCTCGAGCTGGCGGGCATCGCCCGCGCCCGGGGCGTCATCTCGGCGCTCAACGACGACAAGGCCAATCTGTTCGTCACGATCAGCGCGCGTGCCCTCAATCCGGCCGCCCGCATCGTGGCCAAATCGATCGAGCCGTCGACCGAAGCCAAGCTTCGCCGAGCCGGCGCCGATTCGGTCGTCGCGCCCAACTACATCGGCGGCGTGCGTCTGTTCAGCGAGATGGTCAGCCCTAAGGCCGCAGCGTTCCTCGACCGGATCGTCCAGTTCGGCAGCGGTATCAGCGTGGGCCTCGAGGCGATCGACATTCCCGCCGAGAGCCCGATCGTGGGCCAACGGCTCGCAGAGACCGATATCCGTGAAGCCGGAGCCCTCGTTGTGGCGGTTCACCGACACGATGGGGACTACGTCTACAATCCGGGCAGTGAGCAGCTGCTCGAAGCAGGAGACTCCCTGATCGTCCTGGCCGACTCGGAAGACATTGCCGCGCTCCGACAAACCGTCTCGGGCTGACGCCCTGACGACGGCCATCTAGTCCGAGTTGAAAGCCTTGACGGCTTTCCAGTCGAAGATTGAAAGCCTTGACGGCTTTCGGGCCGTGGTTAGGTTGGCTTAACTCCGGCAGCAGCTCGGAGGCAAAAGGAGAGAAGAAAACATGGGAAAAATCATCGGCATCGACCTCGGGACCACCAACTCTGTCGTAGCGGTGATGGAGGGCAAAGAGCCGAAGGTCATCGTCAATGAGGAGGGTGACCGGATTACGCCGTCGGTAGTGGCATGGGACGACCAGGGCGAGGTCCTCGTCGGCCAGATCGCCAAGCGGCAGTCCATCACCAACCCCGAA
>CAXMRN010000039.1:0-4077 GCA_964195565.1 uncultured Polyangiaceae bacterium | reverse complement strand
CAGGGGTGCAACGAATCAGAAGCTTGCCAGCAGAGGCCGGAGAGCGGAGCCTGCGAGGGCCAGGAGGAGATGTCATGAACAGTGCCGTTACCCATCTCGAGGACTACGATACCGAACAGAAGTTCGAGGCGAGCGTGGTCGCGAGCGAGAGGATCACCACCGAGGCGTCCGGCATCGAAGTCCGGGAGCTCACCCTGGAAGTTCAGAAGGCCGATTTCGAGTTTCAGCTCGGACAAAGCGTCGGCGTGCTGGCCCCGGGCACCAAGGCGTTTGGGCAGGAGCACCACTTCCGCCTCTACAGCGTGGCCGACCTTCCGGAACGCGGAGGTAGCGGGCTGCCACGCATCAAGATTGCGGTGCGCCGTGCCAGCTACGTCGACACGTACAGCGGCGAGCAATACCCGGGCGTCGCATCGAACTATCTATGCGACCTCGTGGTCGGCGACCGCATTACGATGTCAGGTCCGTACGGGCTCGCGTTCGAGGTGCCCGAGGAGATGGACGCCAACCTGATCCTCATCGGCACGGGCACCGGTATCGCGCCGTTCCGCGCCTTCGTGAAGCACCTTTACCAGAACGTCCCAGACTGGAAGGGGACGATCACCCTCTTCTACGGCGCTCACAGCGGGCTCGAGCTTCTCTACATGAACGACGAGCGCGACGACTTCACCCAGTACTACGACAGCGACACCTTTCAGGCGTTCAAGGCGCTCAGCCCTCGACCGACCTGGTCGGCACCGATCGACTGGGACGGAGCGCTCGCCCAGCGCGGCGAAGGGCTTTGGACGCTTCTCGGGCAGCCTCACACGTACGTGTACGTGGCCGGCCTCGAGAAGATGCGCGGCGAGCTCGACGAGGCCTTCAGCGAAATCGCCGGCTCCGAGCAGAAGTGGGCGCGGCGCAGGGCCGAGCTCGTCGCCGGGGGTCGCTGGGTGGAGGTGCTCTACTAGTGGCCTCGCGGCGCCTTGGTTTTTATTTCGACTACCTCTCGCCATACAGCTACCTGGCCTGGCATCGCTTGCCCGCCCTTGCCGAGCGGCATGATCTGCGCGTCGAGCTGAAACCGAGCCTGCTCGCGGCCTTTCTCAACGAGCTCGGGCACAAGGGGCCCGGGGAGATTCCGCCAAAGCGGGCATACATGTTCAAGGACTGCATGCGTGCAGCGGCCGTGCTCGAGCTGCCCTTCGTTCCCCCGTTTTCGCATCCGTTCAACCCGCTCGCCGCGCTGCGGGCGACCCTCCTCGACATGGACGATGACACTCGTGCGCGCCTCGTGACGGACTTGTTCGAGGCAACCTGGGCTGAGAGCCGAGATGTCGGCTCGCCGGAAGTCGTCGCGGAGATTTGCGCCGACGCAGGCGTGGCCAACGCGCTCGAGCGAATCCGGGAGCCCGCGATCAAGCAACGACTCCGGGATGCCAATGAGCAAGCGATCGAGAACGGCGTGTTCGGCGTGCCTACGATGATCGTCGACGGAGAGCTGTTCTGGGGCACGGACAGCTTCGCACATCTCGAGCGCTTCCTCGGAGGCGGCGACTCGGTGCGCCCGGAAGAGGTCGAACGCTGGCGTGCGGTGAAGGGGAGCGCAGTACGCTAGCACCGCACAATTCGGTTCTCAGAGTGGTTCCCGACCCTGTCAGGTTCGCGCGCCACGATGGCGAGGAGCTCCTCCGCAGTCACCATGACCGCTTGCGGATCCATGCGACCAGTTCCAGGTAATGTGGATGCTTGATCGGTTCTTGGACAAGTCTTTGCTCGGGTACACGTCGCTTGGCTACCGCTGGCGGTCTCATCCGAGCATCGACGCAGACCTCACAGGCCGGACGGCCGTGATCACGGGAGCGACATCCGGCCTGGGCAAGCAGACCGCGACGGAGTTGGCGCGCCTCGGCGCGACTGTACAGCTCGTCGGGCGCAATCGAGACAAGACGGAACAAGTCGCAGCGGGCATCACCGAGCAGACTGGCAGCGCTGCCGTCCGGGTGCAGGTCGCAGACCTTAGTTTAATGTACGACGTGCGCACGCTCGCCGAGCGAATCGAAGCCCCGATTCACATTCTCGTCAACAACGCCGGGGTCCTGCTGCCTACTCGCACCGAGACGGCTGAGGGTATCGAAACCACGTTTGCGACGAACCTTCTCGGACACTTTCTGCTCACGAATTTGCTGGTGCCCAAACTCGCCGCGTCCGCGCGCATCATCAATGTGGCGTCTGGCGGTATGTATGCTCAGCGCATCTCGGTGAGCGACCTGCAGAGCGCACACGGAACATATGACGGAGCGAAGGCCTACGCCCGGACAAAGCGGGGCCAGGTCATCCTGACCGAACTTTGGGCCGGCGCGCTCGCTCCGCGCGGCGTCGTCGTGCACGCCATGCATCCCGGATGGGCCGACACGCCGGGAGTTTCGACCTCTCTCCCACGCTTCTACAGGCTCACGAAGCCGCTTTTGCGAAGCCCTGCGCAAGGTGCAGATACCATCGTCTGGCTTTGCGCCGCAGACGAAGCCGGACGAAACACGGGTAAGTTCTGGCACGACCGAACACCACGCCCAACCCATCGGTTCGCCAAAACTCGTGAAACCGCCGAGGAGCGCGAGGCCTTGTGGTCCGAGCTCTGCCGCTACAGCGGATGGTCAGGTACTCTCGAGTCGCTCGCAGACGATCGTCAAGCGAAGCTCACATGAGCTGCGTTTGACGGCGGTCGAGGTCTCATCGACTTCGGCCGGCGGCAAGGGTCAAGGTGGCTAACACAGCGCTGTTTTTCGGCCGGTCCGGACAGCGATGAATTCCGCCCCTTCCAGGTTGTTAAGTCAGCCCTATGATGGGGAGATGGCGGAGTTCATGAGCCACAGCACAGCGTCCCAACCGATTCCAGCGTCGCATGGACAACAAGCGATAGACCGAGATTACGGTCCTTTCCCGACTCGTGAGGAGCTCATCCAGCGGGCCCGAGACCTCGCGCCAACGCTCCGAGAGCGCGCCGGCGTGGCTGCGAAGCTCCGGCGAATGCCACAGGAGACGATGGACGATTTCCACCGACTGGGGTTCTTCAAGGTCGTCCAGCCGAAACGATATGGCGGCTATGAGATGGATCCGTCGATCATCTTCGACCTCCAGCTCGAGCTAGGCCGTGGCTGCGCGTCGAGCGCGTGGGTCTATGGGGTGCTCAACGTGCACACTTGGCAGCTCGCGCTGTTCGCGCCCGAAGCCCAAGACGAGGTCTGGAAGAACGCCCCCGCTACTTTGATTTCGTCTTCCTATATGCCGGTCGCCAATACCGAGTGGGTAGACGGTGGTGTCAAGCTGAGTGGCCGGTGGTCGTTTTCGAGCGGTTGCGATTACGCCGAGTGGGCCTTCCTTGGCGGTTTTGTGCCGAACGAAGAGGGCAAGGCCCCCGACATGCGAACGTTCTTGGTGCCGCGGTGCGACTACGAGATCATCGACAACTGGCATACGTCGGGGCTTCGCGGATCCGGCAGCAAGGATGTCGTTGTCGAGGACGTCTTTGTTCCGGAGCACCGGATGCACAAATTCTCGGACGGTTTCCGACAGGACAACCCTGGCAACGAGGTGAACTCGTCGCCCGTCTATCGATATCCGTTTGGTCAGATCCACGTCCGCTCGGTTTCGACCCCCGCGGTAGGCGCTGCGTTTGGCGCTCTCGACGCCTATGTCGACTACATGAAGAGCAAGGTCTCTCAGGCGACCGGCGGCAAAGCCAGGGACTCGTTCACGAACAGTGTCACCGCGTCGGATGCATCGGCGTTGCTCGATCGCGAGGTCTTGGTTCTTCGACGCAACTTCCAGGAGATGTTTTCGTATCTCGAGAAGGGCGAAAAGATTCCCGTCGAACGTCGAGTCCGATTTCGCAACGATTCCGCAAGAGCCGTCGACGCAGCTACACAGGTGGTTGAGAAGCTATTCCTGACCTGCGGCGCACGGGCGGCATTCGAAGATCACCCGCTGAACCGTCACTTCCAAGACGTTCACGCGATTCGCCTCCACCATGCCAACGGTACGGAAGGCCCAGCGGCGAACTTCGGGGGAGTGCTCTTCGGGGCGAAGAACACAGACTTC
>CAXMRN010000038.1:0-6189 GCA_964195565.1 uncultured Polyangiaceae bacterium | reverse complement strand
GCAAGCTTACCTCTATGCCACCGTGACGACAATCGTCGCGACATAGCCTTGGGGAGCTCGCCCGCGGGCACGTCGACGAAGCTCATGCGCGTCTCGCGAGCCGTAGCGCGGCGTTCGTACCGGTTTCACTGGGACCCCTCGTTGGTGGAGATCGCCTCGAGCTCCATCCAACGAGACATGAGTTGCCCGAGTTGCTCTTGAAGCTCGCGTTGTTGTTCGACAATCCCTGGGACTTCCGACGCGCGTTCCGCGTAGAGCCTTGGATCGCTCAGCGTCGATTCGATTTCGGAGGCACCAGCCTCGGCGCGATCGATCGACGCGAGGACCTCCCCTAGCTCGATCCTTTCTCTATACGACAGCTTGCGCGGCTTCGGGGTTGTCTCGCGTATCTCGGGCTTGTGGCTCCGCGGAGACGGAGCGTCGCGCGCAGCGCTTCGAGCATCGCGCCCCTCACGGTAGTCGCTGTAGTTGCCTGCGTAGGCGGTCACCTGGCCGTCCTCTTCGAACGCAAGAATTCCGGTTGCTACGCGATCCAGGAAGTAGCGGTCGTGACACACGATCAGCGCAGTCGACTGGCCTTCGACGAGCATTTCCTCGAGCGTCGCGAGAGTCGAAACGTCGAGGTCGTTGGTGGGTTCGTCGAGCACGAGCACGTTTGCGGGCACGAGCAGCATCTTTGCGAGCGCCGCGCGTGCGCGCTCACCCCCCGACAAAGCCGACAGGCGGTCACGCGCGCGATGCGGTTCGAACAGGAACCTCTTGAGGTAGCTCCGAATGTCGACCGATTTGCCCTGGAACTCAACGTGAGAGCGGTCCTCGGCGACGTTGTGCTGAAGGGACTGCTCCTCGTCGAGGCCGCTTCGGCCTTGATCGAAGTAGGCGAACTTGGTGTTTTTGCCTACGACGACGCGCCCTCCGGAAGGCTCGAGCTGCCCGAGGATACCCTTGAGGAGGGTGGTTTTGCCGGCTCCGTTCGGGCCGACGATGCCCACGCGCTCGCCTCGTTGCAGAACGAAGCTCAGCGCGCGCACGAGCTCCCGGCCGCCGAGCTCGAGGCTGAGGTCGTCGGTTTCGAGAATCGTGCCCCCGAGCCGTTCCTTCTGGAGCTCGAAACGCGCGACACGTTCGGCCTGCGGCCCTTGGGTGTCACGAAGCGCAACCGCTCGATCGACGCGAGCCTTGGATTTCGACGTGCGTGCCTTCGGCGAACGTCGCAGCCACTCGAGCTCCGTGCGTAAGAGGTTCTTCCGGTTCGCTTCCGAGCGCGAGGCGTGGGCCATGCGCTCCGCTTTGGCTGTGAGGTACGACTGCCATCCGCCCGCGTAGCTGTGGACCTGGCCCTGATCGATCTCGAGCGTGCGCGTGACTACCCGGTCGAGGACGTAGCGATCATGGGTGATCAGAAGCAGCGCCCCGGTGTACTGTTCTTTGAGGTATGTCTCCAGCCACTCGATCGTGTCCGCGTCGAGATGGTTGGTGGGTTCGTCGAGGATCGCGAGCGTGGGCTCCTCGACTAGCAGCTGAGCGAGCGCGACGCGCCTCCGCTCTCCACCGCTGAGTTCTCGGATGGGTCGGAGGATCTGACGCATGCCGAGCTGCTCCAGCAGAACGTCGACCCGCCGGCTCCGTTCCCATCCGCCCAGGCGCTCGACCTCGTGTGCGCTGTCCGCTTGTTCGCTTAGCAGCGCTTCCCAGCCCGCTTCCTGTGCGGCGATCCGATGGCTCAGCGCCTCGTGATTGCGGAACGCGTCCGCCCAAGCCCCAAGACCATCAAAGACGATGTCACGCGCGGTTCGCTCGAGCGGCAGGTCGGGCTCCTGAGACAGATAGCGAATCGTGGCTTCCCTCCGTCGTGCGACGCGCCCTTCGTCGGCCGTCTCGATCCCGAGAAGCACGCGGGCCAGAGTGGACTTGCCCGTGCCATTGGATCCGACGAGCCCGACGCGCTCACCCTCATGAATCGACAAGTCGACGCCATCGAGAAGCTGCAGGTCCCCATACGACTTTCTCAGGTTCTCAGCGACCAGAATGGGCACCCGGAGGGGTAACATCCCGGGGGAGGTTGGGCCAGCGACGCGGTTCTCCGTTACCCTGTTAGGCGACCGCGTCTGACCGGAGGGGGGCACTGTGGGCAAGTTTTCTCGAACTACATCGTTGATGCGCGCATCCTGGGATGTGCTGAAGCAGGACAAGGAGCTGCTGCTTTTTCCGCTGCTCTCTGGTCTATGCTGCTTGCTGGTCCTGGCCTCGTTTGCCGGCCCGTTGCTGGCGATGACGGATTGGCAAGCGGCTAGCGAAAGCATGACCGCGGGCGCTGCGCAGAGTTTGACGCAATCTGACGGCCACATCTCTGCGGAACAGGTCCTCTACGGCCTCGGGTTGTTTCTGTTCTACTTCTGCAATTACTTCGTGATCGTCTTCTTCAACGCGGGCCTCATCGCTTGTGCGCAGATTCGGATGGAAGGCGGAGACCCGACGGTCACGGACGGGCTCCGCGAAGCCTGGGCGCGCCTTCCCGCGATCGCGGGTTGGGCCCTGCTCGCGGCGACCGTGGGCTTGGTGCTTCGAATGATCGAAGAACGCTCGAACCTGGTAGGCAAAATCGTCGCCGGCCTGCTCGGCATGGCATGGACCCTCACGAGCTTCCTCGTCGTTCCGATCCTGGTGATCGAGAACGAGGGCCCCATCAGTGCGCTCAAGCGTTCGGCGACGATGCTCAAGACGACGTGGGGCGAGCAGCTCATCGGCCACTTCAGCTTCGGACTGATCTTCCTGCTTCTGGCACTGCCCGGAGTCCTGTTCATGGTGCTGGGCGTCACCGCCAACAGCGTCGCGTTGATCGTCGTGTCGGTGCTCTACTTCATCGTCATCGCGCTCGCGCAGTCTGCGCTACAGGGCATTTTCCAGGCGGCGCTCTACCTCTACATGCGGACCGGTGAGGCGCCCGACGGGTTCGAGGCCAGCGCGCTGCAGGCGTCGATCGGGCACCGCTGAGCTTACATCACGAACGACACGGGCATTCCAAAGAGCATCTCGTGACTGTGTAGAAGCCCGACGTACACGATGCCGCCGAGGGCGACCACGAGCAGGTCGCGCCAGTAGGGAACGACCTTTGTCGACAACTGTGCGCCGCGACGGTTTGCGGACCAGACATCGAAGAGCGAGAACGCTCCAAAGCTTCCGAACAGGATCAGGGAGGCGAGGTCTCCGTTCGCCAGCAGGTGGGCCGCTGCCCAAATCGCCACGCCCCAAAGCATGGGGTGGCGCACGAAGCGCTTCAGGTTGGTCGGCATGAGCGATGCGATGAAGAGGGTGAGGGCGACGGGCATTGCAAACACCGGGACGCGATATCCCCATGCGGGTGGATCCCAGACCGGCACCGACGGCGCCCGGCCCATCCCCATGACCAGCAGGACAAATCCGGCGAGCGAGACGAGCGCGAAAACCCCACGGTACGCGTTGCCCCCCACCTTGCCTTTCAACCGGCCGCGTAAAGCCGGCGCCGAGGGGATGAGGTGCGCGCCAATGAAAATCGCGAGTCCGAGGATCAGAAGTGTCATGACGTGCAGAGGATACACACGACCTTGGCGACTGTCCCCCAACGGTGACGAAAACCCGCTTCTTTGGACGCTGAGGTCACTCTTGGTACCTTTGGTCCATGTTCAACTGGCTCGCGACGGTGGCTGCCTTGGGGGTGTTCGTCCACTTCAAACTGTGGGCCGCGGTCGGCGTCTGCCTCTGCTACATGCTTGCCGTTTCGATCACGACTGAGAACACCTGAGGAAGCGTCGCTTCGTTCTGCGGCCCGAGATGGCCTTCGCCTAGGCGTCTGGCCGCGTCTCGTCGCCCTCGTCATCGCGATCATTCTGGTCATCCGGCTCTTCGGGCGCGTCGTCGTCTTCCGCGTCTTCCGCGCGTGCCGCTCGATCGGCCATGAACCGATCGAACTCCGTGCGGTCCTTGGCCATGCGCAGTTGCTTCAGGAAATCGTGGAACTCTTCTTGTTCTTCTTCGAGGCGGTGCAACGCCTGGTCGCGGTACTCTTCAAAGGCGGTGTTGCCGGTGTGGTCGTGCCAATAGGGGCGCGCCCACCGCTCGCGGCGACTTGACATCCTACCCGAGCACCAAGGGCCGCGGTGTGAGCCGAGCCGTCCGCTGCTCACCAGGAACGCCAAGAGCGCCAGGCCGACCGGCCAGAAGACGACAAACGAGAGCACGAGGAGTGCGACCCAAACCGGTGTTCCCAAGTCGTCCAGCTTTGCCACCATCGTCGTCATTTCGTGCTCCTTTTCCTGGCGTTTCCCATATGTAAATGTTCTTCACATTCACATATGGGGCGAAGGAGAACGAGTGTCAAGGCACTGCCCCGCTGGAAGATCGGGCCTCCCCCTACTTGGAGATACCGAGCCCATCCAAATAGACCAGGACCGCAGCCTCGAGGAGCTCTGGTGGCGACATCGGAATCGTGCGTCGCGAGCCATCGCCGCGCGAATACAGGGCGGCGATACCGTGCGCGAGCGAGAACAAGTGGAGGGCCATCATCATCGGGGGAGGGCGCTGTGCCGTCTTCGCGGTATCTGAGATGGCCTCGCAGGCTTCGAGCAATACTTGGAAGGCCCGGTCTTCGGCGGCTTTCACGTCGGTCGCTTCTGACGGTGCGAGCCCCGATTCGAACATGGCGGAGAACAACGCCGGTTCGCGACGCGCGAAGTCGATGTACGCCTGCCCGATCCGTTCGACGGTGACCACCGGGTTCGGGCTCCCGTCCTTCGCCGCTGCGCTCAGGTCTTCGGCCAACGCCTCGAATCCTCGCTTCGCGATGTCTGCCATCAGCGCATCGCGGTCTCGGAAGTGTCGATAGGGCGCAGCAGGGCTCACCCCAGCGCCGCGCGCGGCGTCAGCGAAAGTGAAGCCCGCCGGGCCCTTCTCCGAAATCAGCTCGAGGGCGGCGTCGATCAACGCCTCGCGAAGATTGCCGTGGTGGTAACCACGTCGCTCGCCCGCGGAGCGTCTGCGTTTGGGCCGGCCCATTCTCTTTCTTTAGCGCCTATCGGCGAAGGGTGAAACTTTGCGTTCGCGCATCCGTGCTTCTAGCAGGTCCCGGTCCTCAGGTCGGTTGACGTTCAGGAAGCAGTCAGCGCTGTCACTGAAGTCCACGGGGCGCATTCGCTGTTGCTCGTACCAGCGGTCGACCTTGCGCTCGCCCGACTCGAGAAATTCGTTGAGACTTGGCAGCAGGCCACGGCGAATCAACGCGAACAGCGGTTGAATACGCTCACCGTCGTGCGCGACCGTGATGTCGGTGTCCGGACCATCCCCACGAGCCGATGCGAGGCGGTGAACGCAGTCGGCGGTTAGAAGGGGCGAGTCACACGGCGCGATCGCTACCCACTCGGTGTTGACCGCAGCCAGGCCGCTCGCGATGCCAGCGAGTGGACCGAGGAAGTCGCCAGTCGGATCGGCAACGACCGACACGCCGAAGGCGCGGTAGGCATCGAGATTGCGGTTCGCGCTGATGACGACGCGCGCGACCTGTGGCGTCAGTGCGTCGAGCACGTGCGCGATCATCGGTCGCCCCAGCACTTGGATGAGCCCCTTGTCGCGCCCGTCCCAACGGGTCGCGCGGCCGCCAGCCAGAACTACTCCGGCAATCGCCTGGTTGCTCATATGGATTCGCTCATCCTCGACAGTCTATCGCCGTCCAGCCGCGGGAGTACCCCAGTGCCGCATCGCCTTCCACCTGGCTGTCGCGACTGGCCCTGCGGCGCGGCGGAACTGTCGCTTTTCGCTGCCGGTAGGCAGGCGAGGGGGGACCTAGGTCGGCTAGCCGTGCTCGACGTGCACGGCAGTCGGAGACTGTCTTCGACCGAACAGCACCAACAAGCCACCGAAGACGAACATCAGAATGCCGTAGACGGCCGACGGGATCGATAGTTCCGCGGACTTGAGCAGGGTCAGCGTCACCATCAGGCCGATGGTCGCGTTCTTGATGCCCACTTCGATGGCGATCGTCAGACGGTCGCGGCGGCCAATGCCGAAAAGTTTGCTGCTCGTGAAGCCGATCGCAATGCCGACGACGTTGAGAGCTGTCGCGGCGGGGCCCGCTTGCGCAACCAAGGAGACGATTTCGTTTCGCGCGCCGTAGACGATCGCAGCGATCAACGAGACTAGAACGACGAGGCCGAATTT
>CAXMRN010000037.1:0-5392 GCA_964195565.1 uncultured Polyangiaceae bacterium | reverse complement strand
AGCAAGGGGGCTCGCGTCTTGGTGCTCGCAGGAGAGCCCCTCGACGAGCCAGTCGTGGCCTACGGGCCGTTCGTCATGAACACACGAGAAGAAATCGCCCAGGCCTTCCGCGACTACCAGAGCGGCAAGATGGGCCACTTGGGTTGAATCACAAAAAGGGATGACATGGGAAAGCTAGTTGAAGGCGTGTGGCGCGACGTTTGGTACGACACCAAGAGCACGGGCGGTAAGTTCGTCCGGGCCAATTCGAAATTCAGAAACTGGGTCACACCGGACGGAACGAACCCGCCGAGCGGCAAGGCGTTCAAGGCCGAGCCAGGGCGCTACCATCTGTACGTCTCCTATGCGTGCCCGTGGGCCCATCGGACCCTGATCTTCCGCAGGCTCAAGGGCCTCGAGGACATGATCGGTGTGTCCGTTGTGAACCACTTCATGGGGCGCGACGGGTGGACATTCCGCGAGGGCGACGGTGTGATCCCGGATCCAGTCATGGACGCCGAGTTCCTCCATCAGGTCTACACCGCGGCGACGCCGAGTTTCAGCGGACGGGTGACCGTTCCGGTTCTCTGGGACAAGAAGACGGGGACCGTCGTGAGCAACGAATCGTCGGAGATCATCCGGATGTTCAACAGTGCGTTCGACGATCTCGGCGCGACGCCGGGCGACTTCTACCCGGAGGCCCTCCGCGACGAGATCGATGAAGTGAACGAACGCGTCTATCACACCCTCAACAATGGCGTGTACAAGTGCGGCTTTGCCACCACTCAGGAAGCCTACGAAGAAGCGTTCGTTGCGCTGTTCGACACCATGGACTGGCTGGAAGAGCGCCTCTCCACGCAACGGTATCTGGCAGGAGATCAGATCACCGAAGCGGACTGGCGCCTCTTCACCACCCTCATGCGGTTCGACGCGGTCTACGTGGGCCACTTCAAGACGAACCTACGCCGCCTCGTCGACTACCCGAACCTATGGGCGTACACCCGCGAACTTTACCAAGTCCCGGGCGTCAGCAGCACGGTCAACATGCACCACATCAAGCACCACTACTACGGCAGCCACGAAAGCATCAACCCCACCCGAATCATCCCAATGGGCCCAACAATCAACTTCAACGCCCCCCACGACCGCGACAAAATAACCTCCCCCCTCATAAACGCCGCCGAATAACCTCCCCCTCGAAAAGGGGACAGTCCCCTTTTTCGAAGGGTTAACCTTTTTGAGAACGGGTCTGGCCCCTTTTGGGGAGTTTGGTTATCGCCCACGCGCCTAGGAGGGCGGTTGTTGCTTCGTAGGTGATGGCGGCGAGGTTGTATTGGTCGAAGTGGCCCGTCATGAGGACGGCGGCGATGCGGGATGCGGCGTAGCCGGTGACGACGGTCAGCATCACGATCAGGCCGGTACGGACTTCGATCTTTTGGAAGGCTGCGGCGAGGAAAAAGAGGCCGAGGGCGATGGGGAGGCCTCCGTATTCGGCGCGCACCTCGATCAGGGAGCTTGGCGTCGGCATGGCGAGGCCGCTCTCGAGCCCAATGGTGGCGGGGTGGATGAAGCACACCAGGCCGTGGACGAAAAAGACCAGCCCGGTGAAGGTGAGGACAATACGCGCGAACAGCATGGTGAGTCTGAATAGTGTATTCTCCGCATCCCTTCCACCAGCAGCCCTGGAGCTCCATGCCGCAACCAACCAGCACTATTCGACACACGAGCCCCTTGATCGCCCTCGCTCTGCTTTGCACGGCGTCGATCATTGGGTGCAATCGCAGCAGCACCACGCTCCCGCCCCTCGTCGACGAGCAGGGCGGGCCGCAGCTTCCCGGTAAATTCGTCTGGCACAATCTGGTGACCAGCGACGGGGAAGCCGCTCGCCGGTTCTACGGTGGGCTGTTCGGTTGGGAGTTCGAGGTCAAGGAGGATGGTCGGTACAGCGTCATCATGTTCCACGGGCGCAACCTCGGCGGCATCCTCGACGCGAGTAAGGATGGCAACGCACCCAAACGGGGGCGCTGGTTGAGCGCGATGTCCGTCGCAAACCTCGAGGAGTCGCTCGCCGCCGTCGATGCAGCCGGTGGCAAGCAACTCGAGGCGCCAATCGACGTGCCTGGGGTCGGCCACGTCGTGACCGTGGAAGACGCGGACGGCGCAGTGCTCCACCTCTTGTCTTCGGGCCGCGGAGACCCGCCCGATGTCGAGCCCCAGGTGCACACCTGGCTCTGGCACGAGCTCCTCGCCAACCACGCTGACCGCGCGCTCGAGTTCTACGAGGGCGCGTTCGGCTACCGCGTCGAGCCCCTCAAGAAGAAACCAAGCTCGGACTACCGCGTCCTGTGGAGCTCCGGCGAGGCCCGCGCCGGGATCCTTGCAAACCCATTCGAAGGCACTCGCTCCGCATGGGTTCCCTACGTCCGCGTGGATGACCCTGCAGCGCTGGCCGAACGCGTCGCCGAGCTCGGTGGTACCGTGGTCATCGCGCCTCGTCCGGATGTGCGGGACGGGACCCTGGCCTTGGTCCTCGACCCCTCGGGCGCACCTGTCGCTCTGCAGAAATGGTCGCCCGGCGACGAGGAAGTCGAGGTGTCGCCATGAGGCGCACGATCGAACGACTGGTGCTTCTCACCGTGGTGGTCTTCTGCTTGGCCGCGTCGAGCTGCTACGTCTCCGGAGGCGGCTACGTTGGGTACGGGTACAGTCCCAACTACTACGACGACGCGTTCTACTCGGCGCCGATCAATCGGTACGGGCACGGGTTCTACGGTCACCCGTGATGCGGCTCGCCTACGAAGCTTGATTGGTTTCGACGATGCGTGTCCGGAGCGCGCGGAGCGTGTTGCCCGCAGCCCTCTCGTTCTCGCGGCTGAACACCGATGAGGGCAAGGGCATGTCGGGGTCGACGTAGATCTTGAAGTCGACCTCGGTGCGGGCGCCTCCGTTGATCGGGGTCAACCGCCAAGTCGCGCTGAACGCGTCCATGTTGCCGTCGAGGAGACGCGCTTCGATGATCCGCGTGTCGCCGTCAGGGGCGGCTTCCGAGAGCTTGAGTTGCCCCCACAGGGTGAAGGTGCCGGATGCGACGCTGACCTCCATGTAGACCATGGCGCGATTGCCCCGCTGGGCGAGCACCTTGGACTTCGTGAAGTTCGGCATGAAGTGCACATAGTTGGCGTAGTCGACGACAACGGGGAGCACCGCTTCGATCGGTTGTTCCATCACGGCGACCGCGTGCCCCCACGAAATGCTGGAGCCTTCTTCGGCAATCTGCGCCGTGCGAACCTCGAGCCCACCCGCAGCCTGAACCGGGGTCGTCACCAACAGGAGCGCCAGTGCGCCAAGAAAAGCCGTCCTACACATGCGCGAAGTTTGCCTAGAGTCGCCGCAAGAATCCATTTCGTGCCTCCGTCTCAGGACAGCGGTGTGCAGAGAGCGTGCCAGCCGGAGGCCGGAGCGGTGAAACGCTATCATGTTCGCGGGGTTAGCCCGATCCAGTCGGAAGATCGTAAAGCCGCCATCCGGTCAGAAATGTCGGACTGGCTACTGCAGTAGCTACTTCATACGAACCTCAGGCTCTCGAGAGCAATTGAGGCCGCTACTCAACCGAAAGGGAGACGAGGCATTCATCGGGGGTGCCGCCGGTCCCGCCCGTGCCGTTGCCGCCGCCGGTGCCACTGCCGCCGCCGCTACCACTGCCGCCGCCGCTACCGCCGCCGCTACCGCCGTCTCCACCGCTACCGCCACTGGCACCGCTGCCGCCGCTACCGCCACTCGCACCGCTGCCGCCGCTGCCGCCACTCGCACCGCTGCCGCCGCTACCGCCACTGGCACCACTGCCGCCGGTCCCGCCCGTGCCGTCGTCTTCGACACACGTGACGTCGACGGTCCAACTGTCCACGCAGTAGCCGTCGGAAACCTCGATCGTGAGCTGTTCTTCCACGGTTTCCCCGCACACGAACAGCGTCGTCTTCGCATCGGGATCATCGAACGCACCATCGGTCGCCGTCCAGAGATACGCGATGGCGTCCGCCTCGTCGTCTTCGTCGCTCGCTTCAGCCTCGACTTCGAGCGTGTACCCTCTTGACGTCTGAAGCGGCGCCACGATGACCTTGTCGAGCTCCGGACAAACGTTGAGCTCCCCATTGACTCGGACGCCGCCGAATTGCTGGGCGCCCTTGCAATGCAGGATCAGGTCGATCGATGTGGTTTCGCCCATTGCGACATCGAACGATGCCGACCCGCCGCACATGAGTGTGCCGTCCACCGAGGCGGCGATCATCGTGATCAGGTAGCCCGAATCGGCCGGGAGACCGAAGTATTCTACGGACGCGGTCGCGCCTGGCGCGCTCGTGTTGATGCTGCCCTCGATTCTATCGATGTCGTCGCCGGTGATCACGTAGTCCACCTCGTTGATCACAGCGCCGTCCACCTCGAGATTGATGCGCAACGCGGTCAGGCAGGGGTCGACTTCGCCGCCGCTAGTGCCGTTGCAGCCGAACGCCGCAGCGGCAAAAACAAGGCACCAAGCAACCGGTCGTAGCGCGCTCCAACTCATCATCATTTTCCTCAGTAATCCACCGGCGGAATCGGGACGGGACCGCCCGACTCGCTGCAAGCGCAGAAGAGCCAGTCTACCCCTAGATCGGGTGCGCGAGTCAATGCCCACGTGGCGTAGAGTGCCCGAATTGTGGGCGGAACTGCCTGGAAGGACGCCGTTTTGTGAGCTTGTTCACAGGCCGAGGAGGGGCTACCCCTGATACCGGATGATCCTCACCGAGCAACAAGAGTTGATTCGCGAATCGGCAGCGCGCTTCGCAGAGGAGCGGTTGGCACCCAACAGCCGCAAGTGGGAGTCGGCGGGGGCGGTCGACCTCGACGTGCTTCGGGAGATGGGCGGGCTGGGGTTCATGGGGATGACCGTGCCCGAGGCCCACGGCGGCGCCGATCTGGACTATGTGTCGTATGCGTTGGCATTGATGGAGATCGCAGCGGGCGACGGCGCCGTCTCGACGATCATGAGCGTCAACAACGCACCGGTCTGTGCGATCTTGCAATCGGTAGCGAGCGAAGCTCTTCGACGACAATACCTCGAGCCCTTGGCCACAGGAAAGATGATCGGCGCATTCGCACTGACGGAACCGCAAGCCGGATCCGACGCCGCCAACCTTGAGACACGCGCAGTCCGGACCGACGACGGCTACGTCATCACGGGCACAAAGCAGTTCATCACATCGGGGCGAATCGCAGGCGCAGTGATCGTGTTCGCGGTGACCGATCCATCGGCGGGCAAGCGGGGCATCTCCGCATTTGTCGTCCCCGCCGGAACGCCCGGCATGAGCGTCGCATCGTTGGAACACAAGATGGGGCAAGAAGCCTCGGACACCGCGCAGTTGAGCTTCGAGGAGGC
>CAXMRN010000036.1:0-10021 GCA_964195565.1 uncultured Polyangiaceae bacterium | reverse complement strand
CCCGGCAATGTCCTGTTGATGGATGAGCCGACCAACCACTTGGACCTTCAAACCACCGAAGCACTCACGGACGCGCTCGCCACCTACGATGGCACCCTACTCTTCGTCAGCCATAACCGGGCGTTCATCCGAAGGCTCGCGACCAAGCTCTGGGTCGTCCATGATGGCGGGGTCGAAAGTTATCCCGGCACCCTCGACGACTACCTGTGGTCGTGCCAGGAGCGCGACGTGGCGCCGGCGACCGACACCGCAATCAAGCCAGTCGCCCAGAAGCGCAGTCGTCAGGCGCGAAAAGAACAACGCCGCAAAGAGGCCGAGCTCCGCGCCAAACAAAACCAGGGCGTCAAGCCGTTGGAGAAGCGGGTCGGGGGGCTAGAACAGTCCATCGCGAAGTTCGAACAGCGCATCGCGGAGCACAACGAGGAGCTGAGTAAGCCCGAAGTCTACGACGACGCCGAACGCCGCGACACTCTGCTGCGCGAAGTGCAAGAAGCACAAGCAGAACTCGACCGCTCGTTCGCCGAATGGACCGAGTCGAACGAGAAGCTCGAGCAACTGCGCGCTGAAGTCGAAGCAGCTAGCTGACCCCGCAAAGCCGACGCGTGGCGTCGTTCACGAGAGTTGCTCCGACCCCGGTCGACTCGATTTTGCGCTATCCTCTCCGGGATGACCGAAGGACGCTCGGACACCAAGCTGCCCTTCGCGCTCGCCGCGGCGCTTGGTGTGGCGCTGTTGGTCATCGCGTTTTTGGCCGGGCGAGAATCGGTACGGAACGCCACGGGTGAGGGAGCGGAGAGTCAGCTTCCGCCGGTGCCGCGGGTCGAGTCCCAGGCGCAAGGCGAGACAAGCGCTGAACGCGACCCCTGGAAGGTGCGGGACGAAGAGTACGCGTACGCGGATGCGCACCGGGGCTCGGCCGGAGAGATCGACCGACGACCTGACGGCGCCGTCGTGCTGTCAAACATCAGGAACGACGAAGCCGCCGAGAACGATCCCGGAGCCCCTCCGTCGACCACACCACAGGCCGCGCGAGCGAGCTCCCACGGTGCGGTCGCTGATTACTTCCAACAGGTGGATGTGATCCGGTCCGAGGCCGGCGCGGGCGACCCGAATGTGTTCGCCATGGATATGATCAAGGCCGGGTTGGGCGGTGCCACGGCGGGTTTCGACCGACTCATCGCCGACACAGACCGGATGACTCGAGAGATGAAGTCCGTCACTCCCCCGCCCTCTTGTCTCAGCTACCACCAGGCGACCCTCCAATCGCTCGAGGAAGCACGCGGGATGCTCGAGAGCATGAAGGGAGCGATCACCACCCGAGACATGCAGTCGCTCAGAGAGATCGCTCAACAGGCAGCGGCTCTGCAGGCGAAAGCGGCGGCGCTCGAGAGGATGCAAGAACAGATCCGTGCTTCCGACCCGTGAGTGGGCGCCGGACCTGACGTGTCCGAGTCGCGACTCGGCGCGCGCCTAGGGGGCTATTCGTACGTCGCCGTGGCTACGGGGGTCGTCAGGTCGTCGACTGAGTGGACCCTCACGCCGCCGTGGCTGATCGAGTAGATGAACTGATCGATGAAGACGCCGCGGGTGATCTGGGGCTGATAGCCGCAGTAGTAGTAGAACTCCTCCACCTCGTACGGGACACCGCCACAATCATCGAGGACGAGGTCTGAGTGGTCGACCGAGCCGCGACGGGCAAAGCCGTCCTTGGCACTGACGTCCCAGAGTTCGAGCGTGCTCGAGAAGTCGCTCTGGTAAGACACGAACGGGAACGCCAAGAGGCCCTTCCCGACGACTTCCTGGTCGGCGTAGAAGTTGAATGCCTTATGGTTGTGGTTGGCTTCGGAGTAGCCATCGCCGACGAGCGCCTTATGGGCGAGGACCGGGTTGACGGGGTCGGAGACGTCGAAGATTTGGAGTGCGGTCCCGTTGTCTCTTTGCGTCTCCTCATCGATGTCGCGACCAATCGTCAACAGGTGGCCATTGCCGAGGGGATGCATGTAGTCGCTGAAGCCGGGAATCTTGAGCTCACCGAGAACCTTCGGGTTTGCCGGGTCGCTGAGGTCGATCGCGAAGAGCGGGTCGACTTGGCGGAAGGTTACGATGTACCCGAGGTCTCCGAGGAACCGCGCGGAGAAGATACGCTCGCCCTCCGCGAGAGGAGGCGTGGAGCCCAAAATCTCGAGCCGGTCGCCTTCGAGCTTCAAGGTGCTCACCAGGTTGTCGGTCGTCGGCGGCACCCAGACATCGGGCGCGAACATGTCATCCGTGCGCTCGGGCCAGGTGGTACGAGTGGTTGCGATTCGGAGGACCCCATCTCGTTCGTCCATCGAGAACTGGTCGTTCACGATGCCTTGGACGAAGCCCGACCCCTGATACGGGGTTCGTTTCCCTTCGGACGAGACCGCGAAACGATGGACAGCCGTGCGGTCGCTGTTGGTGCCCCGCTCAAACCAGGTCCAGTCGGGCTGGGCGAGAATCAACGCACCCGCGTTGGCGTAGACCTGTGTGGCCTGGCCGAGAATCGAGGTGATCTGGGTCGAACTGTCGTCGCCAAGGTCGATGCCGACGATCTGGGTGAGGCCGTAGTTGGTCATGCCCGGCGCGGGAGAGAAGAAGTCCGCGCACTGGGTCGGCTGCTCCTGAATCTCGCCGTCGATGCGCTCTCCCCACACGGGCACCCACTGCTCGAGCGTGGTGATCGCGATCGCTTCCTTGGCCTTGGCCGCCCAGGCGCGAGCTAGGAAAATCTCCGCTTCGCGCGTCTCTGGATAGGCGCCGTTGTTGTAGAGGAAATCATAGAGGTACGGGACGGTGCCGGGGCGCTGCATGCTGCTCTGGATGACCGTGCGAACGATGTTGTCGTGCCGGCGCGATGAGGTGTACCAGCCATCGACGTAGATCTCGCGAACCGCTTCCGGCGTGCCACTACTCAAATCGATGACGGTGAGTTTCACGAAGGAACGTCCGCAATAATAAGCGCTGTCGCCGGACACCAACTCGGGCCCTCCGCCGTAGCCTTGGCAAAGGTCGCCGTCGTCGAGTGCTTCGACGCCATAGGTGTTGGAGAACACCACCGCGCGGTCGCCCTCGACGAACATCTCCATGACGCCACCTTCTATCTCGAGGTCTGCGACCCTGGAGGTCTGCGCGGCGGGCCAAGAATCGAACTCGTAGAAGCCGTTGCCTCGCACCACGTAGAGCTTCAGGCCGCCATCGCCGACTTTGACGATGTCGGCTTCATCGACGTCCGCGACTTGGCGGTTCGTGTCGGAAAAGCCAGATGGCGCCTGTGCAGCGCCGTCGGCCGTCGGAGCCCCCGATCCACCGGATCCACCTGAGCCGGCCTCGGCAGCGACGTCGCCTTCAAAGAACACCGGCCCGCCCCGGGTGTAGTACTCCTGATCGATGAACGACTTGAGCTCGAGGTCGACCTTGGCAATCGCGTCCTCGTGGACGGCCTGCACGACCTCGTCGCAGGTCGCAGCCTGCCTCAGCGCCGCCTCGTACTGGCTGACCTGGGGGTTGGTGTCGCAACCGATCGAGCCAGCGATCAGCACCAAGCAAAGTATTCCGGAAAACCTGCGCATCCTCTTCCTCCTAGTTGCCCTCAAGAACAAGCAAACAGTGTGCCTGACAAAAAGCTAAGTGATTTCACCGTAGCGCGTGCGCCATGGTGTGCCAGCGGGATCATAGTTGCACCCTTCCCGAGCCATGCTATCGAAGATGAAAATCATTTTCATTTGCAATATGGAGAGGCTGAAAATGGCTTACGGGATAAAGGGTGGGGGGTTCGGGTGCCTGGTGGCGGTGACGTGGATCGGGCTAGGTTTGGCCCCACCGGCGGCCTGGGCGCAGGAGCCCGCCCCAGCCGAGGGAGCGCCCACCGACGCTAGCGCTGACACTGACGCTGACGCTGGCACTGACGCTGACACTGGCACTGCCGCTGGCACTGACGCTGCCGCTGCGACCGACGGGCCGGAGATTGTGTTGCCTCCTGGTGAAGTGGCGCCCGACGAGCCCGAGGGTGGTTCCTACCGCGTCGAGATCGACCCGCTTCGCGGCATGCAGCAAGGACGCATGCGTCGCGAGCAGAAGACCACCGTCGGTGGGTACGGCGAGCTTCATCTGAACATGGAGAAGCCCGAGGGCGGCAGCTTCGAATCCATTCTCGACCTTCACCGGTTCGTCATCTTCTTCGCGCACCGCTTCAACGAGCGCTTTCAGTTCTATTCGGAGATCGAGCTCGAGCACGCGTTCGTCGCAGAGAGCGGCGGCGTGGCGGTGCCTGGCTCGTTCCAGATCGAACAGGCATTCATCGACTGGCGTTTGTTGAAGGGCGACAGCGAAGCGCTCTACATGCGCGCGGGCGTCGTCCTCGTGCCGATGGGCATCATCAACCAATGGCATGAGCCTCCCATCTTCAACGGCGTCGAGCGGCCGCAGGTCGATCGGGTGATCATCCCCACGACATGGCGTGAAGGCGGCGCCGGCATCTGGGGTCAACCGAACGACAAGTTTCGGTACGAGTTCTATGTCATGGGCGGTCTAGACGCGAGCGGCTTCTCCGGGTCGAGCGGCCTCCGTGGCGGTCGACTCAAGGTGACGCAAGCCGTGCTGAATGGGCCGGCATTCGTGGCGCGAGCCGAGTGGGAGCCTACCCTCGGCATGGTCCTCGGCGTCTCGCCCTACTTCGGTCTGGCCGGCCCACGAGACCTCGCCAATGTGAACGTGAAGGTGGGCGGAATCTCCGGTGACTGGCGCGTTCTCCGCAAGGGATTCGAGTCGCGTGCCCTCATCGCCTACTTTCACGTGAGCGACACCGACGCCTTGCGCGCGATTCCCCCAGGGGAGACACTCCGGACGAGCACCGTCGGCTCGGACCTCTTCGGGGTATACGGAGAGCTCGGCTACAACGTCCTGCACTACGTCGATACCGAGATGGCTCTCGTTCCCTTCGTTCGTGTCGACTACTACGACACGACATTTCAGGAGTCGGACGCGGAGTTCGACCTCCCGGCGTTCGTCATCCCGACGGTCGGCCTGAGCTACCGACCCATTCCACAGGTCGTCTTCAAGTTCGACTACCAGGCCGTGCGTGCCTCATCGGGGCCTCACGAGAACCGCTGGAACGTCGGCATAGGCTACATGTTCTAATCACAGGGTGCGCCGCCGACTCTCTCAGCTAGAGTCCGGTGGTGCTGCGCATTCTCACTGCCGCGCTCGCTCTCACTCTTGTCGCGTCGACCGCTCGCGCTGAAGGATGGCACGGGTCGGCCGCCGCCGGCGCGGACTTCGCGTTTGTCCCCGAGACAACCGGCTTCGGGTTCGTTCTCTTCGAGGCAACCGGGGAGGACAAGGTCGGCAAGGGCGACGTTCGGCTGTACTACAACACCGACACCATCCACCTCGAGATCGAACGCGTTCCGATGGGCAAGAACTTCGAGTTCTCGGTGGCTCTTCGCGGTGAGATCGCATTCGCAGGCCTGCTTCATCAGTACTACCAGCAGGGCCTCCGCGTGCCGGGCCGCGGATTCAACGCGAGCTACGTGGTCCTCCTGCCGAAGATCCAGTGGCACGTCGCCGACCACCACACCCTCGAGGTGCTCACCAACGTGCGGTACTGGTTCTTCGGCGACAAGAATACCGACTCGACGTATATTCTCCCCGCCAACACCGCGGTCTTCGAGCCGCGACTCGGTTACATCTATTGGAACATCGATTCGCCTGGCGAGGAGTATCGGGCGTCCAAGCTCTTCCCGCGAATCCAAGGTATTGCGGTCGGCGCCTCGGCCGGCGTCGACGTGCGTTCCGATGCGCGCGCCTGGGGGGACATCGGTGGTGCCCCCGACCGCAACGATCCGAACAAAGCGATCTGGACCCTCAACCAGTGGCTGCGCGCCGGATGGAACACCGGGGAACGCTTCCGGCTAGAGCTTCAAGAAACCTTCAACTGGGGTTGGTTTCAAGACGACCTCACCCGCATGCGCGTCGGCGGCATGAACCCCTACGTGCTGGTGATCCCGGGCCTGCCCTGGTCCGCCAACATTTCAGAACGCTTGGCGATTGCGCAGCTCAGCGGGCACATCAAGCCCAAGAAGAACAAGCCGCAGGAGCTCGGCCTGCTCGTGTCAGGCGGGGCCATCAACGACCCACGCCGCCAGGGTCTCCTCGACAGCTTCGGAGGAGTCGGAGGTCTGGCGCTGTTTACGGATCTTCGATGGGGCCGCTGGCAGGTTTACGCGCGCTTAGGTTGGGCGTTTCCAAGCCAGTGGTTGGATGATAACCCGCATTTCTCGGGTTTCGTCGGCCTTGGCGTCGACGCGTTCTAGCCCAGCATCACTGGAACGTGACGATGAGCAGCTTGAGGTCGACTTCGTCTTCGAGGCTTATCTTCGCGGCGATGCTGTCAGTACCGATCCCGAAATCGTTGCGGTTGATCGTGAGCTTGGCTTTATAGGTCGTCGTATCCACGCCAGCGCCGTTCTTCCCCTTGGCGACCTTGAACGGAATGCTGACCAGCTTCGTCTTGCCGTGCATCGTCAAGTTGCCTTTTACGGTGAGCTGACTTCCTTTCGCTTTGACGCCTGTGGAAGCGAACCGGATCTTTGGATGCTTGGCCGCGTCGAAGAAGTCGGCGCTCTTGAGGTGATTGTCTCGTTTCTCGTTCTGCGTGTCGAGGGAGGCGACATCGATACTTGCCTCGACTCTGACCGTCTCGGGCTTGCTCGGATCGCCATCGATGTCGACGCTGAACTCGCCAAACTCACCATCGACATCGAACAGCACCGTGGCCGCGGTGAAGCTCACCTTGCTATGCACACGATCGAGCTTGAGCGGCGAGAAGGCGGCAAACGCCGTGGACCCAACCAACAACACCCCAAGCGCCAGTCCCAGCGCACCACGAACCGAATACCTCATAGATCGTTCCCTTTTGTTCATGGCAAACGGTACGCGCGACCCGCTCGAATGTTTCGCTGGGCCATCGGGTCCCCCGCTGGGATCCCCTCCGTAACATCTACGTGTCGGGGCGTATACGAGGGATCGAGTGCCTGAATCCGCTAAATCGAAATCACGCCGGTGGGTGCGTATCTCGCACCGCCCGTCAGGAACCCCTTTAGCCGAGGGCCCCATCGGATGGAACATCATGCCGTTCGAGGGGAACTTCTACATCCGTCGCAAGTTCCTTCGGACCGACGGGTTCAAAGTGAACTTCGTCCCCGGTCTCTGTGTCTACAAGTTCCTCTACGTCTGGATGGACCTCGCCCTTGCGACAGGTGAACGAGTTCGCAACCTCGGCTGGATGTACTGGCTGCCAAACCCGCTCTTCCCCTTCATTTGGTTCCGAGTGGGCATTCCTCAGAGGCACCCAGCGCTCGAAGTCGAATATTCGAGCGGCCCTCCGTCCTAGCGCTCGCGCGACGCAACGTTACGCGCTGAGCAGCGTGCTGAGCATGAATGCACCTACGCCCATGAAGATCCACGAGATCAGCACCTTCATCTTATCCGGGTCTACGCGGGCCTGAACTCTTGGGCCGAGCTGTCCGCCGACTAGCACTCCCGGGACGGTGAACATCGCCACGTTCGCCATCTCCTGTAGCTCGGCGCCCCCGCCCTCCTCCATGAAGCCGAACACATGGCCCACCGACGCGATGAAGACCGTGATCACGACGACGAAGATCGAGGTCGCCACCGCGACCGGGGACGGCACCTTGCAGCGAGCGACCAAATGGTACTCCTGCAGCTCGGCGAGACCGACGGAGATCATGCCGAGAAACGCGCCGCCAATAGCGGCGAACGTGCGTCCGAGCGCCTTGTTGCACACCGTATAGCGATACGTGTTGCCCGCGCGATCGGTGAGCTCGGAGCGGAATGCCCCTTCCGCTTCAACCTTGATCAGCTCGTCCATGGCTTCCCTTTGCTCTTGGCGCCAAGACAGAAAGAGCTGAAGGCCGATGAAAATGAGACCGACAGCGAAGATGGTCTTGAGCACTATCCCGGGAAACAAGTCCGCGCTGAGCACCCCAACGATCGCGCCAGGGATCGAGAACATGAGGAGGTTGGCTCCGAGCCGGTAGTCAACGAGTTGCGCTCTCACGTAGGCGATCAAGCCTGAAGAGAAGCCAAAGAACTCCGTGATCAGCGCAGTGCCGATTGCGACCGACGGCTCTAGCTTCAACCACACGAGGAAAATCGGCGAGAAGAACACCGCGCCTCCGATGCCGCTGGCCATCGCCAAGGTGGCGACGCCGACGGACACGGGGAACAGGTACCAGTACTCCCAAGACATCTAGTCGCTCGACATCGGGGTCCAAGTGCGGCTTCCGAGGTCGTAAGCCCACGTATCGTTGAACGCGTCGCCGCCGCCGAAGTCTCTCCACCCGCCAAACATGTAGCCGCGGTCACCCGTCGGATCGACTGCCGCCGAGACGCGCCACCGCGGGGGCGGCATTGTCTCGGGGTCGACGCGTGTCCAGACACCGGTGGCTGGATCGAGCTCGTAGCCATTCTCGAACAAGACGGCGGGGTCGTTGTCATTGCGCCCCGAGAAGACGGTGAGTCGGTGGCGAACGTCGTCCCAAAAGTGAATGGGGTCCTCGCGCCCGACGGGCTGTTCACCACTGGTCGCGACTTGCGACCATTCTCGCGCCTCGACCTCGAAGCGCCACAGTTCGGTGGGGTAGTGGTCGAAGGCCTTTCCACCCCAGAGAAAGACCGCGTCTGCATCGCTCGAGTACACCATCACTGTCCCCTCGCGCGGGCTGGGCCCCTCCCCTTCGACTCGCGTCCACGACCCTGTCGCCACGTCGAGGACGTGGGTGTCGCCGAAAAAGTCGCCAGCGCGGGTGCCGCCTCCCGCAATCCCGCCGAACATCAACAGCTCGGACCGCGACGCGATGAAGGCAGACGCATGCAGGCAGCGCTTGGCCGGCACCGTCCCAGCGGTGGCGAGCTCGGTCCAAGTCTTGCTTTGCAGATCGAAACGCCACGTGTCGTTGAAGCGAGTGCCCCGCGAGAAGCCGCCGAACAGCAGCGCCTGATCGGCGGCTGGTGTTTGCGTCAAGGTATGGTGGCATCGGTTCGCGGGGACTGAACCTTGGGATTCGGGAGCCAGCTGGCGCCAAGCCGATTGTTCGGGGTCGAGCGAGAAGGTGTCGTTCGTGATCGGATCCATGCCGCCGAAGATCACCATTTCGGCTGCCGTCGGCATCCATGCGGCGGGAGCTCCCCCTCGTTTCGAGGGGGTGGTGCGGGCGTCGGTGTTGCCGGGGGATCCCCCGTCGCCGCCGGGGGCGCGGTACTGGCCTTCGGGGGAGCCGCAGGCGCCGGCGGCGAGCATGCACGTCGCGAATGCTGCGAACCGAATTCCGATGAAGCCCATGCCGTGCGTATGCCCACTCGATGGAAATGATACGGCGTAGCGGTTTGCGGTTTGGCGGTTTAAGGGGGGGTTAGTAGTGGTCGCCCCACATGGCGCCGATGCCGAAGCCGAGCATTGGGCCCTTGATGCCGACCCCTTCGAATGTGACCGGGACGATGACGTGGCCGGCGCGAGCCCATCCCAAGTCGAACATCGCCCCAGCGCCGAACCATCGGTCGGCATCGCCGTTGCCCCACAGCGCGCCCACCGCGCCTCCTGCGGTTCTCATCTTCTGCTCGCCGGAGGTGGTCGTTCGGCTGCCGAATCGCGCGAATCCCTCGCCGGCTAGATGGACGCATCTGTCGGACGGGCGCCACACCGTCCCGATCGCAAACCCGAGCAAAGCCGCATCCGCGTTCGGGTAGACGCGGGTGCCCCTAAGAGGGGCTAGGAGCTAATAGTAGGGGCAGTCCGGTCCTCGGGGGAGCCAATTTGAGGCGAAAACCGGCAGATTTCGCGCTGAATTTCGCCTTGCAGCGCTGATGTAGTGCCCCTATCGTTGAAAACGAAGATGAAAGGCGTTTTCAATAGAGCTGCCCTTCTGCTCGCCATAGCGGCCGTGACCTCCGGGTTGGCCGCCAGCGGGCACGCGCAGGTCTA
>CAXMRN010000035.1:0-2920 GCA_964195565.1 uncultured Polyangiaceae bacterium | reverse complement strand
TTCGACGGCTCCGTTGGCTTTACTTAGGCCGCGAGAGCAACTGCGTTATCGTTGGCAGTTGTACGTCCCAAACGTATTTACGTCGTGCTTGGGCCGACGGACACGCAACCAAACCTTCAACATCCCCGTCGAAACCGGTCGCCCCCAGATTTTCAAAGACCTGCACACTATGGGGCTTGCCTCCGTAGTTCGCAACTCCGCGGAAAGGCATTGTTTTGTCCTGAACCCAGACGCTGGTAGGGTGCGTTCGAGCTGAGCCAGTGATGCGCATCGACAAGAGTTTCCTCCGCGACAGCTTCCTCACCATCGATATCCGCACGCTCGGGCTCGCGCGGATCTACATTGCGCTTCTGCTGCTGTTCGACCTCGTCAAGCGTAGCGCCGAGATGTCGGTTTGGTACTTCGAGTCGGGCCTCCTGCCGAACGAGATGCTGGCCAAGTACCCGCTCAAGCCCTGGGGCGAATCGTTTCTGTTCTACGTGAGCTCCGACACAGGGGTGAGGGTGGCCTTCGTGCTGATCGCGTTGGTGTATCTCGCGTTGCTGTTCGGATTCTTCACGCGCGTCGCCCAGGTGCTGGCGGCGGCGTGCCTGTTGTCTCTTCAGATTCGCATCGACGTCGTGTCGAATGGTGGCGATTTCGTGTTCTGCAATCTCATGGTGTGGACGGCGTTCCTACCGCTCGGCTCGGCGCTTTCCGTCGATGCGTGGCGCGCGAACAAAGCCGGCAAGCCTAGGAGGTCGCCGGTCGTGTCGTGGGCGGTCCTCGTGGTGATGATGCAACTCGCGATCATCTACTTCTTCAACGCCGTCCACAAGAGCGGCGAGACGTGGCTTGACGGGAGCGCGGTCTACTGGCTCGCCAACCAGGAGCGGCTCGTCACGGGGCTCGGTTACTGGATGCGGGAGCATCTGCCGTTCTGGGTGTTTCAGGCGATCACGTACACCAGCCTGGTGATCGAGTATCTGCTGCCGTTCTTGATCCTCTCTCCATGGGGGCGCCCATGGACGCGGCGGGCCGCGATTGTGGGCATCTGGGCGCTCCACCTCGGCATCGCCGCGGTCGCAAACGTCGGCGTGTTCTCGTTCGTGATGATGGCGTACTCGATGTTTCTCGTGAGCCCCGAGGATTGGGAATGGCTGCGCGCAAGGCTGCGGTTGCGTCGGGGAGACGGCGATCCCCTGGTGGCGGCGCTGACTCTACCGACTTCCGGTGCGCCGCCTGAGCCTCGGGTACGTCCTCTTCGCTGGGCCGCTAACGCCGTGCTCGCGGTCCTCGTCGTCGCCGCCCTTTCGCAGGTCGTCTCCGAGAACCCGGCCATCTCCCGCTTCGTCAAGCACGAGCAGCCGAAATGGATCAAACAGACGGTCATGACCTTCCGCCTCAATCAGGGCTGGAAGATGTTCGCCTCGAACGCGCCGCGACACGACATGTGGCTCGTCGTGGACGCCGTCACCGCCGATGGGAGGCACATCGATCCGGTCAACGAAGTCGCCTCGCGCTACGCCGACCCCTCACTCCGCACGGTTCCCCCGTGGCTCGGGCAAAACTACTACTGGTGCGACTACAGCGTGCGTATCAAAGGGTACCGCCGCTATCACCAAGCCCTCAGCAACTGGATCTTCCGCCACCACGAACGCACCGGTAACCCAGACGACCGCGTCGTGTCCTTCCGGATCTATGAAGTCAGCCAGTTCCCGCCGGGGCCATGGGAGGATGAGCCCCGGGAAGTGAAGGCCAAGGTCATCTTGTCGAAGCGACTATGAGCGGGTTCGCGCTCGGCATTGCCGCGGCTCTGTGTTGGGCAGCGCTCGATGTGGTTCGCAAGGCCATCGCGGGGAAGGCTTCGCCTGAGGCACTCGCGGTGTTTCTCCTGCTCGGACAGTTGCCGTTCCTCGGCGCGTGGGCGCTCTACGACGAGACCTGGGTGACGGGCGCGGGTTACTGGCCGCCCGCCATGGCATCGATGGTGCTCAATGCGATCGCGAACGTGCTGTTCATGCGCTCGGTGCAACTGTCGCCGCTGAGTCGGACGGTTCCCTTTCTTTCGCTCACACCGGTCTTCAGCGCGGTCGCCGCGATTCCACTCCTCGGGGAGGTGCCTGGGGCGATGCACTGGGGGGGGATCCTGTTGGTGGTCCTGGGGGCGCTCGTGCTCAACAGCGACTTGGCCGATTCGTGGTGGCGGTCGCTCTCTCAGGAGAAAGGAGCGCCCTACATGATGGCCGTGGCGGTCCTTTGGGCCTTTTCGACGGCCCTCGACAAGCGGGCGCTGGGTCACGCTTCCCCCTCCTCGCATGCGTTTCTTCTGGCCGCGGGCAGCGGCAGCATTCTCCTCTCTTGGATCCTCTCGAGGGGGAAGGGCGGCGAGCTCCGCGAGTTGGGCTCGGCCCCCAGGGGGTTGCTCGCGGGGCTAGTCGGGTTCGCGGTCGCCGCCATCGCCCTTCAGATGCTTGCCCTGCAGTGGCTCTGGGTGGCGGTCGTCGAGACCCTGAAGCGGGCCATCGGCGTGGTCGGGAGCGTGCTCTTCGGCCGGCTCTTCTTCGGGGAGCCGATCACGGGTCGAAAGGTGGCCGCGGTCGGCCTGATGGTCGCTGGGACGAGCTTGCTGGCCCTGACGTAGAGCGATGGCAAACCCGGCCTGAATCCGCTAATGCTGAAGGGTGGCCGAAGAAGAAAAGCCGCTTCCGCCTAAGGTCGACGTCGCCCGCTACCTCTTGGCCCAGGGCAGTCTGTTCGTGCACCTCGACCCGCGCGTCGACACGGTCCGGGTGCCGGACTGGTACCGCTCAGAACCTCAGCTAGTTCTGCAGATTGGCTTCGATATGCCCGTACCTATTAGGGATTTAGAGGTCGATGCGGACGGCATTTACGGCACCTTGTCGTTCAACCGCTCCCCTTTCGTCTGCCAGGTCCAATG
>CAXMRN010000034.1:0-2850 GCA_964195565.1 uncultured Polyangiaceae bacterium | reverse complement strand
TCGTAGTTGAAGATGATGCCCTCTTGGTTCTGCTGATTGTATGCATTGCGGATATCGAGGAACACGGCGAGCCTCCAGCCTTCGAAGATCCACTTCTTTTGGATGCGAACGTCGAGCTGATGGAACAGCGGGTTTCTCAACGTGTTCACGCGGCCATCGATCGGGATGTAGACGTCGTTGAGCGCATCGTAGATCGAGCCGACGACGGGCGTATTGGGGTTGCCGCTGACGAGCCGAAACGTGCCGCCGATCTCCCAGTTGCGAGGGAAGTTGTACACGAAGGCGGCGGTCATGATGTGCGTTTGGTCGAAGTCGAACAATCGCCAGGGCGCGAGGGGGCCGTCTTTGCGCTCGCTGCGCGAAAGCGTGTAGGAGAGGTAACCGAAGTAGTGGCGGCCCGTCGCCGGACGCATGTTGACGCTGAACTCGGCCCCGTAGATTCGTCCGATCCCGCCGGTGACGTAGAAGGGCGCTTCGCCGTTTGGAGTAGTGATCGCTCGATCCCACAGGTACTTGTAGAACCCCTCGACTCCAAACCGGAACCCCGGGACCGCGTCGTACTCCCAGCCGGCGCCGAGATGCACCGCCTTGATGGGATCGAGGCTGGGGTTACCGATGGTGGAGTCGGACTCTTGGAACTCGGGGGGCTGACTGAAGACGCCAACGCCGAGTTTGACGCGCATGTCCTCTGCGACGGTGAAGATCGTCGTCAAACGTGGGTCCACCGCAAAGGAGCTGATGTCGCTGAAGTAGTCCATTCGGAGCCCGAGGATGAGCTCCGTGATCTTGCCGAGCTTCAGTCCGGATTCGAGATAGACCCCCGGACGAAAGACCGTGGTGTCCACCTCTGCGAAAACCTGATCCCGACCGGCAAGCGAGCCCTGCTGGCTTCCCGCGCCCTCGCCTGCGTCAGGCTGGGCACCGGCGTACACGAGATCGATGGGCGCGGTGTAGACGTCGAGCCCGGCGGTGAGACGCACTTTGTCGGTGATTTGGTAGCGCCATTCGGCCCGACCGTAGGTCTGAATGAAGGTCCCTTCGAGCCGGAATTCGTCGCCGAGCTTGAAGCTGATCTTGCTGGGGCCGACGTTGAACGCGAGCTCCTGATCGACCTTGTCGCCGACCCGTCGAGTCCAATCGATCTGGTTGTTGTAGAACGAGGTGCCGAGTTCCGTATCTCCGCGGATGGCGGGGTCGTCGCCGCCCGCCTCTTCCAAGACGAGCTCGAGGCGGTCGTTCGACCCGTACGCCGAGATGCGAACACGGTCGCGTTTGGTGGGGAGGAAGTTGAGTTTGAACTGATAGTCGATGTACACCGGCGCCTGACGTACCCCGAGGTCCTCGGGCGCGACGGCCGGAAAGATGAGGTCGAGGAGGCTTCGCCGGAGGCCGCCGGAGATGCTGATCTTGTCGGTGAGCGGCGCTTCGAGGGTGATGAACGTGTCGATCACCGAGATCTCGGCCACACCGTGGACGCGATCTCGCGCGGGGTCTCGCGTCGTCACCTCCAGGATGCCGCCGGTGCGTCGACCATACCGGACGGAGAAGTTGCCCGGGTAGAAGTCGATCTTCTCGAGCATGTACGAGTTGTAGATGCTGGTGAGCCCACCGAAGTGATAGATCAGGGGCACGGGGATTCCATCGATGAACGATTCACTGTCCTGCGGCGCTGCACCGCGGACGATGAGTAGGCCGATGCCGAAGGGCGGCCTCGCCACGCCGGGAAGCAGCTCGACGGCTCGAAGCGCGTCGCCTCGCGTACCCGGAATACGCGTCAGCTCTTCCTTGTCGATGGTGCGCTTCACCACCTCACGGGGCGGTGCTTCAATCACCGCCGTCTCGCCGAACCCGCCGTACGCTGCGCGCTTCTTCGCACCGAGGCGGTAGATCACTTGCGTGACCTGCCCCACGGCCAGCTCCTCCTCGGCCTCGAGATCGCCGTATTCACCTCCGAGGATGTTGACTTCGTACTTGCCGGGCTCGAGGTCGGTGACCACGAACGTGCCATTCGAGCCTGAAACCAACTCGCGAACTAGCTCACCTCGTTCGTTGGCGACCTCGATCGCCACGGCGCCCGCCGGGCTGTCATCCTCGGCGAGCAAAATGGTCCCGGAGAGCCACCCGGTCGTCATCTCCTCGGGCGGCGCCTTCAACTCGAACACGTACCGGTACCGAATGCGGGCCGCGATCGGTTCCCAATCCTTCCGCGCGGGCTCGAACACGAACTGGCGAGCAGCCGCAAGCGCGGCTTCATCGAACGCCTCTCCCGCAGAGCGCGCCACGCTCACTTCAGTCACCAGGCCGTCCCGTCCTACGACGATGTCGAGCTCGACGACCGCCTCGGTGGGCTCTTCGTCGTCTGCTTCTGGGTGAGCGGCCTCGACGAACCGGATGAGCTTGGGTGGCGTGATGAGCGGCTTGTTCTCCGCGTCTGGTGTCTCCTGTGCGTAGGCCCTGATCGACCCGCTCGACAGGAGGCTCACGACCACAAAGATGCCAAGCAAGCGAAGCACGGCCTCAGCATAGGAAGGAGGCCTGGGCCGCACAAACGGACTCAGTCCGCGGCGCGCAAGGCTCGAAGCCATTCGCCGCTGAGAACGAACTTCGGAAACCTGTAGAACTGCTCGGAGAAGATACGGGTCACGAACTCGCCAGGGCCTTTGAATGGCAGCGGTGGATTGGGCTCTTTCTTGTGGCCCACACCCTGAGTCGCAAGCGAGACCACAGGAACCAACATGCCGAGCGCAGCGTCCATCCACCTGCCCTGCAAGAGCGACCAAACCGCGAACACAATCCCAGCCACGAACAGCGGCACCACCACGATGTGAAGAAGCAGGTTGGTCTTGTTCT
>CAXMRN010000033.1:0-5589 GCA_964195565.1 uncultured Polyangiaceae bacterium | reverse complement strand
CTCGCGTTCGATGTCCCATCTGATGGCCCGCGCACGGACCCCTTCCCCGTGAGTGCATGAGCCATGCCAAACGGCGCCGAGAGGGGTTCCTCCTTCAACTCCCGAATTGCGCGGAATTCAACGCGCTCCCGCGCGCATACTTTGCGTTTCCGAGGATGCTAGGCGAAGCGTGCGCGCGGCTTCGCGCGGGGATCCCCGAACGCATACTCGAAACAAACGCCCTCACTCAGTCTCGCAAAGTTATCGTATAAGATGTTCTGCGCAATTCCGGAGCGGCGTGAGCCGTTGGGATTGGAACCTATGATCGAACACATCACATCGTTCTTCGAGGCCGTAGCCTACGCGGCCGATCTTTTCGGGCTCTCTCTGCTGACCCTCGGCTTCGCGCGGGGCGCGCTGGGATGGTTGCGCACCGAGATTGAACGGCAGCCCTGGGAACAACGCCTCGTCTCGATCCGGCGATTGCGCTGCGTGGTGGGCACCCACATCCTGTACGCCCTCGAACTGATGATCGTCTCGGACATCATCGACAGCTTCGTCGCGGTGGCGAGGCACGAAGGCGACCACGGGGACTTCTTCCACGGCGAGGTCTTCTATTCGCTCGTGCAGCTCGGAATCATCGTCGTGATACGAACATTGATTGACTTCTTCTTGGGCCGAGAGATCAACGAACTTGGCGAGACCAACGCTTGAACGGGTGAGCGCCGAGCTCCCCCTCGCCCTTGTCTGCCGACGAAATCGTCACACCAGGCGTACGATCTCGGACTGCGAGAAAATCGCTGATACCTGCAGGCCGAGGGAGGGCTCCGCGTAGAGGGCCGGTGGCACGCTGATGTCGGCGAGATAGAGCTCGCCAACATACGCACGCGCGGACTCGGCGCGGAGGCCTTCTTTTGGCAGGGCGAGGGCCATCGTGGCGGTGGCGCGAATCGCCGGGTCGAGCACAGAGCCACTGGAAGCATCCACACCCGTGGGTGTGTCGAGCGCCAGCACAGAAGCGGACTGGGTCCTAGTCCAACGGACCATGTCTGCTGCCGCGCCGCGGGGCGCGCCTCTGAGGCTGTATCCGATGATCCCGTCGATCACCAAGTCGTAGGAAGCATCGGCTTGCGGCGCGGCCGTCACGGACGGGATGTTCATCGACCTGACGATGTCGAATTGGTGGCCTGGAACCTCGGCAAACCCTTGGCGGGGCTTGCTCACAAACACCTCGACGGATGCGCCCCAATTCGCAAGTCGGCGTGCGCAGACCAGAGCGCCTCCTCCATTGCCGCCCACCCCAGCAAGGACCGCGACACGCTTGCCACGTGGATCCCCGGAGAGAAATCGCAGCCTCGCGACCTGCGCCAGATTTCGCCCTGCGTTCTCCATCATCTGAATCAGCAAGATCTGGAAGTCTTCGATCATCCCCCGATCGACCTCGACCATCTGCTCGGTCGTGAGAAAGGGGACGGTGGCCTGATCGATGCGCGGAAACATATGGAGCATAGCCACAGAGTCTCGTGTACTAGTCACTCAGACCGGTTCGGGCCCAGGGAATCAACGATAACCTTTCATAGGGGATTGGTTCGCCTGATATTTCGCTGACGCCGTAGCAACCGGTCTCGAGTCGCTGGAGGGCCCGATCGATTTCCGCAATGATCGAATTGTGTTGATCAGCAATGCCACTCGCACGCGCAATTTCTTCCCGCAGGCTGGCGGATTCCGCAGCATCAGCGAGGGAGCAGTCCTCTTTCATCGTTATTTGTCGATTGAGGATCTCAAGCTTGGCCGCAATCTCATGCCGCTTGTCTGCCAGATTGCTCGCTAACTGCTCCAGCTGAGCCTGGGTCAGCTTCGCATCGGCATGGGCGCGGATACTCACTCGACTACGCTCATTCGACGCCGGTCCTGAAAACTCAACTGACTCACGCAAATGTCCTTTCAGCCGATAGTAACCGCAAACGGCCTATCGGAGCTCTTAGGAAATCGACACAACGCGTAGTTCTGCCCCTGGTTCGAGCCCATGCCTAGAGGGCTTGGAGCACACGCGAGCAGCAACCCGGCTTGCTGTCTTTAGTGGGCCATCCTGGACTCGAACCAGGAGCCAATGGATTAAGAAAGCAGCGACCTGCCTCAAAGCACCGGCTTTTCTAGGCACCTTTCGACACCTCGACGCCACGGAGGTGCGGGTTGCCCTTGCTCTGGCCATCCCTGGTATCTAGTTTGGGCGTCGTGAAGCATGAGCTCCTATTCTCCAGACGAGGTGAGGCCGTGACCGCGCGATGTTTGTTAGTCGTCACCGCGTTGGCTGCCGGCGCCGCGCTCAGCGGGTGTGGAACCTCGGAGAGCGCGCCGCCGCCTGAACCCCGAGACCGTTGGACCGCCGGCGAGGCACAAACCTGGTACGCGGCGCAACCTTGGTTGGTAGGCGCCAATTTCGTGCCGAGCACCGCCGTCAATCAGCTAGAGATGTGGCAGGAAGCTACCTACGACGAGGAGACGATCGATCGGGAACTCGCGTGGGCGGCGGAGATCGGGTTCAACACGATGCGCGTGTTCCTGCACGACCTGGTCTGGAAGGCGGACCCCGAGGGCTACCTCCGGCGCATCGATCGGTTTCTCGGCGTCGCCGACCGACATGGGATTGGGGTCATGCTGGTGTTCTTCGACGGCGTGTGGAATCCGTTCCCGTTCGCGGGCAAGCAGCCAGAGCCGACTCCCCATGTCCACAACTCTCAGTGGGTTCAAAGCCCAGGCGCTGAGATCTTGCGAAATTTGGACCGTCACGACGAGCTCGAGGCTTATGTCAAAGGCGTCGTCGGGCAATTTCGTGACGACCCTCGCGTGGTGGTGTGGGACCTCTTCAACGAGCCGGACAATCAGAACTTTGCATACGCGGAGGTCGAGCTCAGCCCCGAGGTCAAGGCACCCGCGGCCGAGGCGCTACTCGGCAAGGCGTTCGAGTGGGCGAGGTCAATGGGTCCGATTCAGCCGATCACCGCTGGCGTCTGGAGCGGAGACTGGGGCGATCCAGGGGCACTCTCTTCCATCAACGCGCGAATGCTCGACGAGTCAGACGTGATTAGCTTCCACAGCTACGAGTCTCCCGAAGTGGTCGAGGCTCTGGTGATGGATTTGCAGCAGTACGGTCGACCGTTGCTTTGCACGGAGTACATGGCGCGGACGACGGGCAGCACCTTCCAGGGCATTCTGCCAATCTTTAGCGCGCAGGACGTGGGCGCCTACAACTGGGGCCTAGCGAGCGGCAGAACGCAGACGATCTACAACTGGCTCTCATGGGTCACGATGAGCCCAGAGTCGGCCAACCCTTGGCACCACGACGTCTTGTACGAAGACGGGACCCCGTATGACCCGGCCGAAGTGGCGCTCATCCGAGAACTCACCGGCCGCTAGCGTTGGCCGGTGGCCCGTCGTCGGCCTAGAACAGAGTCTAGGGTGGGGTCGCTGATCGATATCACAAGAAGGAGAAGGGCCTTGGCTGGTAAGACTGTCATTCAATACGTTCTCGGGCGCCTCAAGGATCTGGGCGTCACCAACACTTTCGGCTGCCCCGGCGACTTGGTCTACCCAGTGTGCGATGCGATTTGTGACGATCCCGACATCCAGGAAGTCTGGTGCGCCAATGAGCTGAACGCCAGCTAGGCGGCAGAAGGCTACGCGCGCACCAACGGAGTGGGCGTGGTCGTTTCGACATACGGCCCGGGCGAGCTCAGCACCTTCTGCGGTCTCGGCGGAGCGCATGGGGAAAATGTGAAGGTGGTGTCCCTGACCGGCATGCCGGGCTTGTCGGAGTGGACGGGCCAGCGCGTCCACCACATGATTTCGGATCAGCAGCCCAACTACGACCTGTTCGTAAAGATGGTCTCGCCGCTCACAGCAGGTGGAGACAGCGCTGCGGTCATCACGCCCGAGAACTGCGTCTACGAGACCGAGCGGCTGATCGCGGCGATGATGTATCACTCGAAGCCGATCAACCTGGCGTTTCCGCGCGATGTTCCGAATCAGCCGGTGGTCATGCCGCAAGGCGAGCTGAAGATACCCCTCGCCAATTCCCAGAGCGATCCGGACGCCCTCGACGCCGTCGTGCGGGAGATCCTGTACCGCGTGGGCAAAGCCAAACAGGCCTGCATATTGCCCGGGTATCTAGTGCGGCGCTACGACTGCTTGGCCGAAGCGAGAGCGTTGATCGAGGCGAGCGGACTGCCGTTCGTCTCCAGTATTCAGGACAAGGGCGTGTTGCCGGAATCTCACCCGCAGTTCGCAGGGGTCTATCAAGGTCGGTGGGAAGGGCTGGCGGATCCCGCCGTCACCGAGTTCGTCGAGGCTTGCGACTGCATCATCGGGCTGGGACCGGAGAACCACGAGTTCAACAACGCGTTCCACACGATGGAGTACGACTTCAAGGAGACGATGAACATCACGCCGCACCACACGCGGGTGGGCATGGCCACCTACGACAAGGTCGAGATGAAGGATGTCCTCTCGGCGCTGGCGCAGCAGATACCGAATCGCAAAGATGTGACAGGGCTCAGCTACGCTGGCTCCGTAATGAAGCTTGGGGCGCCGTCCGGGGTGGCGAACGACGCAATCACCTACGAACCATTGTTCGAACGGTTCCAGACGTTCCTGAAGCCGAACGACATCCTGGTTTCGGATACCTCCATAACTGCCATTTGCGGAACGATGCGATATCAACTTCCCGACGGTTTGGACCTGGAGTCTGGGACATCCTGGGGCTCGATCGGATGGGGCACGCCGGAGATTCTCGGCAACTGCATCGCGGCCCCCGACAGGCGCTGCATCCTCGTCGCGGGCGAAGGCGGGCACCAGATGACCGCCAACGAGATAGGCACCTTCTACCGCTATGGCGCGAAGCCGATATCCCGGCCGCTATGGGCTGCGACGACTGGTACACGGCAAAAGTGTCGACGCTCGGAGAACTCGATGCGGCACTCGCTGAGGCTGGGAAGGCTGGCACCGGCGTGTATATCGAGATCATTGTCGATCCCTGGCTCTGCCCTCAAGGTGCAGGATGGCTATTCACGGGAACGGGCGCACTGGTCGGCAAGCCGACACGTACCTGGGACGGCTGGCTCGAGGAGATGGCGGCCAATAAGAAGTAGGATGCGCGAGGAGCGCGAGGAACGCACTCATGTGCGTGAGCAAGCACCACAGCCAACCCGGTCGAAGCAGGAGCTCTGCGGCGGACGAAGACTGCACCGATCGTCGGGACTGCACGGCGAACATTTGTGACACCGCGACGCTCATGGCGCGCGGATGATGATCTCCTCGCCGACGCGCACGTAGCGATGGGCGAGGCCAAACGCATCGCGGACACGCTCGATGACCGCGTCGCTGCTGTCGTGGCCGCCGACCGCGACGAGCCCCAAGTCGTAGGATTTCAACAGCTCGATCTGTTCTTCGACCTCTTCCATCGTGATCGGTTGAAAGAAACCGTCGCCGGACGCGAATCGGCGCTGCACGTTGACCGGGCCGAGGTTCATTCGACCGTCGGGAACGGGGAAGTGCAAGCCTCCCACGATGGCGTAGAGCGGAAAATCAAACGAATCGTCGAACCGCGCGATG
>CAXMRN010000032.1:0-11601 GCA_964195565.1 uncultured Polyangiaceae bacterium | reverse complement strand
ACCTCGGTTTCGACCTCGGGACTCTCAGGCTCGACTCGGAGCTTCAGCAACTCTTCGAAATCGCCGGTCGTCAATCGGTAGATGTTTCCGGCGTACTGCAGGTAGCCGAACCCGTAGAGCAACGACTGAACGCCGAGCTCTCCGACGAACTCCACCCGATGGGTCGGGATGTACTTTATGGGGTCTCCAGCGACCTTCTGCAGCGATTCGACCACCCGCTCGATCTCGGCTTGGTCCTCCACCTTCAACATCTCCCTTTCGTCCATGCCCGAACCCGAGGGCAGCGGCACCCGCTGAAACACCGTGATGCTTTGGAGCTCGCCGAGGGGGGCCATCGAAATGGATGTGAGCGCCTGCACCGCCACGAAAGCGCCGGCGCCTTGAATCGACATGGCGTTCGCGGCGGTCGGCACGGCGAGTGCGCACTTAAACGCGGTGCCCGCGACCGTCACCGTGGAGCCCGTTCCGCTCCCGTGGGCCATGGCGGGCGCTGTGTCTTGCTCGTCCGGCCCGTGCGCGTTTCCTTGCGCAAGCTCTTCCGGATGCAGCAAGAGATGCGTCGCCCCTCGCTCGGCCGCAAAGTTGAGCGCTTGATTCTCAGCGGACTCCCGTATCGCACTCGGCTTCTGGTAGGCGCCCGACATGCCACCGCCTCGGCCGATCACGACCCCCAAGTTCTCGCAACCGATGGGCTCGTCGTACAGCAGCGCGACTTTGCTCGCGCTGGGGGTGAGCTGGGAGGCCTTGCAGCCGAGCGCGGCCTGACCGATCAACAGGACCACGAGCAGCGTGGCCAGCGTCGACAGCATCGACAGCGCGGGCAGACATGCGCGATGAAAATCTCTAGTCCGCATCGGGGTTTCTCCACCTGGAAGACTGTCTAGCTGACGGCCGAAGTCAAGGGTATAAGCTGTAGCGATGTCGCTCACGCAGCCCACCCTGAGTTCTAGAAAACGCATAACCAACCTGGAGCAATACAAGAGCCTCTATCAGCGAAGCCTCGCCCAAGACCAAGACTTCTGGCGCGAGGAGAGCAACGATCTCCACTGGTTCTATGAGCCGCACAGCGTGTTCGAGGAGCACGGGCCGGGCGAGTTCGTTTGGTTCGCCGGCGGGCGCCTCAACGCCTCGGTCAATTGCGTCGACCGGCACGCGGCGGCCAATCCCGACAAGACCGCCATCATCTTCGTCAAAGACGAGCCCGGCGAATACGAGCACATCTCGTTCGCGGATCTCAAGGCCGCGGTCGGCCGCGTTGCCAACACGTTGAAGTCGTTGGGCGTACGAAAAGGAGATCGAGTCTGCATCTACCTGCCGATGGTGCCCGAGCTGGCTTACACGATGCTGGCGTGCGCTCGTATCGGTGCGGTGCATTCGATCGTGTTTGGCGGGTTCAGTGCAGAGGCCCTTCGCGACCGCATCATCGACGCCGAGGCCAAAGTGCTCGTGACTGCGAATGAAGGTTTGCGTGGCGGCAAACCCATCCCGCTCAAGGACATCGCGGACGACGCAGTCGAGGGGCTGGCGATCGTCGAGAAGGTGTTGGTCGTCAAACGCACCGAAACCAAGGTCAAAATGGAGGAGGGCCGGGACGCGTGGTTGCACGAAATGATGGCCGAACAGCGCGTCACGTGCCCCGCAGAGTGGATGGCCTCCGAAGACCCTTTGTTCATCCTCTACACCTCGGGCTCGACGGGGAAGCCCAAAGGGCTGGTACACACCACGGCGGGCTACCTCGCCTACACCTCGTCGACGTTCAAGTACGTGTTCGACGCCGGTCCGGATGACGTCCACTTCTGCGCGGCTGACATCGGTTGGGTGACGGGCCACAGCTACATCATCTATGGGCCGTTGGCGAACGGCGTCACTACCGTCATGTTCGAATCGGTGCCGACGTACCCAGACGCCAGCAGGTACTGGAACGTCATCGATGATATCGGCGCGACGACCCTGTACACGTCCCCCACCGCGTTGCGAGCTCTCATGCGCGAGGGTGACGGACCGGTACAGGGTTCCAGCCGCAAATCGTTGCGCATCCTCGGCACGGTAGGCGAGCCGATCAATCCGGAGGTTTGGCGTTGGTACAGCGACGTCGTGGGCGAGGGCAAGCTGCCAATCGTCGACACCTGGTGGCAGACGGAGACGGGCGGAGCGATGATCAGCCCGCTGCCGAACGCGACCCCCACGAAGCCGGGCTCGGCGACCCTGCCGCTATTCGGCATTGAACCACTTCTGGTAGACCAGGATGGCAAGGTCATCGAGGGCAATGACGTCAGTGGCTTCCTATGCATCGCGCGCCCATGGCCGGGCCAGGCGCGGACGATCCACGGCAACCACCAGCGGTTCCTGAAGACATACTTCTCACAGTACCCGCCGTTCTATTTCACGGGCGACGGGTGCCGGCGCGACGAGGATGGGTACTACTGGATCACCGGTCGCGTCGACGACGTGATCAACGTGTCCGGACACCGGCTCGGCACCGCCGAAGTGGAAAGCGCACTCGTCGCGCACCAGGCGGTCGCGGAAGCAGCCGTCGTACCTTGCCCGCACGAGATCAAGGGCCAAGGCATCTTCGCCTTCGTCGTGCCGATCGCGGGCGTGGACTGGGAGGCGCACGAGCTCCAAGGGGCGCTGAAGGAGCAGGTGCGGAAGGTCATCGGGCCGATCGCCACGCCGGACGAAGTTCGCGTGGTCACCGAGCTTCCCAAGACTCGATCTGGCAAGATCATGCGCCGAATCCTTCGCAAGATCGCAGCCGGGGAAGGCGACCAACTCGGCGACCTCTCCACCCTCGCCGACCCAAGCGTCGTCGCAGCCCTCCTAAAGACCGACTAAACCCACACCAGAAAAGGGGACCGACGCCTTTTTGGGGCGTTGGATGGGCGTTTCGACCCTTTTGGGTGTATCTTGGGAGGCACTGGTGTTGCGACTCGGGATTAAATCTTTGCTGTTGGCCGTTGGGGTCGTGCTCGTGGGCTGCAACGGCTCGATCGGGGGCAGCGGCGACAGCACCATCCGCGACGCCAACGACAACGTCGCCAAGAGCCTTTGTGTGGTCGACACGCCGATCCGGCGGCTGACCCGGTTCGAGTACAACAACACGGTCCGGGATCTGCTGGGCGACACCAGCAACCCGGCCGATGCCCTGCCGCCCGAGGAAGAGGTCGCGGGCTTCAACAACCAGGCGGCCGCCCTGACGAGCAGCGACCTGCTGATCGAGCAGTACATGAAGGCCGCCGAGGGCGTAGGCGCGCGCGCGGTGCTCGATATGAACGCGCTACTGCCGGATTGTGACCCAGGCCTCGAAGGCAACGACACCTGCGCCCTCTCGTTCATTCGAGACTTCGGTAGGCGCGCGTTCCGTCGGCCTTTGTCGGACGCGGAGGTCGCTCGACTCAAGGGCGTATTCGATTGGGCCGTCAATGACGCCGACCTCGGTCGCTTCGAGGACGGCATTCAGATCGTGATCGAGGCAACGCTGCAATCGCCTTCTTTTCTCTACCGGCCTGAGCTCGGCGGGGAGGCTCCGATCGAGGGTGACGTCGTCCCATTCACGAGCTGGGAGATGGCCACCAAGCTCTCGTACATGCTCTGGAACACGATGCCTGACGCAGAGCTTTTCGCGGCCGCCGAAGCCGATGAGCTCGTCAGCAAAGAACAGATCGCCGCGCAAGCCACGCGCATGCTCGACGACGACAAGGCCCGGGACCTCATCCGGAACTTCCATACGCAATGGCTTCTGTTGACCCACCTCGACAGCGTGACGAAGGATACAAACGTCTACCCAGACTTCAGCGACTCACTTCGACCCCTGTGGACCGAAGAGATCCAAACCTTCGTCGAACACGTCATCCTCGAGGACGACGGCACACTCCAAACGCTGCTCACGGCGAACTACAGCTTCATGAACGAGGAACTCGCGAGCTTCTACGGCGACGATGTCCTCGATTCGGTCGCCGGTCCCGAGTTTCGGCAGGTGCAACTCGACCGAGAGCGCCGCGCGGGGCTGTTGACCAGTGCAGGCTTGATGGCCACCCACGCGAACGCCAATCAGAGCTCGCCGGTGTTCCGTGGAAAGTTCGTCCGCGAGCAGTTGATGTGCAACACACTCCCGCCGCCGCCGAACGACTTGGTGATCGAACCGCCCGAGCTCGACCCCAGCAAGACCACAAAAGAGCAGTTCGAGGAAATCGGCGCAAACCCGAGCTGCGCGGGGTGCCACACCCTGATGAACCCCATCGGTTTCATTTTCGAGCACTACGACGGCGTCGGGCAATGGCGCGACCAACAGAACGGCATCCCCATCGACGCCATCGGTGAGGTCGTCCAGACCGACGACATCGACGGCGAGTACGACGGGGCGCTCGAGTTCGCTGCCGCACTCGCGGGGAGCACGCAGGTTCAAGAGTGTGTGTCGTCACAGTGGTTCCGCTTTGCATACAACCGAACGGTGACCGAGGAGGACAGCTGCAGCGTGGACCAGCTGAACGATGTGTTCCGCTCCTCGAACTTCAGCATCAGATCTCTGCTCGTCGCGCTGACCCAGACAAATGCGTTTCTCTACCGCCGCGTGGTCGATGTCGCACTCGAGGAAGGAGGGGCCCAGTGAAACGGATGAAGCGCCGCGCAATGCTCAAGGGCACCATCTTTGGTGGAACGGTGGCCATCGGCCTCCCGATGCTCGATGCCATGCTGCCGCGAACAGCAGCACAGTCGGGGAGCGCACCCAAACGCGTGGTCTTCTGGTTCACCGCCAACGGCACGCGTCAGGACATTTGGAGCCCACCGGCGAACATGGACCTGAGCGGCCATCCGTTGCACGCAGCAATGGCGCCGTTCTCGGACAAGCTGATCTTCCTCGACGGAGTCGATCAGGACGTCGCGTACGATTCGATTGGAGATGGGCATCAGACCGGGATGGCCTGCATGCTCACCAACGCCGAGATCCTCTCGGGTAGTTTGTTCTGCGAGGGCTCGTGTGATTCGGGGCAGGAGCAGTACGTGGGTTGGGGCGGCGGCCAGTCCGTCGACCAGTACATCGCGGATGAAATCGCCAAGAACGTCGTCACCAAGTTCAAGTCGCTCGAGCTCGGGGTCCAGGTGCGGAGCTCCTCGGTGTGGTCGCGGATGTCGTACGCGGCTCCCGACCAGCCGGTGCCGCCGCGTGAGGATCCCAATCAGAACTTCACCGACTTCTTCAGCGACATCGATTCCGATCCCTTTGCTCTGCAATTGATTCAGCGACGCCGAAAAAGCGTCCTCGACGCTGTGATGGAGGACCACGTCGCATTCCAGAGTCGTCTGGGATACGACGACAAGCAGAAGCTCGACAGACACTTGCAGTCGATCCGAGACCTGGAGCGTCGCCTCGAGGTCACGACCAACTTCGGAGAAGCCTGCACCCTGCCCGAGGTGACTCTTCCAGGAAACAGCTACGAGCAGAACGACATGTATCCGGCCACGGGCAAGGCGCAGATGGATATGCTGGTCATGGCGCTCGCATGTGACCTCACTCGGGTCGCGTCCCTACAGTGGTCGCGCTCGGTGAGCGGCGTCCGCTTCAACTGGGTCCCCCAGCTGCTCGATGAGGGGCATCACGGCCTGTCGCACTACGACGACAGCGACGGCAGCGCCAAGGCAGACCTGCTCGAGATCAACAAGTGGTACTCGGAGCAGTTCGCCTACCTGCTCGGCATGATGGATGGCATTCAAGAGGGCGACAACACGCTACTCGACAACACCGTCGTGGTCTGGGTCAACGAGCTCGGCATAGGCAATAGCCACACCCGCCGAGACATCCCGTTCATCTTGGCAGGCGGATGCCAGGGCTATTTCAACACCGGCCAACACATCGACTTCGGCGGCGAGCCACACGGCAAGCTCCTCGTGTCGTTGACGCACGCCATGGACAAGCCGGTGAACACCTTTGGCGTCCCGCAGTACAGCCAGGGACCGCTCAGCGGCCTGAAACTCTAGCAGCCGCCGCTCAGCGGTCTGAAGCTCTAGCAGCCGCCACTCGGCGGTTTGAATACTTAGCGGCGAACGCCGATCGGCCAGTAGGGATCGCGCACGTTCGCGCTCGTGAGCGAACTGTTCGCACGGTTGGGTGCCCCCACCGGCCAGAACGGGCCCATATTCGGTCGCGACTGCCCGGCGGGCACACCGCTGTAGTAGTAGCGGTTGAAATGGCTCCGCACGTAAACGCCGCGGGGGACGAAGAAGCCCCTGAAGAAGAAGTGCTGACCGTCGACAGAGGCCCAGCGCGGCGGAACGAACACATGCCCGACTCTAGGCGCGAGGTACCGGCCGGCCACCCAAGAGAACCCCGTAGGCCCGTAGATCCAGTGCCCGTCGACCCACACAGCCCCCGCCTGAGGCGCGGTAGGTCGGTCGTCCCCGGTGACCTGCGGTGCAGGGGGCGCCTCAACGATCTTTGCGGTCGGAAGCGGCTCTCGGGTCACCACAAACCGTTGCGCATTGACGAACACGACCCTACCGCGACTGAGAACCGGATAGTCCGGTGTCGCTCCAAGGGTATTGACCGTCACGACCACCCCCTCTTGAATCGGTTGGTCCGCACGGGCAGGGGCGGCGCTCCCGTGCAAGCCGAGCGAGACCAGCAAGGTCAACGCGGCAAGGGTCACAACTTGGGTTCCTGTTCGCATCGCTTCGAGCCGACTTTACGCCCTCTAGACGCGGACGTCACGCGGTCGTCCGGCCGAGGAGGCCGAAAACTACGCGCCGATCCCCAATCGTGCTTTGTTACCCCTTGACCCTCATGAGCCGCCAGTCCCACTATCCGCCCACGTCGGTCGCGCTCGAGCTCGATCTTCCAGCCGCCGTGCAGATGAAACGCCGACCTGAGATCTGCGTTCCCCAGTTCACGCATGCGCGCGATTCGCATGCCTGGTGGGTCCGCGCGGTGAACGCCGGCTTCGGCTCATTCGCCCCGGTTGGCCGCCCGTCTTCCGACATCTACTGGGAGCGTGCACAACGACTGAACCCCGCCGCCGGCGACCCGACGCCCGAGACCCGGAGCGCGCTCGAGCAGCTCACCCAATCGCTCAACGACGACGCGGCACTCAACTTCATCGGCAGGATCGCGGCGTGGCTCGACTGTGGCCGGATGGCAGCGACCCATCTGCGAGTCGAGCAAGCCCTTCGCGATGCGCCCGAAGTCGAAGAAACCGAGCTCCCACCCCCGGTGTTCGTACTGGGGCTGTTCCGGAGTGGCACGACGATCCTGCATCGACTACTCGGCGAGGACCCCGACAACCGCACCCTGCCTCACTGGGAAAGCTTCGATCCGGTGCCTACCGACGAGGGCCCCGAAGCGCGGCAGCGCAAGCTCGCCGGCTTTCTTCGGTTGGCCGACATCGTCTCGCCGAGCATCAAGGCGATCCACCCCATGGACGCGTACCAAACCGATGAGTGCCGCGGGATGTTCACCAACGTCTTCCGAACGCCGCAGTTCAATGTGCAGTATCGAGTGGGTGGATACCTCGACTGGCTCCTCGAGCAGGACGCGACCATCGCGTATCGGCAACATCGCCGCCAACTACAGCTGGCGTACCACCACAGGCCGTACGGAAAGCGCTTCGTGCTCAAGGACCCGACGCACACGTTCTTCGTCGATGCGATTCTCCGGGTGTTTCCGAACGCGCGTTTCGTGTTCATCCATCGCGACCCCGTCGAGACACTGAGCTCGATTTGCAGCCTGCACGCGTACACGAGGTCCGTCTTCAGCAGCGATGTCGACGCGCACGCGATCGGCACGGAAATCTCCGACAGCTACATGATGCGACGGCTCGAAGCGGCAGTCGAAACCGTGGATCGGCTCCCCGCCGGGCGGGTTGCACACGTCCGGGCTCCCGACCTGGGCCGGGACGCTGTGGGAACGATAGCCGAGGCTTACCGCACCCTCGGTATGGAGCTCGGCGAAGAGGCGCGGGGCGCCATGCACGACTACATGCAGGCCAAGCGCGAGAATGCTGGCCCACGCCACATCCATACCAGCGAAGGCTTCGGCCTCGACCCGGCGGCGATTCGCGAGCGTTTCGCGAGTTATTGCGCGCGGTTCGACCTGCTGGACTAGCGGTACTCCGCACCTCCAGCTGCAGCAGTTCTAGAACGGGCGCTCAGGCTTGGTTGTCGAAGCGGCGAGCCGCCTCGATGCCTTCGGCCACGCGCACGCGGCTCAGCAGGAAGCCACCGACGAGGAACAGCAGCGTGAGGGAGAGAATGCCATCGCGATCGGTCGCGCCGGGGATCAGCATGGGAGTGAAGGCCATCATGAGCGGGCCGAAGATCGTCGCGAACTTCCCCACCATGTTGAAGAAGCCGAAGAACTCGGCGGTCTTGGATGGGGGAACGAGCCGCGCGTAGAGCGAGCGTGACAGGCTTTGTACGCCGCCTTGGACCAAGCCGATCGCGACGGCGAGCAGGTAGAAGTCGCCCTCGTCCTGGAGGAAGCGCCAGGCATACACCAAGGCCCCGAGATAAACGCCTAGACCCAAGAGAATCGCGGGCTTTGCTCCGATGCGCTGACCGAGCCAGCCGAACGCAAGTGCCGCTGGGAACGCGACAAACTGGGTCAGGAGCAAGGCGGTGATCAAAGCGCCCTGCTCGAGCCCGAGAATCCGGTCCCCGAAGAACACCGCCGTCTTGATGACCGTATTCACACCGTCAATGTAGATCCAGTAGGCGAAGAGAAAGAGCACGAGGACCTTGAAGCTGCGAATCTCTTTGAAGGTGTCGGCCAGCTGGCGGAGTCCCGCACGCACTGCAGCGACCGGCGAGGCTTGATCTTCGGTTGGAGTTTCGCGGACGACTCGAAGCAGCGGCACAGTGAACACGCCCCACCACAACGCGACACTTAGAAACGATGCCTTGACCGCCGCGGACGGGTCCTCGAGGCCGAACCACTCGGGCTTTTGCACCATGAGCACGTTTAGCCCGAACAACAGACCGCCGCCGATGTAGCCGGCCGAGTACCCGAGCGCCGAAACCAAGTCGAGCTCGTCGTCCTCCGCGACATCGACCAACATCGAGTCGTAGAACACATTGGCGCCCGAGAAGCCGACCGTCCCGAGCCCGTACAGAAGGAGGCCCATCCACCAATGGCCTGCGTGGACCCAGGCAAGTCCCGCGGTCATCAGAATGCCGACCCCTGCAAAAAACGCCAGGAACTTCTTGCGCGCCCCGCCTCGGTCAGCGACCGCGCCGAGAATGGGCGCGAACACGGCGATCAGGACGCTGGCGCCGGCCAAGGTGACGTTGAACCAGAACTGAGAGTCCTCGGTGCTGAGGTCCTGCGTGATGGCGCTATAAAAAACAGGGAAGAGCCCCGCCATGATAGTCGTCGCGAACGCGGAGTTCGCCCAGTCGTAGGCTGCCCAGGCGACGACAGACTTGCGCTTGAGCACGCCGCGGAGGGTGGCGGGTTGGGTCATTCCGGCCATCCTAGGTTTTCATGGTGTCCTTTTCAACTATACGAGATCAAATGGTTTCTCGGGGTAGCAAGTGCCCCCGCCAGTAACGCGGGTACGTTGGGGGCGTAGGGGATCTGTTGGGCGGGTGATGCGGCGGACGGTTGCAGTGGGTGTTCTGGTTTGCGGGTTGGCGCTACTGGTGGCGGGCGGCGCGACCGCCGGTTCGACTGCGGATCTCGTAGCGACATGGATGAAAGGCGCCCACCGCGCGGAAGGCAACGCGGCTCGCAATCGGGATCGGCATCCGAAGGAGACTCTGATGTTCTTCGGCGTCGATCCGTCGATGAGCGTCGTCGAGGTTTGGCCGAGCGCGGGTTGGTACCTCGAGATTCTGGCGCCGCTACTTCGCGATGGTGGCAAGTACTACGCGGCTGGCTTTGCACTCACCGCGAAGCGGACTCCCGAGTGGCGCAAGAAGGTGCAGCGAGGGCTGCAAGACAAACTCGCCAAGCGCCCCGATCTTTACGATCGAGTCATCGTCACCGAGCTCTCGATCCCAGAGCGCACGGAGATGGCGCCGCCGGGGACCGCCGACATGGTGCTCACGTTTCGCAACGTGCACAACTGGATGAATGGTGACTACGCCCCGGGCATGTTCGAGGCGATGTTCAGGGCCTTGAAGCCAGGCGGTGTACTCGGTGTCGTCGAGCATCGGGCAAAGAAGGGAAGCACTCGCGATCAGATGATCGAAAGCGGCTACGTCACCGAAGATCACGTGAAAATGCTGGCGAAAGAGGCCGGGTTTCGCTTCGTCGCTGCCTCGAACGTGAACGCCAACCCGAAGGACACAGCCGACCACCCGGCCGGCGTCTGGACCTTGCCCCCCACCCTCCGCCTCGGTGACAAGGACGTTGCCAAGTACCTGTCGATCGGCGAGAGCGATCGCATGACGCTCCGTTTCGTCAAACCCAAGAACAAGCGTTCGAAGCGATAGCGACACCGATTGTCAATCTGACAACAGCGCGGCGCCGAGCGAACTTGGAATAGTGTGTAACGGCGCCCTGTTGTGAACAGTAGGCATAGACAAACGGGGGCCCAATGAAACTGGAGATCAGCGCAACGAAACGGCCTCGGCACGACACGAGCCACGACCGGCTCTCCGTGTTGAGGGACGCGCACCGGACTCTCATCGCACTCGCCGACGGCGCGGACTCGAGCGCGGGGGCTCAGTCCGCCGCCGCGCTAGCCGTCAATGAGTTGGCTCGCTGCTTCCGAAACGGGAGCCTCCCCGAAGATCCCCGAGACTGGGTCATGGTGCTCGAGGCGATCGACCATGTCGTGTTCGCTGACCCCGATGCGGGAGAGACCAGCGCTCTGGTGATGCTAGTTCAGCAGGGGGTCGTCGTCGGCGCGTCGGTGGGCGATAGCCTCGCCTATGTCGTGCCCCCGGTCGGCGAGCCGCAACGACTGGCGAGCCGGCGCCAGCGAGGCCCGCGGATCGGCACGGCGCTGGCCCATCCCGTCGGTTTCGGCCCCGTTCAGCTGGAGGGCAAGCTGGTCACGCGGCGGGCAATGCGGGTCGACCCGATATTCGTTGGCGAAGCAACTTTACAAAGTGTATATAAAGAGGGATGGATCAAGCGAGCGAAGTTCCCTACGACGAACGACCCGCCAATCGGGACCTGAGCCACATGCGCGGCGACTACGGTTGGCCGTTCGTTGGCAAGACTTGGGACATCTTTCGCGACCCGCACACGCTGTTCGACGGGCACTACAAGAAGTACGGCGCGGTCAGTCGCATCTCGATCACCGGTAGCAAGTGCGTGCTTCTGTTGCACCCGGACTACGTGCAAGAAGTCCTGATGGACCGAGAGAAGAATTTCTCGACCAAGATGGGGTGGCAGTCGGTCATGGCCGACTTCTTCCAGGGCGGTCTCGTGATGCGCGACTACGACGAGCACCGCCTGCACAGGGGCATCATGCAGAGCTCCTTCAAACCGCCCGCGATGCGCGCATACGCGACGAAGATTCAAGCGATCGTCGAGACGACAGTTCAGCGTTGGGCATCCCAAGAGAGCATCGTGTTCTACGACGAGGTGAAGCGCTTGTTGTTGGACATTGCGTTCGGGGTGTTCTGTTGGGTCGACGATTCGGAGAGCCAGGTTCCAAA
>CAXMRN010000031.1:0-5775 GCA_964195565.1 uncultured Polyangiaceae bacterium | reverse complement strand
AATCACCAAAATTGAGTAGACACCCAGCCACGTACTATAACCCTCTCGATGGGTGAGCGGGCGGATGTCGTGGTTGTGGGAGCCGGGCTGTCGGGGCTTTGCGCGGCGCGCAAGCTTCGTGCGCAGGGCGCGTCGGTAGAGGTCGTCGAAGCGCGTGATCGCGTTGGCGGGCGGACTCGGAGCGAACAGATCGGGCAGGGCACGTTTGATGTCGGCGGGCAGTGGATCGGGCCAGGGCAGGAACGCGTGCATGCGCTTGCGAATGAGCTCGGGATCCAAACGTTCCCGACCTACACCAAAGGCAAGAAGGTGTTGGAGGTCGAAGGGAAGGTGTCGACTTACAAGCGATCGATTCGTTCGATGTCGGTTCCGACGCTGATTCAGATGCAGGGCGCGCTCAGTTATTTGCAACGGGTGCGGAAGCGGATTTCGCCGGCTGGCCCGATGACGGCCGAGGGCGCCGAGGCGCTCGACGGCGAAACGCTCGAGAGCTGGCGCGCGCGATTCGTGAAGTCGAGCAAGATCAATGCGGTGATGGATGCCGCGATTCGAACGATTTTCGGTGCCGAAGCGCGTGATCTCTCTGCCCTCTATTTCCTGATGTATCTCAACGCCGGCGGCGGGATGTTGAGCCTCTCGGAGGCTCGTGGCGGCGCGCAACAGGATCGATTCGTCCCTGGGGCGCAGTCGATTTCGTTGGCGCTGGCCAAGGAGTTGGGAGACGCGCTGACGCTTGGCGCGCCGGTTCGAAAGCTCGTCCAGAGCGGTGACGGCGTGGATGCCGTCTCCGACGCGCAGACCATCGGCGGGAGGTACGCGATTGTCACCGTGCCGCCAGTGCTCGCTGGGCGCATCGAGTACGAGCCTGCCGTATCGGTCGGGCGTGACCAGCTGACCCAGCGCTTCGCGATGGGCGCAGCCGTCAAGGTGCTCGTCACCTATGAGCGCGCGTTCTGGCGCGACGAGGGGTTCTCGGGTGAAGTGGTGAGCTCGGACGGCCCGCTCAGCGTCGTCTATGACAACACCTCGCATGACGGTCGGCAGCCGGCACTGATCGGTTTCGTCGTCGGGAGCCAAGCGCGGCAATGGTCCGCGCAACCGTTGGCCGATCGACAGCGACGCGTGACGAGCGCGCTCGAGCGCTACTTCGGGGGCGAGGCGACTTCGTTTCAGGAGTACCGTGAGCTCGACTGGGGCGCAGAGCCATGGTCGCGCGGCTGCCCGGTGGGCGGGTTGCCGCCCGGCGTCCTCACACACTCGTTCGCACACCTTCGCAAACCCGAAGGCCGCATCCACTGGGCCGGCACCGAGTCGGCGACCGAATGGATCGGCTACATGGAAGGCGCCATCCAGTCCGGCGAACGCGCCGCCGACGAAGTCCTCCGACGCCTCTAGGCACCGCGCAAAAAGGGGTGACCCCCCTTTATTTGCTGGGGGTGATTCGGACGGTGACGTCTTTGGAGGCGGGGGTGAAGCTCCCTTCGGCGTATCTGTCGAGGGGGACGAGGACGTTGGCTTCAGGGAAGTAGGTTGCGACGCAGCGTCGGGGAATTGGGTAGGGGACGACGGTGAAGCGGGGGGCGATGCGGTGCTCGCCACCGAAGTCGCTGGTGATGTCTACCTTGGTGCCGGCTGTGAGGCCGGCTTCTCGCATGTCTTCTTCGTTGACGAACACCACGCGGCGGCCGCCTCGGATGCCTCGGTAGCGGTCGTCGTTTCCGTAGACGGTGGTGTTGTACTGATCGTGGGTGCGCACGGTCATCATGCGGTACGCACCCTCGGGCAGCGAGAGGTCGGGCGCTGGGTTGATGGTGAACTGCGCGTTGCCGTTGTCGGTGTTGAACTTGCGTTCGCGCGCGCCGTTGTAGAGGTGGAAACCACCTGGTTTGCGAACGCGGGCGTTGAAGTCGTCGAAGCTCGGGATCGTCTCGGCGATGAGGTCGCGGATGCGGTCGTAGTTCTCGATCAACCAACACCAGCTGACCGGATCCTCGGGGCCGAGCACTTCTTGGGCGAGGCGCGCGACAATGGCGGGCTCGCTGTAGAGACCAGGGTCCGCGGGCTTGAGGTGGCCGTGCGAGGAGTGGACGACACCCATGGAGTTCTCGACGGTCACAAACTGCGGGCCATACGCCTGGGCATCGACTTCGGAGCGGGCGAGGCAGGGCAAGATGATCGAGCACTTGCCGTGGACCAGGTGGCCGCGGTTGAGCTTGGTGGAGACGTTCACGACCAGGTCGCAAGCCTCGAGCGCCTGCGCGGTGCGTTCGGTGTCGGGGGTGGCTTGCAAGAAGTTACCGCCCATCGCGAAGAACACCTTCGCGCGCCCGTCGAGCATGGCGTGGATGGCTTCGACGGTGTTGAAGCCGTGCTCACGAGGGGGGTCGAAGCCGAACACTTCTTGGATGCGATCCAAGAACGCCTTGGAGGGGCGATCGTGAATGCCCATCGTTCGGTCCCCTTGGACGTTGCTGTGGCCGCGCACCGGGCAGGTGCCCGCGCCCGGCATCCCGATGCTGCCACGCATCAAGAGGAAGTTGACGATTTCGCGGACGTTGCCGACGCCGTTCTTGTGTTGGGTGAGGCCCATTGCCCAGCACACGATCGTCTTGCGGCTGCGTAGGATGATGTCGACCGCTTGCTCGAGGTCTGCTTTCGCAACGCCGGCAGCGGCGATGAGCGCGTCGACGTCCTGTGACTCCAGGTGCGCGCGAAGTTCGGCAAAGCCATCGGTGTGAAGTTCAATGAAATCCTCATCGAGCACTTCGCCTGGCCTGCTCTCTTCGGCTTTGAATAGAAGGCACATCAGTGCTTTGAGTAGCGCAACGTCGCCGTTGATCTGCACTTGCAGGAACAGATCTGCGATCTGCGTGCCTCCGGTCAGCAACTGGCTGGGGCTCTTCGGGTTAACGAAGCCCATCAACCCCGCTTCAGGGAGTGGGTTGATCGCGATGATCTTGGCGCCGTTCTTCTTTGCCTTCTCCAAGGCGGTCAGCATGCGGGGATGGTTGGTGCCCGGGTTTTGGCCCATCACGATGATCGTGTCGGCTTCGTGCACGTCGCCGAGCGTGACCGAGCCTTTTCCGATGCCGACCGTCTGGCCTAGGCCGACGCCGCTCGATTCGTGGCACATGTTCGAGCAGTCCGGGAGATTGTTCGTGCCGAATGCCCGCACGAACAACTGGTAGAGGAAGGCGGCTTCGTTGCTCGTGCGTCCGGAGGTGTAGAACAGCGCTTCGTTTGGGGAGTCGAGCTTCTTGAGCGAGTCGCCGATACGGGTGAACGCATCGTCCCAATCGATCGGCTCGTAGAAACGTGAGCCTGGCCGAAGCATGAGCGGCTGAGTGAGCCTTCCTTGCAACCCGAGCCAGTGGTCGGACTTCCTCGCGAGGTCATCGATGCTGTGGCGTTGGAAGAATTTCCAATCGAGGCGTAGCCGGGTGGTTTCCCAGGCGGCCGCCTTGGCGCCGTTCTCGCAGAATTCGGTGAGCGCGGCCCGATCGTCCGGGTCGGGCCAGGCACATCCGGGGCAGTCGAAGCCGTCGGTCTGGTTCATCCGGCCCAGAATGCTTAGGGCGGATGGGACCGAGTGCCCGTGTTTGTGCATGTGCGCGAAGGAGGAACGTATGGATGCTAGGCCCGCTGCCTTCGTCTTGGGCGCCTCGACAGTCAGGTTGTCATCGGTCTCCGGCGGCTCGGCACCACTCGGTCGGTGGGCGGTCATCAGCCCACCTCTACTGCCGCGAAGGAACGGTCACTCGCTTCGAGCGCGATGCGTTCTGGGTTCGAGTACACATTGAAGCGGCTCTCTCGTGCGAAACCAACCAACGTGAGGTCGAAGCGCCTCGCTGTCTCGACCGCCAGGCTCGTTGCCGCGCCGACCGCGACCATCATTGGGAAGCCGGCGCGCACCGTCTTCTGCACGAGCTCGAAGCTCGCACGACTGCTCACGACAACGAACCCGTCGCTCGACATGTGCGCTTCGCCTTGAAGCCGTGCGCCCACCAATTTGTCGAGCGCGTTATGCCGACCCACGTCCTCGCGGTGCAGCAGGAGATCGCCGGCGTTGTCGAACAAGGCTGCGCCGTGCGTGCCTCCCGTGTGGCGGAACCATGCCTGCGACTCTTCGAGGGCGGCCAGCGCGCTCCGGATGGCTGCAGGTCGAAACAAATCTCGGCTCTCGTGGACCCGTTCGCAGCCCGCCTTTGACAGCGACTCGACGGTGCGTTCGCCACAGACCCCGCAAGCGCTCGTTACTGTGAGGTTTCGCTCGAGCAGTCGAGATGGCACGACAACATGATCGTGGAGCACGGCACGGACGACGTTCTGTGGCGTATCGGACCGAACGCAGTGACGCACGTGCACTACGTCGTCCACGCTGGCGATCACCCCCTCGGCAAACAGAAACCCCGTGACCAAATCACGGTCGTGGCCCGGCGTGCGCATCGTCATCGCCAACGGGGTCTCGGTGCGCATATGCGCATCCCGGTGCTCGAGGATGATCTGGAGTGGCTCTTCCACAGCAACTAGGTCGCTGGTGCGCTCCCGGCGTTCGCGTTCAACGCGCTCGACCTTCGTGGAAACAACCGGGGTACGGGCCATACCCGTCGAAGCCTACAGCGCATTAACCGTTCGAAAAAGGGGACTGTCCCCTTTTCTTAGTAGATGCCGGGGATGATTCTGTGGGGGACTTTTTCGCAGTAGCGGGCCCAGTCGGCGCCGTACTTCTTTGAGCAGAAGTTGTGGTCTCTGCGTTCGCGGTGGATCAGAAGGATCGCGAAGTAGATGGGATAGAAGTAGGGGAGGGCGGAGCCGAAGAGGCAGGGGAGGGACCAGGAGAGGGCCATTAGGATGTCGCCGACGTAGTTGAAGTGGCGTGACCAGCCCCAAAACCCGGACAGCAAGAGTTTGCCGCCTTGTGCGGTCTCCATGTACTCGACCTTCTTGCCCCAGATGGTCGCGTTCTCCGGGTCCCCGCGGAACTTGTGCTTCTGCAGGTTGACCGCGCGGAAGATGTAGAGGCCGAGCATGTTGGTGAGGACGATTAGGACGGCGCCCCACCAGGGCAGCGAATGCACGCGGTCGATGAGGTAGTGGGCTTGAAGCGAGTAGGTCATCGGGACCCAGACCAAATCGCCGAACGCCAGCATGTAGCCAAAGTTCTCGTGCTTGATGTCCATCGTGGTGAGGATCGCTTCCTCGTTCCAGAAGTAGTCGACGATGTAGAACATCTGGAAGAGCCACACGAGGATCATCGAGGTCGACACGAAGCCGTACTGTTCGTACTGCACGAACGCGAACGACGTATTGATCAGGACCCAGAAGATGAGACCGGGGCGCGCTTCGCAGAAGATCTTGAGGTCGAGCCCGTCTGGGCCGGGCGGGACGCGCGGGTTGTGCCCTGTGCCCATCCAGAAATCGTGGATGAACTTGCCGCTGAGGTGACGTGCCTGTCCGTGCTGGTTGCCGTACCAGTACAGGAAGATACTGAAGGCGAAAGAGAAGATCGTCATCACGCTGATCAACGCGCCAAACTGATCGTGCAACTCGCGGATCGAGAACACGCCGGACCAATGCAGCGCGGCAACTACGACGAACGTCGCCACGAGGGAGAAGAGCCCGTTCATTCGGTATGGCAATCGGCTGCCGTCGGGAAGCTCGGCGCCGAGCACCTTGCGCCCCGGGGCGTAGTGCTGAAGCAGCGCTTGAAGCACGAACCACACCCCGTAGATGACGGCGGCCCGGCCTGTCGGAATCATCGCATGTTTGAACGCG
>CAXMRN010000030.1:0-14065 GCA_964195565.1 uncultured Polyangiaceae bacterium | reverse complement strand
GAGATGGTCCTCATCCTCGCGAGCGCGCTCGACTTGCCGCTACGCGAACGCAACTCGCTCCTCTCGACGGCGGGCTTCGCTCCGGTCTATCGCGAGACCAACTTGTCCGCCCCCGAGATGCAGCCGGTGCGACATGCCTTCGACACCATCCTCTCTCACCACGAACCGTACCCCGCGATCGTCCTCACGCGCGCCTGGGACGTCGTGAGCATGAACAATGCCTTCATGCGTCTCTTCGCATTCTTCCTCGACCCACCTTTTGATCCGATCGTGGGACAGAACGTCATGCACTCGCTCTTCCATCCGCAAGGCGTCCGCCCCCACGTGACCAACTGGGACGAGGTCGCCGGTTTCCTGATCGATCGCCTCTACCGCGAATCGATCGTCGAGCTCGAAACCAGCAAGAGCCGAAAGCTCCTCGACGCATTGCTCTCGTATCCCGGCGTGCCCGCGCGCATGCGAGAAGTCGACTTGGCGGAGGCGCCCAGGGTATGCATCACCGTGAACCTCGAAAAGGACGGAACGAAGCTCGCTCTGTTTTCGACGCTGACCACGCTCGGCACGCCGCTCGACGTCACCGCGCAAGAGTTGCGCATCGAATCGTACTTCCCAGCCGACGACGTGACGGGCGAGTGGCTCCGAAAATCGGCCGCAGCCGCAGCAAACTAGGCTAAGGTACGCTCAGGTCGCGCATGGAGTCACTCGCCGCAGTAGACCTGGGGTCGAACAGCTTTCACATGGTGATCGCGCGCGTCGACCACGGCGGCATTCAAATCGTCGACCGCCTCCGCGAGCCGGTGCGCCTCGCCATGGGCCTTCAAGAAGACGGCTCCCTCGACGAAGCGTCCCAGGAACGCGCCATGAAATGCCTCACCCTGTTCGGGCAACGGCTCCGGGATTTCGGCCCCGACCAAGTCCGGGCGGTCGGCACGAACACCCTCCGCAAAGCACGCAACTCGCGCAAAGTCCTCCGGCAGGCACGCGAAGCCCTCGGCCACCGCATCGACATTATCCCGGGCCGCGAAGAGGCACGCTTGATCTACCTCGGCGTGTCACACGGCATCGCTGGCGCCCCGGCGCGGCGCATCGTCGTCGACATCGGTGGCGGGAGCACGGAGTTCATCATCGGCGACGCGTTCGAGCCCGTGTCGGTCCACAGCATGTACATGGGCTGTGTCGGGTTCACGAAGCAGTTCTTCGCGGACGGCAAGATCAGCCGCAAGCGCATGAAGGCCGCCAAGCTCGCCGCGGGCCTCGAGCTCCAACCGGTCGAGAACAGGCTCCGCAAAGCCGGTTGGGAACGCGCAGTCGGCGCCTCGGGCACCATCCGTTCGGTCGCCTCCATCCTCAACGAGTCCGGCTGGGCACACGGCACGATCACCGCGGAGGGCCTCGGCAAGCTGGAGCACGCCATGCTCGCCGCCGGGCGCTTGGACCAACTCGAACTCCCCGGCCTCGACGCCGACCGGCGTACTGTGTTTGCCGGCGGCGTTGCGATCCTCAGCACCGTCTTCGAACGGTTGGACATCGACGAGATGTGGGTCTCCCCCACAGCGCTTCGCGAGGGCCTCCTCTACGACATGCTCGGCCGCATCCAAGACGAAGACCCGCGCGACCGCACGATCGCCATGCTCTGCGACCGCTACTCGCTCGACCAAGCGCATGCCGATCGCATCCAAGCCACCGCGCTAGGCTTGCTCGGCCAAGTCGTCGACGATTGGGACCTGCGGTCCGACGACGCCGCGCACGCTCTTGCCTGGGCCGCCCAACTCCACGAGATCGGCCTCGCCGTTAACTACACCGGCCACCACAAGCACGGCGCCTACCTCGTGGCTTCGTCCGATTTGGCTGGGTTTTCACGGGACGAACAGGCTCTGGTGGCGGCGCTCGTCAGAGGCCACCGCCGCAAGCTCCTCGACACCTATTTCGAGCAACTGCCGGCCGAGCTTCACACGACGGCCCTGCGCCTGTGCGCCTTGCTCCGCCTTGCCGTCTTGCTGAACCGAAACCGCGATCCCGAAGTCGTCGCGCTGCCCCACGTCAGTGCCAACGCCAACAAGCTCAAGCTCACCTTCAACGAGGACTGGCTCGCCACCCATCCGCTGGTCCAAGCCGACCTCGAGCGCGAGCAACGCTTCCTCAAGTCGTCGGGCCTCAAACTCACCGGCTTCGAAGAGGAGTGAGCTGCGATGGACCTCTTCCTCATCCGCCACGCCATCGCTGAGGAGAGAAGGGCGGGCCTGCCCGACGCAGAGCGTGCCCTCACCGACCGGGGCCGCGCTCGGTTCGAAGCCGTGGTGCAAAGCCTCGACCGCGCTGCCTTTCGCTTCGATCGCGTCTACCACAGCCCCTGGTGCCGAGCGGTCCAAACCGCAGAGCTCCTCAACCCCATCAACGACGGCCGCCTGTTCCCCACCGACGGCCTTGCACAATCCCCCTGCGCCGCGTTCTTTGCATCTTTGGAAGGAGAGAACGTCGCCTGCGTGGGGCACGAACCCTGGCTGAGCGACGCTGTGGCGCTCCTCATCACCGGCACCCCGGACGGCACCTGGCTCCGGTTCAAGAAGGGCGCCGTAGTCTGGCTCCGCGGTCCCGCCGCACCCGGCTCCATGCAGCTCCGGGCCCTGATCCCTCCCAGGGGGCAGGGCCTCCCGGGTAACTAGCCGAAATCAAAGGTCTCTTGAGCTCACGATGCTCAAGCCCGAGCCGCAATCATACTTTTGGGTGAATTTCAGTCGACTCCGGCAGAAGCGCCTGGAACATTGAATAGATGTTCGTACGCATCGCTGGGGTGGCTGCGCTGGCAGCCCTCGTCGCCTGCAAGGGCCAAATTGGCCAGTCGGACGATCGCGGCGGCCCGCCCGCCGTCGACCCGATTCTCGCCATCGAAAGCGGCGCTCGCCGACTCTCCCAGTCCGAGCTCGACAACACCCTTCGCGATCTGGTCGGAGAAGACTCGGCACCGGCTGCACGCCTCTTGAACGAGGACGAGTTCCGGCCCTTCGACAACGACTACACCATCCAGCAAGCGTCGGCGGCGCTCATCACCTCGCTCGAAGCGCTGGCCGAGCAAGTGGCCGAAGCGACAGTCGCCGATACCGCGCGCCGCGACAACCTCGTCCCGTGCACACCAGCGAGCGCTGGCGATGAAGGCTGCTTCCGCAGCTTCCTCGAAGAGTTCCTCCCACGCGCGCTTCGACGCGCCGCGGCCCCGGACGACATCGACGCCTACATGCCGTTGCTCGCGTTCGCGTCCGAGGACAACGCCATCGTCGACAACGACTTCTACACCGCGGTTCAGCTCGCCGTGTCCGCCACGCTGCAAGACCCGGAGTTTCTCTACCGAGTGGAGGAGGGGACGCCAGGCGGCACGCCCGGCCTTCTCGAGCTCGACGGTTACGAGATCGCCAGCCGCATGTCGTACCTCTTGTGGGCCAGCATGCCCGACGATGCGCTCTTCGCGGCCGCGGCCGCCGGCACGTTGGAAAGCCCCCAGGGCCGCAGCGGAGAAGCCCTCCGCATGCTCGAAGACTCGCGGGCTCGCGAGCAGCTGCACCGTTTCCACGCCATGTGGCTCGGCTACCGCTCGATCCCGCACACTCCCGAGCTGGTCGCGGCCTTCAACCGTGAAACCTCCGCGCTCATCGATCGCGTGGTTCTCGACGAACCTGGCAGTTACCTTCGCCTGTTCACGATGGACGAAACCTTCGTCGACGACTCGCTCGCCGACCACTACGGATTGCCGCGACCCGCCGACGGGGAAGGGTGGGTGTCGTACGAGGGCACCGGCCGCGCGGGCATTCTCGGCCACGGCAGCCTTCTCGCCGCGTTCAGCAAGTTCGAAGACACCAGCCCCACGCAGCGCGGCATCTTGGTTCGCACGCGCTTCATGTGTCAGGAAGTCCCGCGGCCGCCCCCCACCGTCGACGCCGACCAACCGCCGCAGGGCGCCATGGACGCCGTCTGCAAGTACGAGCGCTACGCGGAGCATCGCGACCAATCGAGTAGCTGCGCCGGTTGTCACAGCCTCACCGACCCGATCGGCTTCGGTCTCGAAAACTACGACGTCGCCGGCCGCTACCGCGAGCATGACGACGGGCTACCCGAGTGCGTCATCGAAGGCTCGGGCGAGATCGTCGAGGTCGGCTCGTTCTCCGGCCCCGGTGAGCTCTCCCAGCTCCTGGTCGATAACGACTACATCGACGCGTGCGCCGTCCAGCAGTTCCTGACGTTCGCGCTCGGACGGCCTACGACCACGTATGAAGCCGAGCTCCTTCAAGAGATGATCGGGTCGTTCAGGGACGGCCAACACGACTTCAAAGCGTTCATGACCGACTTCATCGCGTCCGACCGGTTCGCCCGGCGCGCCCAGGAAAGGCTCTGATCATGGCGATGAAGATCAATCGTCGAGCGATTCTCAAAGGCATAGCGGGCGCGACCGTGTCCTTGCCGCTGCTCGAGTGCATGCTTCCGGCACGCACCACCTCCGCTCAAGGCGCTCCGTCGCGATACGCCATCCTGTTCGCGGGACAGGCGCTCGGCTGCGACAACTACGCGAAGAACGAAAGCCGCATCGACGGTCAGAGCGTCACCGAGGGCGGCCACTACATCGCCGACACCAACTACGGACGCGGCTTTGCGCTTACGACGCCACTTCTCCCCCTTCAAGGCATGGAGAACGACTTCACCATGGTCTCGAACCTGGCGATTCCGTTCAACGCCAACTCGTCGGACGGCAGTGCGGTGCCGAGCGCCGGTGCCTATCGGGATTTCCATGGCGGTGGGTGCAGCCCGCTGCTCTCCGGCACGCGCTCCACGTCGCCGAACTATACGTGCAACGGCATCACCTCCGATCAGGTGATAGCCCAACTCAATGCCGGCCAAACGACGCACGAGTCGTTGGTGGTGCGCTCCCAACCTGGCTTCTATGTCAGCGGATACAGCTTCGCCGGGCGCCAGTACATCTCGTACGGGCCCGGAGGAGGAAGCGGCGCCCGTATCGAAGCGCAGGCAAGCCCGCAGGTGGCGTACCGGTCCCTCTTCCAGGGCTTTGTTCCGGACGACGACGATGACGCGGCCCGCTTCGACTTCGAGATGCGCGCGCGGCGGAGCGTACTCGACCTCGTCCTCGAAAAGCGCGCCCGGCTCGTCAACACCGTTGGCCGCGCCGACCAAGAGCGCCTCGAAAGACACTTCGACGAAATTCGCGATCTCGAAAACCGCATCAATGCATTGCCTCCGGTTGTTGGCGGGCAGTGCTACGCGCCAACCGATCCGGGCGCTGACCCACCCATCGGCGGCGACCACGAGGGCGGTGGAACAGGCTCGGTCACCGGGGGCTCCGGCTACAGCGACGAGCACACACGCTCGCGCGTCTTCGCGGATTTGATCCACATGGCGTTCGTCTGCGACCTCACGCGCGCGGCATCGCTGCAGATCACGGCGTTCCAGTCTCACATGAACGCGCGTCCGATTGCTGACGGCCTCGGCACGCTCGAGGGCACCACACGCCCCGCACGCTGGGCGTCGGTCGGCGGCGACCTACACGAAGTCGGCCACAACGGCGATCCGAACAACCGCGGCCAGATCCCGTCGGCGGGTCTCCTGCAATGGCATATCTCTCACTACGCGTACCTCATCGACAAACTGCGCAACACGCCCGAGGGCGGCGGCAACGTGCTCGACAACAGCGTGATCATGTTCACGGCCGAGGCCGGTCACGGCCTCCAACTCAACGACGGCACCTCGCAGAACCAAACGCACTCCGTGGAGAACATGGTGATGCTCATGGCCGGGCGCGCGGGCGGTCTGAACCCGGGCGAGCATGTCAACGGCAACCGAGCTCACCCGGCGACGGTCCTCATCTCAGGCATGCAAGCAGCTGGCTATCAGGGCAACACCCTAGGCGACGTCTCGCTCTAGGGGGATTGCACAACCGGCGCCCGAGACCCATATCGTGGGCATGCTCGACGCGGTGTGGCAGGTTTGGCTTCAGCTCGCGCCCTGGCTTTTGCTAGGGGCGGCGGCCGCGGGCCTACTGCACGTCGCGCTTCCCCGCGATTTCGCCCGACGCCAGTTTCGCGGACTCAGCGGCGTCGGGAAGGCGGTCGCGCTGGGCGTACCGCTTCCGCTGTGCTCTTGCGGCGTCATCCCCGCAGGGCTCGGGCTCAAGAAGGACGGCGCGAGCGATGGAGCCGCGGTCGGGTTTCTCATCAGCACGCCGCAAACCGGCGTCGATTCCCTGCTGGTGAGCGCGTCGTTCCTTGGCTGGCCGTTTACGATTTTCAAGTGCGTGAGCGCGCTCGTGATGGGCCTTGTGGGCGGCGCCGCCACCGAAGCGCTACACACCGACGCTGACGGAATCGAGCGCCTCGAGGAAGCCACGGCTCCACAATCGACCGTGGGCTTCTTCGAACACATGGTCGACGTCATCCGTCCCATCTGGAAGTGGATCGTCTTTGGTGTCGTCGCATCGGCGGCCATCACCGTTTGGATTCCGCCTGGCGTCATCGCCGGTTGGTCCAACATCCACCCAGCCCTGGCCGGCCTCGCGGCCCTCGCCATCGCGCTCCCGCTCTACGTCTGCGCCACGGCCTCGGTCCCCATTGCCGCAGCGCTGATCGCGCAGGGCATGCCCACCGGCGCCGCGCTCGTCTTCCTGATGGCTGGTCCCGCCACCAACGTCGCCACCATCGGCGCGGTCAAGCGAGCTTTTGGCAACCGCGTGCTCGGGGTTTATCTGGCGACCGTCATCGTCGGAAGCGTCGGACTCGCATACCTCTACGACGCGTTCATCCCGTTCGAAGCGCTCGGAAGTCTGACCCACGAGCACGGACACCCGTGGTGGGCCTGGGCATCGGCAGTGGCTCTGGCTGGGCTCTTCACCTACTTCGTCTTCGATGATCTTCGAAGCTGGTGGTTCCGGCGCACGACCCCCACAGGGCTGGGCGTGGTCACGCTCGAGGTGGATGGCCTCACATGCGACAACTGCGTCCGGAAACTCGAACGCGCCCTCCGCGACGCGGACGGCGTCACTGCCGCCACGGTCACGCTGGACCCGCAGCGCGCCATCGTCGAGGGCTCGGTCGGCCTCACCGACCTCGAGGCTGTGGTGCGCGCGACCGGCTACGCCGTGAAATAGGCGACGCTCAGCTGCGACCGTTGAGGAGGAGCTCCATTGCCGGCGTGATGGGGATCCGCCGTTCGGCGAAGATCTCGCGCACCCAAGGCTCCGAGTCGGCAATCGAACCGAACGCGTTGACCGGTACCGGGATCGGCGCCACCCAGGTCACCGCCTTGAGCGCCCCCCGCACAACCGCCGAGCCGATCAACACTGCAATCCCGAAGTGATACTCCCCCGCCAGCTCGCCCGTAACCTCGAACCACTCGGTGAGACGCTTTCTCTGGTGGGCAGTGATTGCCGAGGTCAGGCCTCGAGAGTCTAGGATGGTCGCAAAGGGTATCCGACGTTCGACTGCAGCGGTGTACCGCTCGATGAAGTACTCGAAGCCCTCATCGCTGAGGGGCTTGGAAGGAAATCGAACGTAGAGGAGCGGCCAGGCTGCGTCGTCGAAGATGAGTCCAAACTGGTGCACGCCCGGGCTCACCCCCGTGATCATGCCTGGCTCGTCCCGTTCTTGACCGGCGGCAACGTGAGTCGGAAGCGCGTCTCTTTGTCGCCGTCGGCACTCACCTCGAGCTCGCCACCGAGTTCCTCGGCAATGCGTTTGGAAATCGCCAAGCCAACTCCGGCGCCATGCAGTCGTCCGCCCACGCCAAACGGCTTGAACACAGCGTCCAGTTGATCAGCTGTGAGGCGAGGCCCGTTGTCGGACACATCGAGCACGGCCTTGTCGCCCAGCATCGCGGTCGTGACTCGCACGATGCCCTGGCCGCCCTCGCGGGTCGCTGCTCGCTGAATCGCGTTCGCCAGCAAGTTGAGCGCGATCTGCACGATGTTCGTCCGCGTCGCCAACACCTTCGGCTCGATGCCCGTCGTCACTTCGATCAGCGCGCGTCCTCGAAGCCCACTGCTCTCCGCCTTGCGAAGGGCGACACGCACCGCGTCCGCCAAATCGACGATCTCGGCTTCCATTTCCTCGGGAGCCTTCGCCATCTCTTCGGTGAGCTCCAGGATCCGCTTCACGCCATCGCGGGCATCGATCACGGCATTGTCGACTTGGGCCAGTGTCCCTCGTGCCCGTGTCACATTCGGAGTTGCCTCTTCGAGTGCCGCGGTCGCCGCCGAAATCGAAGTCTCAATGACGGTCAAGTTGTTGCGAATCCAGCCGACCGGATTGCGAAGCTCTTCGGAAAGCCCACTCGCCACCACGCTCACCGAGTACGCGCGCTCCGTTTCGAGCAGGCGCTGCTCGAGCTCCTTGACGCGCGTGTTGAGATTGTAGAGGTCGATCGCGTCGCGAAGCTCCGCCCGGAGCACCTCTGGCTCCCACGGCTTGCGCATGTAGCGCCGCACATGCCCGCGGTTGATCGCATCTTCGGCAGCCTGCAAGTCGGAGTAGGCAGTGATCAGCAACCGAATCGCATCCGGGTACTCCGCCTCCACCTTCTCGAGAAGCTCGATGCCAGTCATTCCCGGCATCCGCTGGTCAGTCAGCACGACCCCAATCTCGTGCTCCTCCATCAACTGAAGCCCGGCCGCCCCACTCGACGCCGTCAACACCGGAAAGTCGTCGCCGCACACCGCTTCAAAAACGACGAGGTTCGGTTCCTCATCGTCAACGAACAATACGTGCGCCGTCATGCCGCCTGCTCCATCGCCGGGATCTCCATCACGAATCGAGCCCCCCCACCGGGCCTAGGCTCATATCTTAGCTCACCGCCACACTCCTGCGCGATTCTTCGACTCAAATGAAGCCCAAGCCCCGTACCTTCCCCTTCCACTCTGGTTGTAAAGAAGGGGTCGAAGATACGGTGCACGACATCGGGCGGTACGCCCGGACCGTCGTCGGCGACAGCGACGGAAATCTGGTTGTCCGCTTGTCGAAGCTCGATCCAGATGTTCTCGGCGCCGGAGCGAATCGAGTTGTCGACCAGGTTGAGTAGGACCTGATTGAACGCCCGTGCAGGTGCGAAAACGTCCCCCGTCGTTTCGTAATCTTGGTGAACCGTCACACGATTCTTGAGCTTGTGTTCGAGCAGGTTGAGTGTGGACTGGACCGCGTCGCGGACGTTGCAGGGGGTGAGATCGTCCCCATCGGCCGGACGTGCATGAGCGTCGAGCGCGGATACGACACTATCGATGCGGCCGAGCGCGTCGATGATCACTTCCATCAACTTCTCGTTAGACACGCGCGAAGAGCCGCCGCTGTCGAGCACCTTCGCTGCGTTCACTGCAGCGTTGAGCGGGTTCTTCACCTCGTGGGCTAGCCCCGCGGCAAGTGTCCCCGCCGAAGCGAGTCGCGCTTGGTCTGCGAGTTGCAAGCTAAGTCCCCGCATCTTGAGATGTGCACGGATTCGAGCCTGCAAGACTCTCGTATGGAAGGGTTTGGAAACGAAGTCATCAGCCCCGGCTTCGTAGCCTTCGAGCGCTGCCTCACTCTCGCCCCGCGCCGTAAGCAGAATCACGGGGATGTGACGGAGGGAAGGGTCGCTCTTGATGGCTGCGCACAAGTCGAGGCCGCTGGTGCCGGGCATCATTATGTCGGTGAGGACAAGGTCCGGACGATGTTGCTTTATCAACTCCAGAGCCTCTGAACCGTCCTTTGCAGCGTCGACCTCGTATCGGTCGCGCAGAACTCCGACAATGAATCCGCGCAGATCAGGTTCGTCCTCGGCTACCAGAATTCGAGGAACGCGTCCCCGGTCAAGTAGCACTCGTTCGGGAGGCCGTTGGCTCTGCCGCATCTCGACCGTAGCATCCTCCATACTCCGGGTGTGGACCGCCGTATCTCGGTCCTCGACGCGTCGGCCCGGATGCTGGTCCATTTGAACTTGTCGCCGCTCGACGATTTGGGTGTGGAAATGCTCGTCACCACTCTTGAGGAAGAGGGTAAAAGTGGACCCTCGCCCGAGATCGCTTTCGACCGTGAGCGACCCACCGTGAAGTTGCGCCAACTCACGTGCGAGAGCCAAGCCAATGCCAACCCCGCCCTGACGCCTGCGCTCGGACGTTTCAGTCTGATGGAATCGATCGAAGATCCGGTCCCTCTCCTCTCTTGGGATACCTGGCCCCGTGTCAGTGACCTCAATGGAAGTGCCGGCTGGATTGTGAAAAGCGCTGACGGCGATGCGTCCGCCTTCGGGTGTGAACTTCATCGCGTTGCCGACCAGGTTAGTAAGGATGATCTCTAGTCGGTGAGGGTCGCCAAACATGTCAGGAGAGGCGCCGGTCGATTTGAACGTCAGGTCGACCCCCTTTGCCGCGGCGGCGTGACTCACATTCTCACTCACGCGCTGCGCCAGGCTGCTCACGTCGACCCGCATTACCCTTAGGCGGAGTCCTCCAGCCTCCAGGCGCGCGAGGTCGAGCAGGTCGTCGATCATGCGCAGAAGTCGCGTCGCATTTCGACGCACGACTTTCAACGCATCGCGCTCGGCGCTTGGCTGCAATTTGCCGAGCAGTTCGTCGACCGGCGAGAGAATGAGTGTGAGTGGAGTGCGCAGTTCATGTGAGATGTTCGCAAAGAACTCGCTCTTGAGGCGATCAACCTCTTGGGCGCGCTCGAGGGCTTCGGCCAGTTCCAACGCGCGAGTCTTATCGGCTTCTCGAAGCTCTTGGGTCTTGCGCTGCTCCCGCTCGAGCCCCTTTCGCGCATGAAACTCGCTCCGGATCAGCTGATACCGAAACTGGGCACTCACGGTCGCAAGGACTACCGCCGTTGCCAACACGAAGTGCGCGGAGAACAGGTCAGGGGTGCTTGCGGGCGTGATCGATATTGCATACGTCGCGGGCACGAATATCGCCCCGAGCACGCTGAACGCTGAGAAGCCGCTCCAATACGGAATGACACCGATGCCCCAGAAGACGATGATCAGGCCGAGGACGTAGGCTAAGAAGGCTTCACCGGTGCCAGGCAGCATCGGGCACACGCAAATGCCCCAAACGAAGAACCAGAGCCAGAAAGCCTTCGCACTGAACCGGCGGAGCGAGGGGGCCATGGCGAACGCCACGATGATCGTGTTCGCACCTGCCGCGAGCAGCCGAAACAGGAGGAACTCCTTCCACCTGTCTGGCACCAAGAAGTAATCGAAGGCGCCCCACAGTACGTAGATGATCCCAAAGATGATCGCGCTACGGGTTAGGAGGCGGTAGTTCTCATCCGCGAGTTCCCGCTCGAACTCATGCCGGACACGCGCATCCAGTTGCGCAGCAGGAATTGTTTCTGTGGCCCCCCCGCTCACATCCTAGCCGCTCGGGCGGGTCACCCTGAGAAAGAGGCACCGTCCGGTTGAGTCTTTTTCTACGTCGAGTGCCGCGGGCTCCGGCCGCAACTGCTCCGCAAGGCGGGGCATGCCATCCTCGGTTCTCCAAAGGAGGTGCCACCCCAGAACGAACTCCATCAGCCAGCTAGTGTTGGGATCCGACTCGAGGTTTCCGACGAACACTCTTCCGCCAGGCTCCAACCGCCGATACAGAATCATCAGCAGACGCTGAGCCACCAAATCCGGCAGATAGTCGAATAACCCCATTGAATACACCATATCAGCGCCGGCAAGCGCCTGCCCCCCAATCTGCTCCTCCTCCGAATTGTCGGGTTTCAGCAGCTGGCGAACAGATAGTTGGATGCACTCGATCTTAGTGCGAGACGTGTCCCATGCGGACGCCAACAGCTCGCGATGTAGTGTGTCGTAGCTGTACGCGAGGGCTTCTTCGTCTTGATCGATCAGCACGAACGTGACGTCTCGATCGGGCGGCTCCGCCTCGCGCAAGACCCAGCTAACCTCGATGGCCGGCCCGCTCGCCAGGGACACGAACTTGCTGGCGCCAGCGTCGAGGGCACGTCTGATCTCATCGGCGGCCGTTTTTTGCCGCGCGACGACGGTACGGCTGAGGGTGTGCTGTTTACCCGCGACGTCGAGGAATCGTTCGTACAGCGTTTCACCGTTGGGCTCACGCTGGTTGTAGATCAGCATGATCTTGTAGTCGCCCGCATATCCGCGCGGCTTCGTGATCGCTCTCCGGTAGAGCGAACCGGGGTGATACAAGGGCACCAGTTGGTTCTCCGCATAGATCCTGCCGAGTTCCACTTGCTCCTCATCCAGATCCCGAGACAGCTCCGTCAACTCGCGGATCTTCTCAAGGTGTAGCGGGGACCAGTCCCGCGCCAGGTCCCGCAGGACCTCGTCCTTGACGGCGGCGGTTGGTGTGCTCGAGTCCGACTCCTGCGTCTCGAAGCCCTGCAGGAAGCTCCTTGCCGTTAGCAATAGGCTCGCGAGGTCCCCGACGGCGGCACGCCACTCGGGACTGAGTCGCTCGAACTGGCGCTGAACCGAACGCAGTCGCTGATCAAGTCCGTCCTTCGTCAGAGCATCCCTGAGGCCGAGTTCTTGGAGATCCAGAAGACCACTCAGCACCCGGATCCCAACCCGTGCGCTCGGTCCGCCGGTCTGGTAGACGATCCGACCTGACCCCTTGAAGAAGTTGCGCTCCCCGTGCTGGATCCTGAGCTTAGACAACGTGGCGCCTTGAGCGACCTGGAAGCTCTCATCGTCGACGGCCACGGCCACGCCGGTTGCCGATACGTCGATGACGTGCCCCTCTCTAACCTTCGCCTCGCCATCGACCTGGAATGTGCAGGTAAGGGGAACATTGAGACTCTCGTTGTGGAGTCGGACGGGCCGGTACCGGTGGCGGGTTGCGGCGCCATGCAGGTCCGAGTGCACCGCGCTGGTCTCGCTGCGGCTCGGAGCCGGCGGCTCGCTGGAAGTGGGTGTTCTTTCGCGTGGCATGCGTTCTTCTTTCCGGTTCACCAACTAAGGTCTTTGAGATCGTAAGTAAGGGCTTGAGGGTACCGTCACGCCTGCGGCCGGATCCAGATACAGGGACTCAGCCATCTAGGACAAACGGGGGAGGCCGACTATAGTGGAAACCCGCCGCGAGGATGCTGAACGAGGGGTCAGCGTCAGTGACGATTGCTCACTTTTTCTCAATTACGCTTCATTCTCAGCTAGTTCACCTGGCGGATCCTTGGGGATCGGGCCCGCCGCCAGGTGAGGAGACGTGCCGGGGCCATTCGCCGACCGATCCATCAGGCTTAGTGCCGCTGGTCGCCTCAGTCTCGGGAAGTGGCGACACTGATATCGGGTAGCGTTCGCGCACGCCTGAACGGACAAGCTGTCCAAGGGCAGTGCTGTACCCGCAGATAGTCCCCATCACGTTGTGTGCCTATCCGCCGCCGCAGTAGTCGTCGCTGCCGGGACCGGAGGAGTCGCAGGTGGAGCCTGGTGCGACGCATTCGACGACCGAACTGCAGAGATACGTGCAGCGATCCAGTACCCCGGGAAGCTCTCTGCAGAGCCCCGAGGGCTGAGGGCAATCCAAATCTCCGTTCTCGGGATTGCAGGGGTCGTCTGCGAGTAGCGCACGTACTGCCTCGCAGGTCGCAAGGTCCTCGTTGATTCCGCAATAGTCGTCGGCTGGTGCTCCAGACAGGCTCGTCCGTGTGATGACGATTCGATACGGGTTAGTGCAGCTTCCTCCAAGGTCGATGCTCTTCAAGCAGAAGCCGGTTTGTACGTCCGGATAGGGTTGCCCGTCGTAATCCATGAGGACGCATCGGTTCCCACCCTCGCCGCACTCGCTATCCGCGACACACGTTTCGCAAGTCGCTCGACTCCCCACATCCGTCGTCGTGCACTCGGACGTTCTCGGGTTGCAGCTCCTGACGCCGCAGTCATCTGCTTCCGTGGCCGTGGTGCATTGCACGCACGCCTCGGCTTGGCAGCGCGGCAGATCGTCGATGCCGTTGCAATCGGCGTCGTCCTCGCACACGTCGCACACGTTCGTGTCCTCGACGCAATGTGCTGCGTTGGGGTCGTCACATTCCAGGCTGGTGTTGCACTCGACGCATTCGAAGCCCCCGGCCTCGCACACCGGCGTGCC
>CAXMRN010000029.1:0-8695 GCA_964195565.1 uncultured Polyangiaceae bacterium | reverse complement strand
TTGCGGTTGGCGACCCGCGCCACTAGATCGGGCGCATGAGCGAGCGCAAGTGGATGTATGTTCTTCAGGGCGGTAGCGAGGGCCATGAAGCCTGGACGGAGCGTATTCGAGGAGAAGTCAGCGAACGCTTGCTCGCGCTCGAACCTTCGAGGCTCGAGCTCACCCTCACCGAAGCGCCGCCCCCTAAGTGGGCGTTGTTCCCGTTCAAGAACAAACTGATCGCGATCTTCAACGTCTACGACGATGCGGACGACCCCTCTCGCTTCACCGACGCGCTGCAGGGCGCCGCGAGCTCGGTTGCTGCGTACGAGGTCGAAGAGGCCTATCCGGTTGCGTATGAGCGGACCTGGAGCGATGGGGAGCCCACGCCTTCGCCAATTCTGCTCACCATGCTCGGCAAGAAACGCGGCGTCACGGACGACGATTTCATCCGGCGATGGCACGACGGGCACACGCCACTCTCACTCGAGATACACCCGCTCTGGTACTACCAGCGCAATGTCGTTCGTAAGTCGCTCACCGAAAGCGCCGACCCGTGGGAGGGGATCGTGCTCGAGGCTTGCCGCACCCGAAGCGACCTCCTGAACCCAACCCGCTTCTTTGGCGGCGCGCTCAAGATGCTACCGAACATGATCCGGGTCGCGGTCGACATCAGTGGGTTCCTCGACCCTAGGACGACCGAGACGTACTACGCGACCGAATATCATCTGCGGGGCTGATGCGGTCACGGGCCTCGAGGAACGCCGAACCGCCCGGGCGACCCGAATCGATCCGTCGATCGATTCCCCCGGGTGAGCCTCAGGGTGTTTCATGCCATTGTGCCCGGTCCTCATGTCTACCCCGCTTAGGATCAAGCCCGACCAAGCACTTAGGTCGCTCGCCCAGGCGATTGGGGGTCGGCTCTCGATTCCGCTTTCGCTCGTCCGGAGCCGTCTGGCGCCCTTGTCCGAAAAGGTCGCCCTCGAGCTCGAACCTGCGAGCCCGGGCCTGCGCGTATCGGGTGCAGCTCGAGCGCTTGGCGCGCCGATTCGGTTTGCTGCACGCATCGATGTCGACGGGGTGCACGTCGAGGGCGCGCGACGAACGGTGCGAGTCCGACTGAGCGAGGTCGAGCTCTCTACCGACGAGGATGCGCCAGGCCCACTGGCGGAGGCCATTCGCACGGGGATGATAGATACCAACAACCCGGCGACCCTCATCGGCAACATGATCTCGCTGCCTGCCATGATCGTGGAGGCTTCGGGTCAGGATGTCGTCGTCGATCTGATGAAGGTCCCCGCGATTCAGAACGACGACGTGTTGCGAGCCGCGTTTGCCGCTGCGACCAGCTATCTCTGCGTCACCGGAGTCGAGGTTTCGGGCGACGCTGTCGAGCTTCGACTTGGCGTGTTGCCCGGAGGCGTTCGGGAGGCCGCCCTCAGCACCGCCCGCGCCGCCCTTGCTCCCGCGGTTCGTTTCTTGTGGCCGGAAGGGACGGGACGATGAGCGGCCTGAGGCACTTCAACCCGCTTGGCCGGGAGTCCTTCACATCCCGCGAGCAAGAGTTTCACGAGATCGCGGTTCGCGCGGTCGATGGCTACGACAACTTTGGGGACCCGAGCTACCTCGAAGGGCTCCGCCGCTTGCTCTACTCATATGACCACGAGGCACGCTTTCATCCGATGGGACGGATGACGGCCGTCTATCAGACGGTGGGCCTCCTTGCGGCTCGACTTCACACGGAGCGCTGGTTCGACATGCAGCCCGCCTCCGCGAGCATCGAGATCGAACGGCCGATCATCATCACCGGCATCGTGCGAACGGGCAGCACCGCGCTTCACTACCTGATGGGGGCGAACCCGGACATGCAATGCCTCCAGTACTGGTTGGCGTTGCACCCGCAGCCCCGACCTCCGCGCGCTACCTGGGAATCGGCTACAGACTTTCAGCACGCCCGGATCGAGCTCGACATGATGTACCAGGCCGGGAAGAGCATGCTCGAGTCCATCCATTTCATGATGCCCGATGGCCCTGACGAATCGGGACGGCTGCTCGGGCAGAGCTTTAGCGACGACCGTTTCGAGGTCGTGTCCACGGTGCCGACTTACTCGGACTGGTACATGAACACGGTCCACCGCGAGACTTACCAGAGGCACAAACGTGTCATGCAGCTCATCGGGTCGTACGAGCCCGACAAGCGTTGGCTTTTTAAGTACCCGGTACACATGCGCAACCTCGACGCCCTGCTCGAGGCCTACCCCGACGCTTGCGTCATTTGGACGCACCGGGACCCCGCCAACATCATGCCGTCATACGTGAGCCTTTGTGCGCACTTCCGCTCTCTGTTCGAGAAAGACGTCGACCGGCCGCGTATCGCGCTCGAGCAGAAAGAGGCGTGGGCGCGCGCCGTCGAGCACGGGATGCGTCTCCGCAAGGGGCGCGAGGATCAGTTTCACGACATCTACTTCAACGACTTCATGGATGACCCGGTCGGCGAGGTGGCCAAGGCCTACCAACACTTCGAGCAGCCATTCTCGGATCGCGCCAAGGTGGCGCTCCATGCCTGGCGCGAAGCCCACCAACCAGGGCAGTTCGGGACACACAACTACACCCGCGATGACTTCGGGCAAACGCGCGAGCAGATTCACGAGCGCTATGCGGAGTATCTCGGTCGGTTCCCACGTGTTCTCGAGAAGAGAGACAGGAGCGCGGCGTGATCCAACGAAGCGAGGAAGAGCGCGCGCTCATTGCGGAGGCCGAACGGCTCTTTCCGACCCAGACTCGGTGCCTCACGTTCGACCCGGAGCTGAATTTCTGCATCGGCAAGGCGAAAGGCAGTCACATCTGGGACGTGAGCGGCAACGAGTACATCGATTATCTGCTCGGTTCGGGGCCTCACGTTCTTGGGCACGCCCACCCAGCGGTGCTCGAAGCCCTTCGCACCGTCCCCGAGGGCGGCACTTCCCACCTCATCATCAACGAGCATGCCGTGAGGCTCGGCCAGAAGATCGTCGAGCACGTGCCCTGTGCCGAGATGTTGAGCCTGCACAGCAGCGGCAGCGAGGCCACGTTCTTCGCGATGCGTCTGGCGCGCGTCTACCGCAAGCGCGACAAGATCTTGAAGTTCGAAGGCGCGTACCACGGCATGAACGACTACGCGATGATGAGCAACCAATGGACGATGGGCTCACCACCGTACCCGAGCGCCGTCCCCAACACACACGGGATTCCGCGCGCGCTCAACGACCAGGTGTTGGTCGCCCCCTACAACGACCTCGAGGCCGCGGCGGCGATCATCTCGCAGCACCGCGACGAGCTGGCAGGCGTCATCGTCGAGCCCATTCAGCGCACGTTCGAGCCGCGGCCGGGGTTCCTCCAGGGGATCCGCGAGGTCACTGCCAACTTCGACATCCCGCTGATCTTCGATGAGGTCGTCACCGGTTTTCGATTGGGGCTTGGTGGGGCCCAAACGCGCTACGGGGTCACCCCGGACCTTTGCGCGATCGGCAAAGCGATCAGCGGTGGCCTTCCGCTTGGCGTGCTGTGCGGACGCGAGGACATCATGGCGATCGCCAACCCCAAGCGGAGGCTTCAGATGCTTCCGTACTCGATGCAGACCGGGACCTTCTCGTCGAACCCCGTATGCGCCAGCGTTGCCGTGGCGCTGATCGAAGAGCTCGAGAAGCCAGGTGTTTACGAACGCTTGGAAGAGGTCGGAACCAGGCTGCAGGGCGGCCTCCGCGATGCGATCGCGCATGCCGGCATCGAGGCGTGCGTGACCGGAGTGCCGAGCGTGTTCGAGATTTGGTTTACCAAGGACGAACCCTACGACCACCAGTCGTCCCGGGCCTCGGACTTCTACAAGAACATTCGCTTCTCGGACCTCTTGCTTCAGCAGGGGGTGCTCAAGGCTGCAGAGAAGTTCTTCATTTCGGCGGTGCACACCGACGAAGACATCGAGCGCACCGTCGAGGCCTTCCACACCGCTCTCGATCAACTCGCCAAGGAGGTCGCATGAAACGGGTGCTCGTCACGGGTGCCTGCGGAAACATCGGCGCGAACGTCGTTGACCTGCTCGTCGAGCGCGGCTACTCGGTGCGCGCCGTGGACTTGGACACGCCAGGTGGCCGTGCGGCCGCGGCGCGCTGGGGCGACGGCGTAGAGATGCGTTTTGGCAGCATCTGCAACGAGGCTCTGGTGCGTGACGTCGTCACCGGCACCGACCACGTGATTCACCTCGCCGCGATGGTGCCACCGACCACCGATGTCGACCAAGCGGCCGGCTACATGGTGAACGTGGTCGCGACTCGTTCCATCATCGCAGCCTGCGAAGCCCAAGAACATCCTCCGCGCCTGACCTTCACTTCGACCGCGGCCATTTGGGGACGCAACGCCGAGGTCGACCGGCCGCGGCGCGCCGACGAACAAATCTCACCGAGCGACAACTACTCCCGGCAGAAGGCGGAGTGCGAAGCCATGCTTCGGGACTCGAGCCTCGGCACCGTCGTCTTCCGCATCGCGATGACGCCGCCGGTAGCACCGGGGGCGCTCACTCCGTTCGTCTTCGACATGGCCGCGGACATGCGGGTCGAGTTCACGCATCCCAAGGACCAAGCACTCGGGATCGTCAACTCGCTCGTGATCGAGGAGATCAGCGGCCGAACGCTCTGCCTCGGCGGGGGCGAACGCAACCGGCTGCGCTACCGCGAGTTCATGAACATGGCGTTTGGCGCGATAGGGTTGCCCGAACTTCCACGATCGGCGTTCGGCGACTCCCTCTTCATGACCGACTGGGTCGACTCTGAGGAATCCCAGGCAATCCTCGACTACCAGCGCCGCGACGCGGCACAGTATTTCGAAGAGGTGGGCGCGGAGCTCGGCGCTGCTCGCCATCTGGTCAAGCGACTGGGGCCGATGATCGCTCCGGTTGTCTTGGCGCATTCCAAGCACCATGCGTTGGTCGAGGGCAAAGAACCCAAGCTGCCCAACGCGTATCGCGCGCTCGTCACGGCGCGCCGCGCGCTCAAAGCCGCCAAGAGCTACCTCTAGGAATCAACGGACGAATGGAAACGACCAACAAAGTGCTCGACGCCGTTCTCCGGGACCTATCGGTCCCTCACATCGAAGAGCGGCTGTCCCGCGATTTCTTCTACCAACTCGGTCTGAAGTTCCCGCAGCAGTACGGCATCGCCTGCCGCAATGTCGCCGACTGTGTTCGTCGCGCAGAAGCGCTGGGCGCGGGGCCGTTCCTTCACGGGACGGTAGGCGCTCCAGGTTGGGTCGAACGCGGGGAGCCGATCCCCAATTGCAAGCTCGAAGTCGCAATCGGGTATGCAGGCGATGCGCAGATCGAGTTCCTTGGCCCCGGGCAGGGGACCGAGCACTACTCCCGCGCGCTGGTCGACACCGACGTTGCCTTTCACCACGTTGGCATCTTTCAGCCTGGGATCGAGGAGCACGCGGCGGCTGTCACCGCGGCGGGATACCCGGAGGTCGTGCGGGGCGGCATCTCCTTGGGCAAGGCACTCAACATCGATTTCCGCTACTTCGATTCTCGTGCCGAGCACGGCATCTACCTCGAGGTGCTCGACCTAAGCTTGGCGGGGATGGAACTCAGCCTTGGGCCGGTGGTTCGCGCCTACGCCGCCGTCAAGACCGCCCTCCGGAACCGGACAAGAGCATGAGGAACGCCGCATCCGTCAACACCCAGCCCGGAGGGCTTCGCAACCTCATTCGTGGGACCTTCCTGAAACGCCCCTACGCAGACGCGGTCGACCTCAGTGGCAAGACCGCGATCGTCACAGGCGCTAGTCCGGTGTCTCTGGGCTCCGAGATCGCACGCATCCTGGCGTCGTTTGGTGCGAAGGTCGTGATCACGACGCGTTCCAACACCGAAGCGGCCGCGGACGAGATTCGCGAGCGTCTGGACACGCCTGCAGCCCGCGATCGCGTCGTCGGATATCCTCTCGACCTCCTGGATCGGACTTCTGTGACACGGTTCGCGCACTGGTTCTCGGAGACACAGGGCGACCGGCTCGACGTGCTGGTCAACAACGCCGGCATCCACTTGGACCTGCTGGCGCGGTGGAAGGAGCCTCGGCTTACCGACGATGGCTTCGAGATCCACTGGCGGACGAACTACCTCGGGACGGCGCAGCTCACGCACTTGTTGCTCCCGCTGCTCGAACAGACCGGACGCCAAAGCGGCGACGCCCGAATCGTCAACGTGGTCTCGCACCTGCTCATCAAAGGCGCGAACGAGGACCTGTTTGGGACGACGCGTCCCTACGGTTCATGGGCGGCCTATGGCAATTCGAAGCTCGCACTCACGCACATGACCATGGAGCTGCAGCGCCGCTTCGCGGACAGCGCGCATCTGCAGGCCTATTGCCTACACCCCGGCTCGGTATTGACCAAGGTTGCCGACAAGGGCCTCGAGGGAGTCGGCTGGGCAGGGAAGCTGCGCACCGCACTTGCTCCGATCGAGGCGTTCTTTCTGAAGACCCGTGAGGAAGGCGCCCAGACCCCGATCCACTGCGCGACCCATCCCGGCCTTGTGGGCGGGCGCTACTTCGAAGATTGCAAGGTCGTCGACGCCGGCGCCGGCGCGCAGGACGCAGAAGTCGCAGCGCGCCTTTGGACAGAGACCGAAGCCTGGCTCGAAGCCTAGAACGCGCCTATCCTCCGCGCCGTGTCCACGAACGTCGCTGTCATCGGAGGTGGGATCGCAGGCTGTTCGACGGTCTGGTTCTTGCGCGAGGCGCTGGGGGAGGGCGCTGTGCTCACCCTCTACGAGCGTGACTCCCAACTTGGCGGGCGACTTGCGACGCTGGACGTCGACGGAACGCCGGTCGAGTCGGGCGGCACGATCATCCACGAGACCAATCGCTACATGGCGGGCTTCGTCGATCGCCTGGGACTCGAGCGCGTCGAGCCCCATCAGCGCGATGAGGGTGGTGAAGAGAGCGTAGGCGTCTGGGACGGCACGCGCTTTGCGTTTCGTACCTATGACTCGGCTCTCCTCACCCGGCTCGGCGCAGTGTGGCGCTTTGGCGTGATGGCGCCCCTTCGTCTGCAGCGCGCTGTGACGCAGGGGGTCGACCGGTGGAATCAGGTCTACGACCACCTCGAGCGTGGCGTGGCGTTCGACTCTCCATCCGAGCTTTGCGCAGCGCTGGGCCTCGCCGATTTGCTGCACAAGGACGGCCGCCAATGGCTCGCCGACAGCGGCGTGCGAGGCCGTTTCGTCGATGAGTACGCCACGCCCGTCGGCCGCATCATGTACGGGCAAGACGTGTCGATGAATGGCCTGGCCACCTCGATCGCGCTCGCGGGTGCTGGGTTGGCTGGGACGCTCTTCTCGGTGGGCGGCGGCAATCGCCTGGTGTGCGAAGGGTTGGTGCGCGATGCTGGCGCGACAATGCAGGTCGGTACCGAGGTCACGGGTGTGGCGAAGGTCGGCGGTCAGTTTGAGGTGCGGTTGTCCGGTGGGGGCTCCGCCTCGCACGATGCCGTCGTCCTCGCGACGCCCGCCGGGCCTTCGACCCTTACCTGGTCCGGGGTGGCGCCACCCGAATCCGCTATGCATTCGCGCCCGTTCCAGGTCACCTGGGCGACCTTCATCAAGGGGACGCCGCGCGCGGAGTACTTCGGTCTTGCCAGTGTCGAGGACCTGCCCGATGCCGTGCTCACCGTGGAGGACGACGCAATCCCGTTCAACTCCCTTGGTTTGGTGGCGTCCGCGTCGGATGGGTCGCGCATCTACAAACTCTTCAGCCGAGATCGAGTGCTCGAGCCGCTTCTCGATGACTTGTTTGCGAGCCGTGACGCGGTCGAGGAGATCCGCTGGGAGGCGTATCCGGTACTGCGTCCCATCCGCGACCTCCCACCGTTTCGTCTCGCTGACGGTCTCTACTGGGTGAACGCGATGGAGCTTGCGGTCTCGACGATGGAGACCGAGGCCGTCGCCGCGCGTAACGTGGCCAACCTGGTGGCGGCGCAGCTCGCTTCGCGTGAGGCGTGAGCCTATGTCCGAGGTGGATCCCAGCGCGCCACGCACGCCGCCGATTCCGACCTCGATCGACGTGCTTTATCGCGATGACGCCGTGGTCGTCGTCGACAAACCTTCCGGCCTATCGGTTCATCGCGGGGATGACAAGGGTTCGACCTTTGCGCTCAACCTCACCCGCAACGCGATCGGTCAGTGGGTCTACCCCGTGCATCGGCTCGACCGGGCCACCAGCGGTGTGTTGGTGTTTGCCCTCTCGCCAGAGCACGCGCGGACGCTGCAGGGTTCGTTCAGTACCCGAACCGTTCACAAGACTTACCTCGCCCTGGTTCGCGGCACACCGCCGCCGCGCGGCGTGATCGACAGCCCGATGGCCAAGCGCGAGGGGGGGCCGGACGTGGAGTCGGTCACCGAGTATGAAACCCTCTTCACATCCGACGTGAGGCTCTCGCTCGTCGAAGCGCGGCCCAAGACTGGGCGTCGTCATCAGATCCGCCGCCACCTTCGGCGCATCGACCATCCGCTTGCCGGTGACGTCAACTACGGAAACGGCGCAGACAACCGACGCTACCGCGCCGAGCTCGGCCTCTACCGGCTCGCCCTTCACGCGCAACGGCTGTCGTTCGTGCACCCCGATACTGGTGAACGCGTTACGTTCGACAGCGCGGTCCCCGAGGATCTCGCCGGTCCGTTACGACGCATCGGAAC
>CAXMRN010000028.1:0-8666 GCA_964195565.1 uncultured Polyangiaceae bacterium | reverse complement strand
GAGTACACGTTGTCGCCCGAAATCGCCGCGATCACTTCCTTGAGGCCGCCGGCGGAGGCTTCACTCAAGGACATGACCTCGACCTTCCAGCGCTGTGTGTCCGCGTACCGCGAGTACATGCGAAATAGATCGGCCGCGAACAGCGCCGCCTCTTCTCCGCCGGTGCCGCTCCGAATCTCGAGAATGGTGTCGCGCTCGTCGTTGGGGTCCGTCGGCAAGAGCAGAAAATTGATCGACTCCTCGAGCTGTGCGCGCTCTTCTTCGAGACCCGGAATCTCTTCCGCCGCGAGCTCGCGGAGGTCAGGGTCGGACATCGCTTCCTTGTGTCCGGCTAAGTCTTCGGCAACCTGCTCGTACCGCGCGTAGGCTTCCACCACAGCCTGCAACTCAGCCCGCTCTTTGGTCAGCCCCGTATACCGCTTGGCGTCGGTCACGATATTGGGCTGGCAGAGCAGCTCTTCGATTTCGCGATAACGAGCCGATAACGACTCGAGCTTGTCGGTAGGGAGCATGGCTAGGCGGCGCGAGGCGCGCTCAGGGAACCATTGTCGCTCAAAACTTCCTTGAAGCGAGCGAAACTCGCAAAGACGATCGGCTCCTCACCGTGGGGCTCGTCCTCTTTAATGCGGTCGCGCCAGGCGGCGGCTTCCATCGCGGCGATGGCGATCTCGACCTGGTCGTCGTCGGGCAGCCGGGTGGTGATCTTCTGAAACAAGAATCCCGGGTAGAGCACCACGCGTCGCCAGCCGGTCGTACAGTACCGCGCGCTGACCCTCTGGAACTCATAGGAAATCGCGGCGATGATCGGCAGAAGCCCGATACGAATCACGAGCAATGCGACCTGCCCCAACCATCCTTCGACGTCGGGCATGAGCAAGGGCGCGGCCAGTGAGCCGAGGATGATCGACACCACAATCACGACCACGAGAAACGTCGTGCCGCAGCGGGGGTGCAGCGTGCTTTGGGCCTGCACGTTCTCGACCGTCAACGGTAGCTTCTTCTCATACGCGTGAATCGTCTTGTGCTCGGCACCGTGATACTGGAACAGGCGTCGAACATCGGGGATGCGACTGATCGCGAAGAGGTAGCCGACAAAGATCAGCAACTTGAACCCACCGATCAAGACGTGAAACGCGGCGTCGGTGAGCCCGAGGTCCCACCCTGCCCCGGCTGCGGTGAGGCTCGCGAGCAGCTGCGGCAGCGCTACGAACAAGCCAAGCGCCAGCACGGTCGAAATCACGATCGCCAATCGCCCAGAGCCTTCGTCTTGCGCGAGCTCTTCCTCGGTCATCTGTTGCTCGGCCGAGAACTGCAGCGCCGAAAAGCCCATGGTCATCGACTCGACCAACATCGCGATCCCCCGGAACCCCGGAAGCTTCCAGAGCTTCCTCGACCAGGTGGAGCGGTACGGACCTTCGCGAAGCGCGATGGTCCCGTCAGTTCGTCGGACAGCGACCGTCAGGCACGCAGGAGCGCGCATCATCACACCTTCGATCACTGCCTGCCCGCCGATGTACGGCTGAGCCATCAGCGCGAGCATGGCGCCCTTGCGGGTCGAAGTCCGGTGGGAGGTGCCTCGACCGGGCACAGCGGCCTTAGTTGTCAGCGGACGCCTCGGGCGTCGCTTCAGGCGCCGCTTCAGGCGCCGCTTCAGGCGTCGCTTCAGGCGTCGCCTCGACGGCCTTGGCCTTGCCCGTTTTCGCGTACTTCTTACGGAAGCGCTCGACGCGACCCGCAGTGTCCACCAACTTCTGCTTGCCCGTGTAGAACGGGTGGCACTGCGAACAGATGTCCACCTGATCGATGCTCTTAGTTGAGCGGATCTGGTGCGACGCGCCGCAGGCGCAGGTCACGGTGATCGTGTTGTAGTCAGGGTGGATATCGGATTTCATTTCTGTCGTGCTCCGTCGCTGCGCGAGGCCGCCGTATGTAGCCTAGGAGACCCCAGTCGGCAAATCATCGGGCTGAACAGCCTCCGACGCAAGGTCACGAGGCCATTAGTCACATGATATCAGGCGATTAGATGCTGTGCGCCGGATGCCTAGCGGTGAACCGCTCGTCACGTTAGGTTGCGCGCGTGACGATGACACCAATGAGAACCGCACACGCGCTCCTCGCTTCACTCTTGGCCGTAGCCACGATGGGTGCGGCCGGATGCGCGACCACAAAGCCGGGAGCTGAGCCGTCCGCGAAGAAGGCCTCGTCGGCGCCCGCACCTCCATCGCAGGCAAACGTGGCTCCAAAGCTCGTGGTGTTGATTGTGCTCGACCAACTTGGCTCGTGGGTACTCGACCACCAGCTTTCGCTGCTTCCGAGCGGGAGCGCCATTCGTCGCGCCTACGAAGACGGTGCGTCTCACATTGCAGAGTTCCCTTACGCTTCGACGCAAACCGCGCCCGGGCACGCGTCGCTCAGCACGGGCGCGACCCCTGCGGTGCATGGAATTGTCGCGAACTCTGTCTACGTCCCTGGGCAGGGCGGGCGGAAGACCGTCGACGACGCAAAGCATGCCGTGCTCGGAAATCCGGACCGCTTCGTGAGTCCGACGCAGCTCCGCACCGAAACCATCGGTGATGTCCTGCACCGCGAGAGCGAGGGCAAGGCACGCATCGTCGGAATATCGATCAAAGGCCGCTCAGCCGTACTTCCCGTCGGCCAACAACCCAACGCCGCCGTCTTCTACGACTCGGTGACGCGCGCCATGACGACATCGACCTTCTATGCGCCCAAACGCAGACTGCCGGATTGGCTTCGCGACTTCAGAAAAGCCAACCCAGTGGAGCCGCTCCTACAGACTTGGGAACCCGCCGATCCTCTCGCGCTCGAAACGCAGCTCGGCCCAGATGTGTCGCCGGGCGAAATGTACCCGGCTTTCCCCCACGATCCGCGGGAAGCAACTGACCCCTGGTACGCGTTCGCGGGCACGCCAGAGTCGAGCGAATACTTGATGGCAGCTGCCTATGCGGTGGTGAAAGCCGAGCAGATGGGCATGGACGAGGTGCCGGACTTCTTGGCGTTGAGCGTGTCCGGTACCGACATCGTGGGGCACATCTGGGGTACGCGTTCCTGGGAGTATGCGGACAACCTGCTGCGCATCGACCGAGCACTCACCCACTTCGTAAGACTTCTCGAGGCACGAGGCCCGGTCGCTTTCGTACTCACCGCGGATCACGGCGTGGCGGAGCTACCCGAACGCGCTCGAGCGGAAGGCCGTGAGGGAGGTCGCCTAAGTGGGTCGGCACTCATGTCGTCGGCCGAACGAGCTGTAGATACGGCATTGGGCGAAGGCGACTGGATCGCTGGATACGTACCGCCGTTGTTCACGTACACCGACGCCGGCAAGGCACGCCACAAGGAGCTCACCAAGGCGCTACGCAAGGCGATGCCGAGCGTCGAAGGAGTGAAGGCCGTCTACGACGCGCGAAATGCAGCCCAGTTGCGCGCGAGTAACAACGAGGTCGAACGCCTGGTCGGCGCGAGTCTCCCAGACGACCCGCCGGGAGACCTCTACCTCGTGGCCGAACCCGGGTGGTTCGATGCGCTTTCCGAGCACGGCGGAACCAACCATGGGTCGCCTTGGGACTACGACCGCCGTGTTCCTGTCCTGATGTGGGGCACCGCCATCGAGCGGAGGACGAGTCAGGATATCTATGATGTCCTGCGAGTCGCCACGACACTCGCCGCCCTACTGAACGTGCCCGCTCCGGCCCACGCGCCAAAGAGTCCACTACCGGGTGTCATGCGGCTCCCCGATTGAGTATGCTCGCCCCATGAAGCTCGCAATCGCACTCGGCAAAGTTGCCGTCTTGGCTGTATGGGCCTGGGGCATTCTCTCGTTCCTCGCGCCGGCGTCGGTGCCGGAACCAGGGGTCGGTCAGATGGTCTTCTTCGGCCTGCTCGCCATTCACATCGCTGAAACATTCATATTCGCGAAGCGCCTGGCGGCTGAGGATGGCGGCACGGTGGGCAGCCACGCCGGCAAGCTCATGGTTTTTGGCTACTTGCACGTCGCGGGCGTCCGGTACGGCTGAGGTTGGCGGCGCCGGCGTGATGGGCAATAACTGAGCGATGGGTCAGAAGCGAATTCACCTCGTGGTCCGCGGCCGCGTGCAGGGCGTCTACTTTCGGGCCACCGCGCAGCGTGAGGCTCGACAGCATGGCTTGAGCGGATGGGTGAAGAACCGTCCGGACGGCGCGGTGGAAATCGTTGCCGAAGGCGAAGAAGACGACGTTAAGGACTTCCTCGCTTGGTCCCACAACGGCCCATCGACCGCGCGAGTCGACGCTGTCGACGTTCGCTGGCGAAGCTACACCGGTGAATACACTGACTTCAGAATCACGCCTGAGTAGGAACGTCAGGCCGGGTTGGCGGAGCGACCGCCAAGCGCGGTGGGTGCCGTTGAAGTGGGTGCCACGCGCTTCGGCCGGTAGATGAGGCCTTCGGGCACGTCTTCGTAATCGATCGCTGGGCTTCGGTAGGTGCCCACTAGGCGGTCCCAGAACGTGAAGTACTGCCCGAGATTGAAATCGCTGTACCAGTGATGAAGCGTGTGGTGATCGGTGTAGTTGAGCCATGGCCAGCGGAAGAAGCTCACTCGATCGTGAATACACACTGCCCAGAGCGTCACGAAAAGCACCGACACGAGATAGACCCCGGCGTGCACCGGGAAGAAGAACGCGGCGATGTGGTGGGGGACCGCCTGCAGAAACGAATCCATCGGATTGAACGACAGTGAAGAGTACGGCGTGGGCACCACGTATTTGTGGTGGCGTTCGTGGACGTGCTTCCAAAGAAACGGCACGCGGTGAAACGAGTAGTGGGTCCAGTAGATGAGGGTCTCGGTGAAGACCAGGAGCACGACGACCTGCCCGAAGATCCACCAAACGCCGTGGTCGCTCACGTCGTAGTACATCTTGGAGTAGTCCTTCGCGATCAGCAGGTGGATCGGAAGCATCAGCGCGCCGTTGCCCACGATCCCGATCACGACCCATTTGAGCGCCGACTTCATCTCTTTGCGGTCGAGCTCGTAGTCGGGGTGGAAGTGTGCTCGGAACTTCTTGAAGTAGAGGAAGTACGCGATGGAGGCGATGGAGAAGAAGTACAACATCCCCCCGCCGGCGAAGACGAGGAACATGACGAGGGGAGTGTCCGGCAGGCCTAGTAGATGAGCGATCACAGAGCCGTTAATATCGTCTTCGCCCGTCTTGTAAAGAGATTGAACCTCGAGAGGAGCGTCCGCATATACGCGGAAAACCGGGCTTTTTCGCAATAAGGGGCCTCAGGCAGACCATTCGCCCCTATCCACTGACCATTCAGCCCCCGGTGGACACCGTTCACCCGGTTTTTCGGTCCTTTCTCGGGGATGGGCCTACATTCGCCTACGAGTTGGGGGCGATTTGACCCCTCAGCAGGAGAGCAAGTTGGTCGAGAACTATCGTTTCCCGGGGATTCCGCTTGGCTGGTACACGGTTGCCACCTCGGAAGAGGTTCGCCCGGGCCAGGTCCTCCCAGTGAAGTACTTTGGTGAGGAAATGATCCTCTACCGAACCGAGTCCGGCGAAGCCCGCCTGACGGAGGCGTACTGCCCGCATCTGGGCGCGCACCTCGGCTCAGGGACGGTGGAGGGCGAGAATCTTCGCTGTTCGTTCCATGGCTTCCAGTATGGAGGCGATGGCCGGTGCGTGGCTACCGCCTACGGCAAGGCCGTTCCGCGCAAAGCGAGGCTAGCGACCTGGCCGATCCGTGAGCACAACGGCTACGTCTTTGCCTGGTACCACCCCGAAGGGAAGCAGCCCGACTGGGAGGTCCCGGTGTTGCCGGGACCCGCGGAAGGCTGGACCGCATTCGACACGCGGGCGATGAAGCTCAAGAGCCATCCGCAAGAGACCAGCGAGAACAGCGTCGACATCGGCCACTTCGTTCAGGTCCATGGATTCGGCGGAGCCTGGACAGAAGGAGACCTCGAGATCGACGGTCACCAGCTGAACGGCGCCTACGGGATTCGATACCCGCTCGGGGGCAACCTTCACTTCGTCGCCAAGTTCGCCGTCGAAGTCCACGGACTCGGCTACTCCCTCGTCCGTGTGAACGTCGAGCGCTTCGGCATCGAGATCAACCTATTGGTCCTGTCGAGCCCCGTCGATCAGGGCAACATCGTCCTGCGCACCTCGGCATCCGCCAAGCACTGGGGACCGCCACCCATCGCGCACATCCTCCGTAGAGCCGCCTCATGGGGCCTCAACCGAGAGGTCGGCCAGGACGCCCCGATTTGGGAAGCCAAGCGGTACCTAGAAAGGCCCATCCTCGCAGAAGGCGACGGCCCCATCGCGGAGTACCGACGCTACTGCAAGCAGTTCTACGTACAGCCCGCGGAGATCAAGACCGCAAAGCTGCCCGTAGTCGCAGCCTAAAAGGGGACTGTCCCCTTTTTCACATGGTTAATTTCGAGCTGTGGTTACTGGGCGACCAGCTGGGCGTACTTTGCCATCCTGCTCTGCAAGTCGGCTTCTATGTAGGCATCGACCACGCCGAAGCCCTGGATCAGGTACTCGCCGCGGATCATTTGATCCACGAACTGCGCGTCCCGTTTGAGCGCGTCGAGTTTGTCGGCGCTGCCCCGGATGAGAATGAACCCGCCGAGGTCGGTGCCCACGGGGTTTAGTAGAACTGGCTCGAAGCTCTCGATCGTGCCTTCGCTCTGAAGCGTGCCGTAGTACTCGAGCACGTGTCCGAAAAGTGAAAGTCCCTCCTGCTCGCGACCCGGCAGGGAGCGGTCCCATCGAATTAGAAGTGCTGCGTCAGCCATAGTCTTGCTCCTTCGCAACGGCGGGCGCCCACCGCCCACCGTAGGATCAAGGAGGCTACGCCTCGAAGAGCGTTTGCTCTATACGCAATTGTTCACCGCAACTCGCGGTTGTCGCCACCAGCTGCGTAACGGGCTGAAAAGACTGCCTTACCGAGGGGGAGCGTGTCGTCTAATCGAGGAATTCGATCAGGGACATGGGGGCGTTGTCACCGCGGCGGTGGTTGACCTTGATGATGCGGGTGTAACCGCCGCCCTTGTCTGCCTTGGCTCGCTCGAGGTAGCGGGGGGCCAGGTCGGTGAAGAGCTTGTGGATGAGGTCTACCTCTTCCACCGTGCCGTCTGCGTTCGTCTTGGCCAGCTGCTTCGGGAGGAAGCGCGCGACCTGGCGGCGGGCGTGAAGGCGGGCCGAGAGGATGCGTGCGCGCTCCGTCTCGTCCTTGACCTTGGCCACGTCGACCGTGAGGTCGTCGCCGAGTCGAATCGCCTTGGTGAGCAGCCGCTCGGCAATGCGCCGAAGCTCCTTCGCCTTGGCGTCCGTCGTCTTGATTTGCTCGTGCAAAACCAGATTGCCCGCCATGTTCCTGAACATGGCTCGGCGATGGCTGGTGTTGCGACCGAACTTTCTGCCTGCCTTTTGATGCCTCATGACGACCTACCCGCGACCAAATTCCAAAAACGTTACTGAGTGGCCTGCTGCGTCTTCCAGCGCTCGAGCATTGACGACCAGTTGTCGATCTGCATGCCGAGGGAAAGACCCATGTCAGCCAGGATTTCCTTGATTTCCTTAAGCGACTTGCGCCCAAAGTTCTTCGTCTTGAGCATCTCGCCCTCGCTCTTCTGCACCAGCTCGCCGATCAACTTGATGCTGGCGTTCTGGAGGCAGTTGGCGGAGCGCACCGAGAGCTCGAGCTCGTCGACCGAGCGGAAGAGGTTCTCGTTGAGCGGCTCTTCGGAGCTCAACTCTTCGACCGGCTCGTCGTGCTCTTCGAAGTTGATGAAGATGGTGAGCTGGTCCTTGAGGATCTTGGCGGCGTAGGCGACGGCATCGGCCGGCGTCACTGCCCCGTTTGTCCAGACCTCGAGGGTGAGCTTGTCGTAGTCGGTGATCTGCCCGACACGAGCGTTGGTCACCGCGTAGTTGACCTTACGAATCGGCGAGAACAGCGAGTCGATCGCGATCGTGCCGATCGGGATGCCCGCGGTCTTGTTACGGTCGGCGGGGACGTAGCCGTGGCCCACGTTGATCGTGAGGTCCGCCGCAAAGCGGCCACCCTTTGCGAGGGTGCAGATCTTGTGATCCGGGTTGAGGATCTCGATCTGGTCGGTGACCTGAATGTCACCCGCCGTCACGACGCCAGGACCATCCTTCTCGATGCGGACGGTCTGCGTGCGCGCGGTATGCGTGCGAACGACGACCTCTTTGAAGTTGAGAACCATCTCGGTCACGTCTTCGACGACGTCCGGAACCGAGGTGAACTCGTGCAACGCGCCGTCGATCTTGACGGCCGTGATCGCGCCCCCCTGAAGCGAGGACAGCAACACGCGGCGAAGCGAGTTCCCGAGGGTGATGCCAAAACCGCGCTCGAGCGGCTCTACCACGAACTTTCCGTAGGTATCGCTGAGCGATTCCTGATCAACCGGAACGTTCTTTGGGCGAATGAGCTCTCGCCAATTGCGTGCGACTAGAGTCGGACTCGTCATCAATTGCCTCCGCAGCCTTTAAACACGCCGCCGCTTAGGCGGCCGGCAACCATTGTGGGGGATGGGTGTCACGTCACGAAGCAGGGTGACCCGCATCCCGACGTTCTGAAATGCTCTCAATGCCGACTCGCGGCCTGCGCCGGGACCCTTCACGAAAAT
>CAXMRN010000027.1:0-11966 GCA_964195565.1 uncultured Polyangiaceae bacterium | reverse complement strand
ACGTCGGGTAACCGTACTAGGAGAGCCGAAATGAAGCGTTTTGGAATTGCATGCGCCCTTCTCGTGAGCGCTGTCGGGTGCGGTCAGGGCGGCGAGGGCGATGTCGAGAGCCTCGAGGGTCTCGTCTGCGGCGCCGATGGTCAGACCTACACGGTCGAAGAAGCGGCGAGCGGAGATCACGAGGTGGTGCACCGCGGCAGGTGTGACGACCCGATGGGCTGCGCATCCCCAGCAGACTGCTTCGCTGGCGACGAGTGCCTGCCCCCAGACGCCGACGGCGTTTGCGTTCCGGTCCCAAGCGGTTGTCCCTGCGCCGGAGTCTTCGAGCCGGTCTGTGGCGCCGACCGCCGAACGTACATCAACGCCTGCGAAGCGGGTTGTGCCGAAGTCGAGGTGGTGTTCGAGGGGATGTGCAAAGACGACCCCTGCGTCTGCCCGGCGATTTACGCGCCGGTCTGTGGCGCAGACGGCAATACCTACTCCAATGCGTGCGTGGCGGAGTGCGATGGCGTTGAAGTCGTCGGCGAAGGCGCTTGCGATGACTGCCAAGATGAGCACGACTGCGAGCCCGACGAAATCTGCATCGACTGGCCGCAGGAAGAGCCGGCCTATTGTGTGTGGGTGGGTTGCGACAACGACGAGCAATGTCGTACCGGGGAGCACTGCGTGATCGAGGACATCTGTCGTGCTCCGGCGGCGGTGGGCCCGTGTGATGCCGCCTTCCCGCGGTGGTTCCACAATTTTGAAACCGGCCTCTGCGAGCAGTTCACCTGGGGCGGTTGCGGAGGCAACGACAACAACTTCGAAAGCAAAGGCGAATGCGAGGCCGCCTGCGTGGCGGACGCTGTCCCGAAGCTCAGCATTGCCGCACGAGCGGGCGTCTGCGGGCCCGACCTGAATTGTCCCGACATCTCTATCCCGGTTTGCGGGGTCGACGGCGTGACCTATGGCAATCCGTGCGAAGCGGAGCAGGCGGGCGTCGACATTGCCCACGATGGTGAGTGTGTCGTCGAGATCACCTGCCTCGATCGGGGCTGCCCCGACGGTTGGACCTGCGACTTCTGTCAGTCATCTGGCGGCGACGCGCGGTGGATCTGCCTGTCCCCGCTTGCTGGCGCGTGCCTCCCACCCAACAATTGTCCGGACGAGGGCTGCCCAGACGGTTCGTACTGCGGGCTCTGCTGGATCAGCCTCGAGTGCATCCCCGACGGCGCCGTCTGCTAACGACGAAGCTCGCCGATGCCGACACTGACGCCGTCACTGTCGCTGCAAGTACTTCGGCAGGGTGTGCCGCCCCACCTCGTGGGTCAGCAAGTGCAGGCACACCCCCAGGAGGCAGACGTTCTTGATGAAGTTGCTCCGCTGGTAGAGATCCCAAAGCCATAGGTCTTCGGGCGCGATCGAGCCGGGGGCCTGGAACATGCCGGGCACGTGGACCACTAGAGTCACCACGATGAGGAACAGGCCGAGCAGGACTGCGCCCTCCTGGACGCGCACGCCCAAGGCGATGCTCGCGCCGCCGAGTAGGAGGATCACACCGCTGGCGACTGAGAAGGCGCGCTTCATGGGCAACCACTCGGGCATCAGTTGTTGGATGAGGTCGTCATGGAAGAGGTGCTCCGCTCCGAGCACCACGAAGATGCTGCTGAATAGGAGACGAAACATGAGCTCGGAGACGTCGTGGTTGACGAAAGTCCTCATCGGAACGTGAGCGAACCTATCCCGCCCGTTCTCGGCACTCAAGCGGTCAATCGGACCATCAGATTGGCGTGATTTGGTAGCTGCCCCTCCGACTCGCTATCTTGAACCTATGCGATCTGTTTTGTTTGTTCTTGGATGCGCCGCGTTTGTCGGTGGGTGTAGTGGTGGGGCTCAGTCAGCGGACCAGGGAACGGTCGGCAGCGTTGAGGCGACGTTGATCTCTTACGATGAAGCCATGCAGAAGCCGGTCGAGATCGGGGACGCGACGCAAGAGTGCCCGGAGAGGCAGTTGAGTGGCGATCAAGTCGTCGCCGAGATGGACGGCCACCTGGACGAGATGTACCGAGAGTGCGTCCTCAGCGAGGCCCGGCGAGGCAAAGTTCCGAGCACCGTCACCATCGACATCGCCATCCTCGGGGACGGCCTGGTGCAGGGCGCGACGGTCTCCCCTGGAAGCAGGCGCTTGCAGGGTTGCATCGTGGACATCGTGGAGGACATCCGCTTCCCCAAGTTCGCCGCGCCTCGCATGGGCGCCCGCTACCAGTTCCACACCAGCTGAGCGAAGGCCGCGTCCATGGACGGCGCCTGGCGCTCCGCGTGGGGCTGCTACTATCCGTCCCACGATGCTGACCCAGCGCGATTTGATCGTTCCTACTTTAGGTTCCCGCAACTTCGAGTCCCCGCTCGAGGCGAAGGGGCGGATGTTTGCGGACGAGTCGGTGCGAGTCCGCGTGAAGCGCCATGTCGCCGAGGAAACTTCCGAGGAAGATGAGCTGTCGTTCGAGGAAGCAGGGCCCCGACGCAAGCTCTTCTTCGACCCGGCGAACACGACGGCAGCGTTCGTGACCTGTGGGGGGCTTTCGCCCGGGCTCAACAACGTGATCCGCTCGGGGTTTCTCGAGCTCACGCACAACTACGGGGTTAGCCGCGTCCTCGGAATTCGAAATGGCTACGTCGGCATGAACCCAGACTCGGGGCTCGAGCCCACCTTCATGACCCAGCGCTTCGTGCAGAACATCCATCACCTCGGAGGCACGGTGCTTGGAAGTTCGCGCGGGGGGCAGGAGCCCGCGATCATCGTGGACTTCCTAGACGCACGCCAGATCGACATCTTGTTCTGTGTCGGCGGAGATGGGACCCAGCGGGGCGCGCACGCGATTCAGCAGGAGGTCGACAGACGCGGTCTGCGGAAGTCCGTCATCGGGATCCCCAAGACCATCGACAACGATGTGCCGTTCGTGGAGATCAGCTTCGGCTATGTCACCGCCCTCGAGGTGGCCAGCGACGTGTTGCGCGGCGCGCATGTCGAGGCGGTCGGAGCCCTGAACGGGGTCGGCCTGGTGAAGCTGATGGGCCGCGACGCGGGTTTCATCGCCGCGGGTGCCGCGATCGCGAGCCAGGAGGCGAATTTCGTCCTGGTGCCGGAGATCCCGTTTCCCCTCGAAGGCGAGGGCGGGTTCTTGCAGACCCTCGAACGACGCATGCTCACGCGGGGACACGCCTTGGTCGTCGTCGCGGAGGGAGCTGGCCAGCACTTGCTCACTGGCCACGATGTCGAACGAGACCCCTCCGGAAACGTTCGCCACGAAGACATTGGCGTCTTCTTGCGCGAGCGGATCAAGCAACACTTCGCGGATCGCAAGCTCGAACTCAACCTGAAGTACATCGACCCGAGCTATGCGATCCGGAGCGTCCCTGCCAACGCATGGGATTGCATCTTGACCGACCGAATGGCGCGGGCCGCGGTTCACGCGGCGATGGCAGGCAAGACCGACGCCATGATTGGCTACTGGAACCAAGAGATCGTGCATGTGCCCATCGCGACCGCTGTGGCTGACAAGAAGCAAATGCCACTCGAGTCGGATCTGTGGAACGCCGTGCTCGCCACGACCGGTCAACCAGACTGGCGCTAGCGTGCGCGCGGAGGAAGCACGATGACGATGAACGGATTGGGCGAGTTGATGACGGTGGTTGGCCTCGCGGGACTCCTCTTTGGGGAGTGGCAGGACAACCCGCGGTTGCGGGCCGTGAGCAAGCCGTTCGCTTCCCTCGGGTTCATCGTTGCCGCCGTCGGCTTCGGGGCGCTCGAATCGCGCTACGGGAAACTCGTCTTGGCGGGCCTCGTCCTCGGCGCGATCGGGGACGTCTGCCTTCTCGGGAAGGCCAAGAGCGCGTTCACCGCGGGCTTGGTGTCGTTCCTGCTAGGCCACGTGGCCTACGTCGTTGCATTCAGCACGCTTCCAATTAGCACCCCGCAGGCGGTGGTTGCGGCTGCGGTGATGACTGTGCTGATGGTCGCGATCGCTCGTTGGGTGTTTCCGCACGCTCCAGATATGCGCGTCCCGATCGGGATCTACATGTTGGTCATCGCGGTCATGTGTGTCGTGGCCATCGGCGCCGGGGCAGCAGGCGCGCCGTGGATGATTCCTGTGGGCGCGGTGATGTTCACGGCGTCCGATATTGCCGTGGTGCGTGATCGCTTCGTCGCGCCAGGCTTCGTGAACCGTCTGTGGGGCTTGCCGCTCTACTATGCCGCGCAGCTGATCATCGCGTGGAGCATCATGGCGGTCAACGGCTAGAGGGTGCCTGCGCCGCCTTCGAGGCACTCACGGTACCAGAGCTCGAGGATCATCATCGTCCAGATCTGAAAGCCGCGTGGCTCGCCGCGTTGCTGACGCGCCAGCATGTCTTCGACCGCCACGGGGTCGAGAATGCCTCGTTCGCGGGCGCGCTGGTCGAGCAGCACATCTCTGGAGAGCGGCGCGAGGTCCTCGCGCATCCAACGCTCGATCGGCAGGCCGAAGCCCTGCTTCGAGCGGGTGAGGATGGGGGCTGGCAAGAGATCCTTCGAGATCTCGCGCAGCAAGAACTTCGAGGTCAGGCCCCTGAGCTTCATCGAGCCGGGCAGGGAGGCCGCGAAGTCCATGAGCTCTTGATCGATCAGGGGGCACCGCACCTCGAGTGAGTGAGCCATCGAGGCGATGTCCACCTTGGTGAGGATGTTGTCGGTGAGATAAGTCTGGATGTCCACGTCGAGCAGACGGTTGACGACGTCCTGTGCGCGTGACGCCTGAAACAAGCGCCGGAACTCCGCGGCGACGTGGTCCTCCGCAAAGCGCTCCCGCATCGCCGGGCTGTAGATCGTCATCCTGTCTTTGTGAGGGATGGGCGCGGTCAAGCCGAGGAAGCGAATGTGCTCGGGCTGCATGATGCGCTCGCCGTAGTCGCGAACTTCTTGGGCTTGAGGGGTAGGCACGTGGGTGAGCATGCCGGCGAGAAGCTGGGGCAACGGCCAGGGCAGTCGGCGGATGTTGCGTGCCGTGCGGCAGTGCTTGTAGCGGCGGTAGCCTGCGAAGGCTTCGTCACCGCCATCGCCGCTCAACGCGACGGTCACCCCGCTGCGCGTATACTCGCAGAGGTACCACGTCGGCAACGCGGAGGTGTCGGCGAAGGGCTCGCCGTAGTGACGCACCATATCCGGGATCACCGAAGTCATGTCCGGCTCGACGATCATCTCGTGATGCTCGGTTCCGTATCGGTCGGCCACCATCTTGGCATATGGGAGTTCGCTCTTGTCTTTGCTCGTGAAGCCAACCGAGAAAGTCTTCACCGGTTGTGAAGAGTGCTGCGCCATCAGGGCCACGATCAACGACGAGTCGATCCCGCCGGACAGGAAGGCGCCGAGGGGAACGTCAGAGACCATGCGGATGCGAACGGACTCTTCGACGATTTCGCGAAGCTCACGCGTCAGGTCTTCGATGCTCCCGCCGACGCGCGGCTCATCGAACCGCAACGTGTAGTAAGGCTCCGGCTCGTGGATGACGCCGTTCTCGCAAACGAGGCGATGTCCAGCGGGCAGCTTTTTGACGCCCTCGAAGGCCGTCATGGGCGACGGCACGTACTGCAGCGTGATGAAGGCGTCGATCGCGTCGAGGTCGGGGCGTTTCTCAAAGCGTCCCGACGCGACCAACCCCCCAAGCTCCGAAGCGAACACCAGCTCCTGCCGCCCGGGGTAATAGAAGAGGGGCTTCTTGCCGAAGCGGTCCCGGGCAAGGACCAGGCGTCGTCGCGGTTCGTCCCACAACGCTAGCGCGAACATGCCGCGCAGGTGGTCGACGAAGTCGACGCCGTACTCCTCATAGAGATGCAGCACGACCTCGGAGTCGGAACGCGATTTGAAGTGGTGCCCACGCTCCTCGAGGTCATTTCGGAGCTCGATGAAGTTGTAGATCTCGCCGTTGACGACGACGGAAATCGTGTCGTCCTCGTTCGTCATCGGCTGAGCGCCTTCGGGCCGCAGATCGATGATCGAAAGCCGCCGATGTCCGAGCACGCAGGGGCCCGCCCGTCTCAGCCCGTGGTCATCCGGTCCGCGGTGAACCATCGCGTCGCACATGCGCCCGACGGTCTCGACGTCGGGCGACGCCTGCTGATCGACCGATAACAATCCCGCAATGCCACACACGTGAAAAAGGTCCCCGCCTAGAGCTGAAAGAGAGCCGGATAGTTGGCGATGGCCTCGACTCCGTCAAGCGGGTTCGGGGTTGCCCGGGGCGTGCGGATGACCCATCGTGGGCCCGGCACGCCCGTCCTCACCATGTCCGACGTCGCTTCATCCACCTCCGCGCGCCCCGACTTGGCCATCCTCATTCCGTCCTACGCAGGGGGAGGTGGCGAGCGAGTCGGGCTGTTCCTCGCACGGAGCCTCGCGGCGGCCGGGCTGCGCGTCGACCTGGTCGTCGCCTGCGCTCACGGGGCGCTGCGCGACGAACCCCTTCCAGGCGTGAACAAGGTAGAGCTTGGAGCGCTCACCGAGATCCTCGCGGCGCCTGCGTGGACGCGCTACCTCAAGCGGGTTCGGCCACGGTGTGCGATGTCGATGATACACACCGCGAACCTCTCGTCGGGCATCGGCACGCTGCTGGTGCCTGAGGTCCCGGTGATCGTCAACCTGCGCATCGCGCTCCGTTGTGACCCCGGGGCCCAGTGGTGGTTCCGCAGCTGGTTTGGGTTCGGGCCGGAGCGACGCTTGTACAGGCGCGCTGCCCGGGTGATGGGCGTGTCGCAAGGCGTTGCGGACGAGGCAGCGGAGATTTTTGATCTACCCCGAGACAAGGTGCTCTCGATTCCCAACCCGCGTCGCTCGCGGGCCCCGTCCTTCGACATCCCCCCAGAGCATGAGCGGTTGTTCGACAAGCCCGTGGTGCTCGGTGTCGGACGGCTCGCGCTGCAAAAGGACTTCTCGATGCTTCTGCGGGCGTTCTCCGACCTCGGGGTGCGGCGTGACCTACACCTCGTCGTCGTAGGGGAGGGACCGGAGCGTGCTTCCTTGGAAACTCAGGCGAGAGAGCTCGGCGTGTCGGACCGCGTGTTCTTTCCGGGGTTCGTTCCGAACTCCGAGGCGTATGCGCGCCGGGCTCGCGTATTCGCGCTCTCATCACGCAATGAAGGTTTCCCGGGTGCCCTGATCGAGGCGCTCGAATCTGGCGCGGCCATCGTCTCGACCGATTGCCCGTTCGGCCCGCGAGAGGTGCTCGACGGCGACCGGTTTGGTCGCCTCGTACCGGTGGGAGATGCCGAGCGCATGGCGGATGCGCTCGAGGCGACGCTCGACGAGCCCGACGTCGGTCACGAGGCGCGGCGGGCCGAGCGCGAGGACTGGATGCACCGCTTCGATCCAGACGCGATCACCGCGCGCTATCTTGCCCTGGTTCGTCAGGTGATCGAGGAATCGTCAACCGAACTCTGACTTGATCGCTTGGTCGAGTGCCTCGAGCAGTGGGGCGCGTACTCTGAGCTTGGTTGCCGCATGCGACGGCATATCGAGCTTCGACAATGCGGCGGCCGTTTCGCGCGCCGCGCTCAACAATTGGTCCGGAGGCGCGACCCGGTCGATGAAGCCCGGGCCGATGGCGTCTTGCGGCGAGTACATTTCCGCTAGGATGGCCGCGCGGTGGAAGTAGGACGTGTTGAGCCTGTATCGGGCGATCTCTACCGCGAAGTACGGAAGGGTCATGCCGATGGCGACCTCGTTCATCCCGATTTTGAACGGACCGTCCGCGGCGATGCGAACGTCGGACGACATCAAGAGGAACGAGCCCATCGCGATGGCGTGCCCACTACACGCGGCGACCACGGGAAAAGGGAACGACAGTAGGCGTTCCGCCAGCCTCGCGCCGGCTCGAAGCATTTCCACGAGCGGCTCCACTCCCTGTTTGAAGACCGCTAGGTCAAAGCCCGCGGAAAACAGGCCATCTCGTCCAGCCAGGATCACCACGGACTCGTTCTCTTGTGCCTGATCGAGCGCCGCGTTGATCTCGTCCATCATCGCGACCGACATGGCATTCACCTTGCCGTCATCCATGACGATCGTGCTGACGCCGTCCGAGTACTCGTAGGTCACTCGTTCTCCCATCGTTCGACTCCTTGCTTCGCTCGCCTCAGAGGGGGTTTCTACCGATCTACGTGCCAAGAATCAATGCTGGGGGGGGGCGCGAGACTGCAGGGGGGGCGGGCTTCTACGCATTGGACGAAGATGGTACTCTCAGCGGAGAGATGGCAAGCGTTGCTCAACTGTTGGATCGGAAGGGTCGGGGCGTCGAAAGCATTGGCCCCGACGCCACGGTCTACGACGCCATCAAACGGATGTCCGACCTCGACATAGGTGCTTTGGTCGTGTCCGAGGACGGCCAAGTCATTGGCTTGATCACCGAGCGCGACTACGCGCGCAACGTGTTCTTGAAGGGGAAGGCCTCTCCCACGACGCCGGTACGTGAAGCGATGGCGGACGAGGTCTTGTCCGTGGGCCGCGAGGAGACCACGCGCGACTGCATGGCGATCATGACAGGCAAGCGGACGCGTCACCTGCTGGTGATCGAAGGTGGAGAACTGCTAGGCATCTTGTCGATTGGCGACCTCGTGCGGAGTATCGTGGCCGAGCAGGACATGACCATCGAACAACTCGAGCAGTACATCCACCGAGGATAACGGATGAGTGCTCCCAGCAAGGCGTGGTTGGAGCACTTCACGCGTGAAGAGATTCGCGAGCTGCGGGCGGTGCGCGCGAGCCGCGCGTTGCTGACGCTGCTCGTCAACTACGGGCTGATCGCAGCGGCGATGGCGATGGTCGCGTACAAGCCCGACGTAGTCACGGTGGTGCTGGCATTGTTCATCATCGGCACTCGACAACTGGGGCTCGCGGTCCTGATGCACGAAAGCGCACACTACACGCTCTTCAAGAACCGCAAGCTCAATGACTTCGTCGGCAACTGGCTCGCGGGGTACCCGATCTATTTAAGTGGCGACATGTACCGGGCCCACCACATCGAACACCACGCCAAGACATGGACCGAGGACGACCCGGACCTGTCGCTGGCGAATGGGTTCCCCGTCTCCAAAGCCAGCATGGCGCGGAAGGTCGCGCGTGACCTCCTTGGCGTCACTGGCCTGAAGCAGCTGATTGGGACTACGTACCTCATCATCAAGGTCGTTCGTGGTGAGGAAGTCAACGCCGGCACCCTTCCGCTTCGCCTGGAGCGCGATCCCGCAATTCGCATGGTCGTGGGCACTGTGGTCACCAATGTCATCTTGTGGGGCGTGCTGTGGGCGCTTGGGCACCCCATGCTCTACCTGCTTTGGCTTGGAGCCTGGTTGAGCACGAACAAGCTCGTGGCGCGCATCCGTTCGATAGCGGAGCACGCCGTCGTTCCTGACCCCACGGACCCTTTCGGCCAGACGCGAACGGTGAGAGCGGGCTGGCTCGCGCGCCTGTTCATCGCCCCGAACCTAGTCCAGTACCATCTCGAGCATCACCTCCTGATGACCGTCCCGCACTACAATCTGCCGCGGTTCCACCAACTGCTCGGCGACCGCGGGCTGTTGACTGAAGCCTGTATTGCCGACGGGTACGCAGACGTATTGCGCCGCGCGACCAGCTAGCGCGGGGCTCGAGTGAGAGTCGCGACGAGTAAGGCGACGGCGAGCGTGAGTGCGACGTAGGTTCCGGACACGCGGGCATGCGACCAACCCGACTGATTGAGGCGTTGATAGATGTGCGACTTGTGTGCCTCGAAGATGTTCTCGCGTTTGGACGCGCGACGGAGGAGGGTGAAGACCGCGTCCACGAGAAGCGGCGCGGTAACTGCGGCAGCGAGCCACATCGTCTTGGGGCTAGGAGCGTGAAGCAGGGCGATGGCGGTCGCGCCCCCAAGCACAGTGCTCCCGGAGTCCCCCATGAAGACCTTCGCTGGGGGCCAGTTCCACACGAGAAACGCGAGGAGCGCGGCTACGAGCAGCCACCACACCGGTTGGTGGAGATAGAGCGCGAAGAAGCCGAGCTGCACCGCGCTGCAGCCGCCGACGATGCCGTCGAGCCCGTCCATGAAGTTGTAGAAGTTGATCAGCGCCGTGACCGCGAGCACGCTGACGGCGGCGCCGAGCCAGGGATGGCCTGCATCACCCAAGATCGGCTCGAGTGCTGGAAGTGGCCCGAACCAGTACACCGCCAACCCCGCCGAGCCGATTTGAACGACGTAGCGCACGCGTGCGGAGATCCCGCGCGAATCGTCTGCGGCGCCCACGAGCCATAGCGGAAGCAGCACCAAGGCGACGCGATACAGCGCGGGAAGGGTGCCCCGGTCTTGCGTCGGAACAATCGAGCCGGCGACGATGACCGCGGCCAAGAATGCCGCCACGAAGGCAACGCCTCCTGCGCGCGGTGTCGGCAGGGTGTGTGAGCTCCGGAGGTTCGGAAGGTCCATGAAGCGCGCCGCGAAATGGCGGCGTAACGTCCATATGCCGACCCAGCTCAGCACGAAGGCGAGCAACGACAGGACTCTCCAAGTTACTGCGGCGTCAGCGTGCATCGTAGACCTTCGTCAACACTGAAAGGTGGCGTCCAACCGAGTTTTGCGCGAAGCGGCTCAATGTCCACGAAAAGCGAAGACTCGAGCCGGTGTAACGCTGACGTGCCGAACGGCAGGGTAGAGCCAGTCGCGGCCGTCCACGCATCTGCCGCACGGGCCGCGGCCCGCATGACGGGCGACGGCACCGGGAATAGCGGCGCTCGCACACCCAAGTGCGAAGCAATCTTGTCGACCAGCTCGGGGGTCGAGAGATCGTCTCCGTCGGCGACGAGGTACGTCGCGTCTCTGGCGTTCGGGTGGGAGAGTGCGACGGCGGTGACGTCGGTGAGGTTCCGAACGAACGTGAAGCTTCGACGGTTGCGAATCGCGCCGAATGGGAGGGGCAACCCGCGTTTCGTGAGCGCGATGAGCCGCTCCATGTTGCCCGGGTTCCCCGGGCCGTAAACGAGCGTCGGCCGGAGGATTGTCCAGGCCATTCGGCCCGCGGCCCGTTCGATGAGAGCACACTCCGCGGCGCGCTTGCTTCGTCCGTACGGGGTGTCTGGCGTGCACGGGGTGTCGAGCGTAACCCGCGCATCGCTCTGTGTCGTCACTGCTCCAACGGAGCTCATCAGAACGAAGTGGCCTACGCCCGCGTTGACGGCCTGCTCGACGAGGTGCCGCGTTCCCGATGCGTTCACCCGAGCGAAAGAGGCCTCTTCGTCCGGACCTTCCTGCATCACGTGCGCGCGCGCGGCGAGGTGCACCACGGCATCTGCGCCCTGCAATGCCTCGCGCCAGCGGGTGCTGTCGTCGATGTCGCCGACCACGACCGTGTGCCGCACGCCCCTCGGCAACCGTTTCTCCGAGTCGGCACTGCGCACCGCAAGCGTTAGGGCATGGCCACGCTCTTCGAGCACCGGAATCAACTGCCGGCCAACGAAGCCCGTCGCACCCGTGATCAGGACCCTCATGCGAAGACCACGCCGAGCTCTCGGTAAAATTTCTCGAGACGCGCAAACACGAATCGCTCGTCGAAGGTCGTTACCACGCGATGGCGCCCAGCTTTACCAAAGCGGCGTGCGAGGTCCGGATCGCCCAAGATTCTGCGCATCGCATCGGCGAGCGCGCGTGCGCTCCTGGGGGGCACCAGCAGACCGGTGCCCTCGTCCACGACCGCTTCGCGACAACCGCGGATGTTGGTCGCCACCACGGGCAGCTCCATAGCCATTGCTTCGAGGACCGATCGCGGCAGCCCTTCGCGATACGAAGGCAGGACGAAGAGGTCGAGTAGTGCGAGAAGCTCATGCACGTCGCTTCGAAACCCCGTGAAGGTAACCTGCGATTCGAGCCCGTGGTCGCCGATAAAATCAACCAGCTGGTCTTGGAACCGGTCGCGCTCGGTCGACAGCTGCCCGCCTA
>CAXMRN010000026.1:0-3880 GCA_964195565.1 uncultured Polyangiaceae bacterium | reverse complement strand
GGCATCGAGCAGTTGGGTTTCGACACCTATCTGTTGGTCGTCGTCTTCTGCGGGGTCGTCCAGGTTGTCGCCGGCTTCCTCAAGGCCGGCGTGATTGCTCACTACTTCCCGTCGAGTGTCATCAAGGGGATGCTGGCGGGCATCGGGATCATCCTGATCCTCAAGCAGATCCCGCACGCCCTAGGTTACGACCGGTCGTGGGAAGGCGAGCTGGAGTTCTTTCAACGCGACGGCCATAACACTTTCAGCGAGATCGTCTACGCGTTCGGCGCGCTCAGCCCCGGCGCGATAGTCGTCACGCTCGTCTCGCTCGCGATTCTTCTCTTGTGGCGACACCCGTCGTTTAAAGAGACCGCATTCGCGAGAGCGGTGCCGTCGCAGTTGTTGGTGGTGGTTCTGGGGATCGCGCTCAACATGCTGTTCTCGACGCTTGGGAACGGCTTCAGCATTGCGTCGGAGCACCTGGTGACGGTCCCTGTGTCGTCCTCACTTGGGGAGTTCTTCTCCCAATTCAAACGGCCCGATTTCTCCCAGATTCTCAATCCGGTGGTGTACACGACGGGGCTCGCCCTGGCCCTCGTGGCTAGCATCGAGACCCTGCTCTCCGTCGAGGCCACCGACAACCTCGACCCAGAGAAGCGTGTGACGCCTACGAACAAGGAACTCAAGGCGCAGGGCCTCGGGAACATCGTCTCGGGTTTGCTTGGTGGCATTCCTCTGACCCAGGTGATCGTCCGAAGCTCCGCCAACGTCGACGCGGGAGGCCGAACCCGATTCGCCTCCTTCGTGCACGGTGTGTTGCTCCTGGTTTGCGTGGCGGCTCTTCCGGGCGTGCTGAATCGGATTCCTCTCGCGAGCCTGGCGGCCATTCTGATCTTCATCGGCTACCGGCTTGCTCGAGTTTCGCTCTTTCGACAGATGTGGAAAGAAGGGATCTGGCAGTTCCTGCCCTTCATGGTGACGATCGTCGGGCTGGTGTTCACTGACCTGCTCACGGGGATCATGCTCGGCATGGTCGTCGCGTTCTTCGAGATCCTCGTCTACAATTACCAGCTCAACTTCTATCGTGAAGAGACCGCCGATGGGGGCTTGAAAATTCGGCTCACCGAACATATGACTTTTCTCAACAAGGCCGCGCTCAAGCGCATCCTTCGCGAGGTGCCAAAGGGCTGCACCCTCACAATCGACATGACCGGCACCCGAATTCTCGATCACGACGTGCGAGAGGTCATTCAGGACTTCGCGACCCATGCGGCGGTCGACGACATAACGCTTCGGATCGATGGAGAAAGCGGCCCCAAGATTGCGCTCATGGGTCTGAGCTCGCCGCCGCACTAAGGTGCGATGGGCTCGATGAGTCTAGACAGGAGCTCGACCCCCTACCGCTCGATGATTAACCATGTGCTGGTTGTTGTTCTGGGCGCGGCGCTGGGATTGCCAGCGCGCGGTTCGGCTCAAGAAGCCGGTCCTGGCGATGAGGTAGGGCCTACGCGCCAAGAAGACCAAGCGCATGCTCCGGAACAGGCGGAGTCTCCGGAGCAAAGTCGGCAGCAACGGCTAGACCACCTGCGGCGTTGCCAGGTCTGCCCTCGGGAAGGGTTCGGGTTCGAATTCAGCATTCCAATCTTCCTGCCCCTTGCCGTATTCTCGGGATCCGGCGACGGGGACGAGAATGGTGACGGCACCGAGGAAGGAACGCCACAGCTGCTCGACTTCCAGACCCGTTTGCGTTTCGGTTTGGAGGGGGGCCTCACCTTCCGCGTACGGAATGTAACCCTCAGGATGTGGGCGCTCGCCGTGAGCCTTGGGAACCATGTTGTGCTCAATCTGCGGGACCAGTCCAAAACCCTTGGCAGGCTAGGCCTCTGGGCCATACTCACCAATGGAATCGTCAAATGGAACACGCCCACGCTACGCATAGGCAAAGCCGCGCGGCCGACCCAAGTTGCGTTGTGGCCCTACGCGGGAGGACGCTTCGTGGTCCTGATCGCAAACGCCGAGGGAGCGGGCGAGAGGCTTATGCTGTCGAATACGCTGTTTTGGGGCGAACCTCTGGTCGGCCTCGAGACCATCTTCGACCCACCGAGCGGTTGGTCCGTCTATCTCGACGCCAATGTCGGCGGCTTCACCGTCGGCGCTGATGTCAGCACGCACGTTCACGCTCGTGCGAACTATCACTTCACGAGCTGGTTTGCCATTGGCATAGGATACCAAATCATCTACGCGCGCGGTCGACCGGGCAATCGACTCATCGACGAATACAACCTCTTCTTGCACGGGCCCACGCTCAGCCTTCGGTTCTCGACGCCGTAGCGGCGTGACGGCTGCTCCAGCGACGGTTGAGTAGTTTCAGAATTGAGGGTAGAAGCGGTACGACCAGCCAGATGGGGACATCGGCGGCGATGAAAGTGAGTGGGATGATGACAAAGCAAGCTTTACTGCGAGCAATGGCTGTGACGTGCGGGCTACTCGCGTTCCAAGGATGCAAGTCCGACACCGCGAAAGACGCGAAGGTGGAGCCAGTTCTGTTGCTTGAAGCCGGCGAGGAGCCAAGAACACAACTGCGCTACATGGTACAGGACGGGTCGGTAACGACCTCGACCATGGAGCTCACGACTTCGTCGATGACGACCACGACGAGCGCTGGCGCGGAAATCGCAAAGACCCCCGGCCTTCGGTTCGTGGTCTCGTCCGGGCCCGCGATCAATCTCGACAATGGGGACGCGCGCTTTGACGTCCGGATCGTCCAGGCCGAAGCGATCATCCCGCCGGGAGCCGATCCCGAGGTGGAGAGTGACTTCAACAGGAGCGCTGCGCTACTCAAGGACGTAGGTGGTTGGATCGAAGTCGACAATCGCGGCATCGTGCAACATAGCGAGCTCAACCAGTCCGCACAAAATGCGAATGTGCCGAAGCGGCTGCTCATGACGATCGTCCACGCACGCACGTCGCTTGCGCGGATCATTCTGCCGGCCGAACCCGTAGGGATTGGAGCCAGTTGGGAAGCCCGCAAAGACCTCACGGTCTACGGGTTCAAAATGCAGCAGGTCGACAAGTACACGCTTACCGACAAGGTGGGCGATGAGGTGAAGCTCGACATCGAGATCGTGCAGACGGCGCCCAAGCAGACTCTGACCTTCGTCGAGGAGGGCGTGGAGTACGCACTCCAGTCACTTTCGATGAGCGCCGAGGGCAACGTCATCCTCAACCTCAATGCGCTCGAGGGTAGATCGCGCATAGCCGGTCAGTCGGCCGAGGTCCTCACCGTCAAGACGGTCGAGAGCACCGAGGAAATCGAGCGCAACAGCGCTTTCCAGCTCAGCATGGAGGTCAGGTACGAAGCCTCCAAGAAGAAGGCCGAGGCCATCGAGGATGCCACGAAGAAGATCACCCCGGCTCAGTAGTCGCTGACCTACTCGACAACGCCCTTCGTTCGACCGCGGCCGAGGCTTAGCTCAGGCTACGATAGGCGACGTCGAGCGAGGGGGTCGGAACACCCACTCGTTCGATGAGAGACCGAAACTCGTCTGCCAAGAGTTGCCACTCGGCCCGCCCCTGCTCCGCGTGGCCGACTTTGATCGCCGTGGTCTCGGATTCCACCATGCGGCGCATCACGAACAGGAGAAACGACTCGGGCAGCCATTCGAACGCGCGGTGATTGCCGGGCGTGATGGGAACGCCGTTTGCGCGCAGCACCTGATAGCCCTCGCGAATGGATCGGAGCATCAAGCGCAGCGCCTCTGTGCTGCGCGCCAACTGGTCCGGCGCACCTCCCGCCAGATAGAGCGCGCATACGGTGGGCAGAATCTCGGCCACATGAGTCTTCAGCCACGCATCCATGTTCGTACACACCGACACCGGAAACCCAGCCGCTTCGAGG
>CAXMRN010000025.1:0-34996 GCA_964195565.1 uncultured Polyangiaceae bacterium | reverse complement strand
GACCTTGCCATCGAAAATCATGCAGACGGCGCGTTGCCAACTGATAATTCGATGGGGCTGATAGCCCTGGTCTAAGACAAGGGTGCGCATTCCGTTCGAAGCCTCATATAGCGCGAACGGGCGAAGATGCGAACCGCGTTGCGCCGCAACCGGTCAAAACCTGTGAGAAGGATCTCAGGCGATACCGTTGGCGTCCCCGGGAGGATTTGAACCTCCGACCTTCGGTTTAGGAAACCACTGCTCTATCCGGCTGAGCTACGAGGACTTAGGTGGCGGCGTATAGCACGGGCGGGCGGAGGCGTGCGAGCGGTTGACGCGATCGCCCAAGCCGTACTACTTCTCGTCAGCTAAGTAGGAGCTGCACCATCACTGGCGAACGACGATATCCCGCACCGGTCATTGCTGTGTCGAACGCACCACGAGACGTGGATGGGGCAGAGCCCCCCTCCGGCCGACCGGACCAGAGGCGCCGCAGCGCGCTGCCCGACGATCTTCTGTTCCGCAGCGATGAGGAGGCGGCACGACGCCTGGCGCTCAAGTGCCTGGCGGCCGCTAAGGCTGCGGAGCGACGGCTCGACGATCGTTTCGACCGCGAGGCGCTGCATGATTTTCGAGTGGCGATTCGGAGACTCCGCAGCGTGTTGCGCGCTTACCGCCCTCAGCTCGACAAAGCCGTGCGGAGGAAGGACCGAAAGAGGCTTCGCGCGATCCAGCAGGCGACGGGCGGAGGCCGTGAAGCCGAGGTTGCGCTCGAGTGGCTCACCAAGCAGCACGGCGACCTGGCGCCCGAGCACCTGGCCGGCCTCAACTGGCTGTCGGCGCTTCTGCTTGAGCGGCGGCGGCAATGCTCCGAGGATCTCGACGCCAAGGTGCGAGGCTCATTTCGGCGCACCGTAGAGAAGCTCGAGGAGCGGCTGGCCATCATGCGCAGCGAGCACAACCTGCTAGCGGAGCACCCTCACGTCACCTTCGCCCGTTCGCTCGCGAACCTGACCGAGGCCCACGCCACCGACCTTCTGGTGAACCTCGGGCAGATCATGAGCATGGACCAGGCCGAGCAGCTGCACGAGGCACGGATTACCGCCAAGCGCTTGCGCTACCTTATTGAGCCAGTACGGGCGTACGCGGACGGAACCCAATCCGTGGTCAAGAGGAGCAAACGCCTGCAAGACGTGCTCGGTGACTTGAACGACGTCCATGTGCTCATGAAGGAGATCGATCAGTCGTTCGAGGATTCGATGCAGCACAAAGCGGCCCGGGTACGCGACTCCCTGCGGAGGGGCGACATCGAGCGCGCGAAACGCGAGGCGTCCGTGAGCGAATGGGCTGGCCTCGTCGAACTCTACGACCGCCTCGACAAAGAACGCCGTGAGCTCGTGGCGTGTATTCGAGACCAATGGTTGGGCGGCGATCTCGACGCACTGGTCACCAAGGCCCGAGACCTCGCACACCGGCTACGAGCGCGAGACCAACTCGCCTAACCACGACCACCCCACTCCCACCAGACCCCCCCGATTAACCCTTCAAAAAAGGGGACAGTCCCCTTTTTTGAAGGGTTAATCCTCTAGTAGTCGAGGAGGGTGATTACTGGGGTGGGGGAGAGTTTCTTTGTGCCTTGTAGGGCGACTAGGTGGATGACGAAGACGAAGGCGGCGACTTCGGCGCCGCATTGTTGGACGAGGTCCTGGGTTGCGCTGGCCGTGCCGCCGGTGGCGATGAGGTCATCGACGACGACGACTCGGTCGCCGGGTTTGAGGGCGTCCCGGTGGATTTCCACGGCGTCGCTTCCGTACTCGAGGTCGTACTCGGCGCGATACGTGGCTGCGGGTAGCTTTCCGGGCTTGCGAACGGGGATAAAGCCGACCCCGAGCTTGTCCGCCAGGGCCGCTCCAAACATGAAACCGCGAGACTCGATGCCGATGACCGAGCTTACCGATTCACCGTCGAGCCTCTCGGCCATGAGTTGGATGCAGGTACGAAACGCGTCGACGTCGGCCAGCAACGGAGTGATGTCCTTGAAGAGGATGCCCTCCTTCGGAAAGTCAGGAACGTCTCGAATGCGCCCCCGCAACAACCTGACACGCTCGTCCGTCATTACTCGTTGGCCGGTCCGGCTACATAGGCTGCCACCCCCAGGTGGTCGGGCTGTGTAGCCTCGATGCTCAGGGGCGTGACCGAGATGAGGCCCTCGTCGAGCGCCTCGGTGTCCGCGCCTTCCACCGGCTCGTTCTTCGCGCCTCCCGGGCCGCCAATCCACAAGTAGTGGCGGCCGCGCGGGTCGTCCCGAACCTCGACCTCGTCGGAGTACAGCCTGAAGCCTAGTCGTGTCGCACGAACCCCTTTTGGCGGGACCGAAGGGAAGTTGACGTTGAGAAGGACGGCCTGGCCTTCAGGCAAGGTCGTCCGAAGCAGTTGTTTGCAGAAACGTTTGGCGTATTGCGCAGCCCCCTCCATGTCGGAGGACGAGTTGGAGAACGCGATCGAAGGCACGCCGCGAAGTGCGCCCTCGCGGGCCGCCGCCACGGTGCCCGAATAGTGCACGTCGTTGCCGAGGTTCGGCCCGTGATTGATTCCCGAAACCACCAAGTCGGGCCTGCGCGGCAGGAGGTCCTTCAGGAAGAACGCAACGTAGACGCAATCCGCGGGGGTTCCGTCGACAGCCCACACGCGCGGCTTCACCTCGTGGAAGCGAAGCGGATGGTGAAGGGTGATCGAGTGACTCTTTGCGCTTTGCTCCGTCTGCGGCGCGACGGTGTAGACGTCGGCAAAGCTGGACAACGCTTCACGAAGGGCGACGATGCCTCTCGCGTCGACTCCATCGTCGTTGGACACCAGAAGGAGTGGGCGGTCCGACATGCGCTCAACGACCTAGCACGGAATGGAGGGATTGAGGGAGGGCCGGGGGGCTTTCGCCCTCCGGTCCGCCAATGGTCGGGGCGACTGGATTTGAACCAGCGACCCCCTCACCCCCAGTAAGGTGCGCTACCAAGCTGCGCTACGCCCCGTCCACCCTCTATTTGAGGGCACGCGACTCTAACTCAGGACTCCCTAAACGCAAACCAAGGCCAAACGAAAATCGACCGAAGTCGGCACAAAACCGGGCAAAGATCGAGTCGCTGCAAGCGGAGCCTCTGAAAGCGGAGCCTCTGAAAACAGACAGATCAGGCTTCGGGGCCGCGGTTCACCGTCACCGGCACCACCTTGTGGACCGTCACCTGCAGAGGTGGGGCCTGGGCCGGTGCATTCGCGGCGCCGGAAAGATCGTCCAAGAGTTCGGCCAACTGCTGCCGAAGACCCAGAAGCTCGGCGCGCAAGGCAACCTCGCGCTGCGCGCGGGGCTCGGGTGGGCTGCTGCGCTGATGACGCCCCAAATCACGGATGCGTTTGCGGGCGCCGGGAATCGTGTAGCCATCGTCGTGGAGAAGCTGGCGAATGAGCATCGCGAGCTCGACATCGCGACGGCTGTACTGCCGATGTGCGCCGCGGGTTTTCTTCGGGCGGAGCGCCGGGAACTCGGTTTCCCAGTAGCGGAGCGCGTGCGGCTTGACGCCCACGATGTCCGCGACCTCGCCAATCTTGAAGAACAGCTTGTCAGGCAGTTGAGTGCGCCGTGTCATGGCTAAAGCTCAGAACCCTTCGTGCGAGCCTGCGCCGTCCTCGTCGGAGCGGTGCGGATTGAGCACTGTTTTGAGTACTTGGCTGGGCTTGAATGTCAACACGCGCCGCGCGCTGATCGGAATCGGGGCGCCCGTCTGCGGGTTTCGGCCGATGCGCTCCTTCTTGGCGCGCACCACGAAGTTTCCGAACCCTGAGATCTTGATCTTCTCCCCCTCGGCCAGGACGTCTTTCATCGTATCGAAGACCGCCTCGACGACCTCCGCCGCTTCTTTCTTCGAGAAGCCCCCGACCTTCTCGTAGACGGCATCGATGATTTCCGCTTTCGTCATTAGCGGGAGAGAACCACAAATCGGTTTGAATCTCAAGGGTTTGGCGCGAGGTCACCGATAGAAAGGTGCGCATTCTCACACACAGCAAGGAATCGCTAGCGGATGGTCGCTTCGAAGCGATCACCTGCGAGTCTCGCGAGTGATGCATGGACCTTGTCGACCCGCTTGTCGGTCAATGTTCCCTCGGGGTCTCGGTATGTCACGCGGAACGCGAGACTGCGATGCCCCTCCGGGATCTGATCGCCTCTGTACAGATCGAACAGGTTGACCGACTCGGCCAGCCCCTTGGACGCACCTCGCAGCGCCTCGGCGATCTCGCCCGCGCTGAACTGATCGCGGACGAGCATGGCGATGTCACGCGCTACGGCCGGGAACTTCGGGAGGCCGCGAGCCTGGGTCGGGCCAAACTCCTCGGCCAGCGCGTGAAGCGCAGGCACGTCGAGCTCCGCGTAGATCACTCGCCCGATGAGCGCGAGATCATCGCCTACGTCGGGGTGGACCTCGCCAACGAAACCGATCGCGCGCGAAGCGAGCGTGACGACCGCCGATCGTTTCGGATGCAAGAAGCTTGGCACGTCGCCAGTGGTCAGGTCAGGCAACTGGCCAAATACGCGCTCGACAACCGCTTCGATGACCCCCTTGCCATCATAGAGGTCGAACGATTCCTCACCACCGATCCAACCCGAGCGTTGCCCTGCGAGGACGACCGCGAGCACGGTGTCCTCACGAGGGAGCACTTCTGTGCTCGGGTGAAACGTGCGCGCCAGCTCGAAGAGCCGGACCTCGGTCGCGCCGTGCCGCTGGGCCCGCGTTGCCGCCTCGGCAAGCCCGGGGAACAACGAGGTGCGCATCACTGCGCGTTCTTCGGACAGCGGATTCGCGAGCGGGACGGCCTCCGTCGATACGCGCGCACTCTTGAGGTCGTCGAGGGAGACGAAGCCGTAATTTACAGCCTCGAAGAGTCCCGCGGTGACTGCCGAATCACGCATCTGATCGACGAATTTGAGTAGGCTCGCGGTGCCCGTCTCCGATGGGTGCACGCGAGGAACAGCGGTCGGGATCTCCTCGTATCCGCGGACGCGCGCGACCTCTTCAATGAGATCGACCTCGCGCCCAAGGTCCGGTCGCCAGCTAGGCGCCTCTGCCGTGATCGTATCGCCGCTTTGTTCGACGATGCGACATCCAAGCGACTCAAAGATACGCAGGCTCTCATCCGTCGACACCGGCGTGCCGAGGAGCTGCGCCGCGCGAACTGGACGAAAACGGATCGACTTCGGCTCGTACGCAGTTGCGACGCAATCGATGGCGGTCGTCGCGGCGATGCCGCCGCCGAGCTCCGCAATCAGCGACGACGCGCTCGCGAGTACGCGGGGAACAGCCTCGGGATCTACCCCGCGTTCGAAGCGATGGCTCGAATCGGTGTGAAGACCGAGCCGGCGAGACGTTCGGCGAATCGACCGCGGATCGAAATATGCGCATTCGATGAGCACGTTCTGCGTGTCGTCTCGAATCTCGGTATCGAGGCCACCCATCACGCCCGCCACTGCAACCGGGCCGTCGCCATCACAAATCAGGAGATCGTCCGAAGTGAAAGTGCGTTCGACGGCGTCGAGGGTGGCCATCTTCTCACCGTCAGCCGCGCGACGCACGACGACTTTCGCTCCGCCCAACCGGGCGAGGTCGAACCCGTGAATCGGATGGCCCCATTCGAGCAAGATCAGATTGGTTGCATCGACCACGTTCGAGAGGGCGCGAAGGCCCAGGTTGTGGAGCCGGTAGCGAAGCCAGAACGGAGATGGAGCGATCTTGACACCCGACACGAGGGCTGCGCCGTACCTCGGGCAGCGATCGCCGTCGACGATCTCGACGGAGATCGCGGGCAGCTCCGGAGCTTCGACGGTGTCGCTTTGCGTGTCCCAAAGCGGCGTGAGCTTGGTCGTCGGCTGGCTGGCCTCGAAAGAACCACCGGCCGCGAACGTCCGACGGGGCCCCGCGGCCTTGCGCGGCTTGTAGCCGATCCCGAAAAGGACCCCGATTTCACGGGCGATCCCGACGTGGCCCAGGCAGTCGGGGCGGTTGGGCGTGAGGCCGATATCGAGGATGACGTCGCGAAGGTCGAGCGCGTCCGCCACGCCGGTGCCCGGCAGCGCGCCATTGTCCCCGTCCACGACGAAGATGCCCTCGGCATCGACCCCGATCTCGAGCTCGGCCTCGCTGCAGATCATGCCGTTCGACTCGACGCCGCCAACCTTGCGCGGGGCGATCTCCATCCCATTCGGAAGCACAGCGCCTGGCCGCGCGAATAGAATCCGGCCGCCCGGCTCGGGGACGTTCGACGCCCCGCAGACGACCTCGTGCTCGTCCTCACCGTCGAAGACAGTGACGAGGGTCAGTTTGTCCTTTTTGGGGTGCTGGCACTTGGCCCGCACCTCGGCGATGACGACGCCGGAGAGATTGGCGCCCTTCTCTTCCATCGCCTCGACTTCGAGACCTGCGAGCGAGATGCGGTGCGCCACCTCCGTGACATCCGCGTCGACCGGGCAGAGCTCTTGCAACCAACGAAATGAAACCAGCATCGGTCTTCCTAAAACTGCGACAAGAACCGGACGTCGTTCTCGTAGAGTAGTTTGATGTTGGGGATGCCGTACTTGAGCATGGCGATGCGATCGAGGCCCATCCCGAACGCGAAGCCGGTGTACTTCTCTGGGTCATATCCGACGTTCTCGAACACGACCGGGTGAATCATGCCGCAACCGAGGATCTCCATCCACCCAGTGCCTTTGCACACTCGACATGCATCGGTGCGCTCCCGGTCGCCTTCCCATGCGCGACAAAACACGCAGCTCATATCGACCTCGCCGCCAGGCTCGACGAACGGAAAGTAACTCGCACGAAACCGAACCGCGATGTGCTCGTCGAAGAGGCGACGAAGGAACAACGTCAGCACGCCTTTGAGCTCGGCGAAGGTGACGTCTTCGTCGACCAGAAACCCTTCGAGTTGAAAGAACATCGGCGAATGAGTGGCGTCGTCGTCGCGCCTGTACACGGCGCCAGGGGACACGATCGCCAGCGGCGGTTGGCGCTTCAACATCTCGCGAATTTGAATTGTCGAGGTCTGGGTGCGCAGAAGGACGCTCTCTGCATCCGAGGAGCGGTTGCCCTGGATGAAGAAGGTGTCGTGCTCGTCGGTGGCGGGATGGTCCGGCGGGAAGCCGAGCTTGTCGAAGCAGTTCTCGTAGAGCTCGACCTCGGGACCGTCCGCGATGTCGAACCCAAGTGAAACGAAAATCTCGAGGACCTCGTTCCGAACCCGTGTGATGGGATGGAGCCGTCCTGGCATCTGCCAGCGGCCCGGCAGCGTCACGTCGAGCGCAGGACCGGTAAGTTCTGCCTCGCGGGCGGTTCGATGGATGGTCTCGAGAGCAGAGTCGAACGCGGACTGAATCTCCTGCTTGATCGCGTTGGCAGCCTGGCCGAGCTCGCGCCGTCGGTCGCCCGGCAACTTGGGCATGAGCTTGAGGAGCTTGGTGAGCTCACCCTGCGGCCCGACGTAGCGCCCGTTGATCAGGCGAAGTGCCGGCTCGTCACTCGCAGCGCGCAACGCTTCCGCGTAGGCGCCGCGGATTGCGGCAAGCCCACCCTCGAACGTCTGAACCGCATCAGGCTCTGCCATGGCGCGTCCGGAGCGGATTAATCGATGGCGGCGACGACAGCTTTGAAGCCACCCGGATCGGCGACTGCAATCTCCGCAAGCACCTTACGGTCGAGCTCGATGTTCGAACGCTTGAGGCCAGCGATGAACTGGCTGTAGTTCAGGCCGTTGGTGCGTGAAGCCGCGTTGATGCGGGTGATCCAAAGGCGACGGAAGTCACGCTTCTTGGTGCGACGATGCCGGTAGGCATCCTCCCACGCGTTGTGGACCTGTTCGATCGCAACGTGAAAGGCCTTACGGCGCGCGCCGTAGTAACCCTTCGCATGCTTGAGCAGGCGATTGCGGCGGCGGCGGGCTTTGAACCCTCTTTTGACTCTGGGCATTTGTGTTCTCCTTAGAAGTCTTAGAGTTCGTAAGGAACCAAACGCCGAATACGTGGCTCGTCGCTGGGATCGACCATGGAGTTCTTCTTGAGCTTCCGGAGTCGATTGGCGGACTTGCCACGCATCATGTGCTGCTTACCAGCTGTGGAACGGCGAATCCGCCCTCCACCTGTGGCCTTGAACCGCTTCGCGGCAGCACGCTTAGTCTTCATCTTAGGCATTTGACTGTCCTCGCTTACAGCTCCCAAACCTGCGGCACCCGCGGCCGGGGAGCGGAGAGCAGCCTGTGTAGCGCGTGCCCACACCCAGTCAAGGAGGCCCCAAAAGAGGGGACGTTCCCCTTTTTGAAAGGGTTAATTCTAGGGAGAGGCGACCCGCTCACGGTCGCGGTCTTCCTGGCCGAACTCCGTGGCCTCGTCTTCAGCTCGGGGGCGGCCTCAGGGGGAGAGTAGCTCGATGACTTCATTCAGGCGGGCTGCGGCGTGCTCTCCGGTCACGATGCCCAATCGCTCCCCTGACGCCCCAAACACCCCCACGGAAATGGTCGCGCCGGGTGGGAAGCCAAGGTCGGCGTACGCCTTGCCCTTCCAATCGCACAAGACCGGCACGTTCGGGAGCTGCTCAGCCAACCCCTTTGCGACGATGCCCTTCGGCACGAAAAATGGAAGGCGATTGAGGTTACTGAGGCAGACGATGCGGGTGCCCTCGGGAACACGCTCGCGCAACGCCTGCTCCCATACGCGCATCGCGTCAGGCGCCTGGCGTTGGGCGCCGGCGAGGACAACGACAGCGCCATCGCCAAAGACGTCGGACTGGCGATGGGTACGTCCGAACTGATCATCGAGGGTGAACATGAGCGGGTTTCGTGGTCCGTCTCGCAAGCGGTCCAAGGGAGGCGCGCTGCAGATGCAGAACACGTACCCCCTTGCTTGCAAAATTAACCCTTCCAAAAAGGGGACGGTCCCCTTTTTAGGATTCGGGTTGGCGAGGTGGTTGGATTTTTACTCGGGGGGCCAGGATTGCCGTCATGGTGCGACCTTCTAGGCGGGCGGAGGTTTCTACCGTGGCCAGGTCGGCTACCGCTTCTACGATGGCGTCGATTTGGCGTTGGGCGGTTTCCGGGTGGGTGATCTCTCGGCCGCGGAAGCGGACGGTGAGCTTCACCTTGTTGCCTTCTTCGAGGAAGCGTCGGACGTGCTTGGTCTTGAAGTCGAGGTCGTGATCGTCGGTCTTCGGGCGGAGCTTGATCTCCTTGAGCGCGATCTGCGTCTGCCGTTTGCGGGCGTCGGCTTGCCTCTTCTTCTCTTCGTACTTGAACTTGCCGAAGTCCATGATCTTGCACACCGGCGGCATGGCCTTCGGGTTCACCTCGACCAAATCGAGGTCGAGACCTCGAGCCATCCGGCGGGCTTCGTCAGTGTTCAAGACGCCCAACATTTCGCCCTCGGCTCCGATGACACGGATTTCAGGCACTCGAATGCGATCGTTGACGCGCGGACCAAAATCCCGCGGCCGATCGCGCGAACCAAAGCGCGGTCTAGCGATGACTATCTCCTCTTGTTGAATCCTGAGCGGAAGGCGGTTGGTTCTCCCCTGCGAGGCGGTCGAAGACATCGGACAACGGAATGAACCCGAGGTCCTTGTTTTCGTCTCGCGAACGGAGGGCCAAGCCCTGCCCCTCTACTTCCTTTTGACCAATCACACCGAGATACGGAATCCGCATCATGCGCGCTTGGCGAATCTTTGCACCCAGCTTGTCACTGCCCAGATCGGCGGTGACTCGGAAGCCTCGTTCCTGGAGCTGTTGCTGCACGTCTTCAGCATACTCGTTGAACTTCTCACTCACCGTCAACAGAGCGATCTGCTCCGGGGCGAGCCAAACAGGAAACGAACCACCCACATGCTCGGTGAGCACGCCGAAAAACCGCTCTATCGAGCCCAAAATAGCCCTGTGGAGCATCACCGGCCGGTGCGTGGTGTTGTCTTGTCCGACATAGGTCAGGTCAAAGCGCTCGGGTAGATTGAAGTCCGCTTGGATGGTCCCGAGCTGCCAGGGGCGCCCAATCGCGTCCTTCAGATGGAACTCGATCTTCGGCCCGTAGAACGCGCCTTCGCCCTCGGCGATTTCGTACGGTAGCTCCTTCTCCTTCACCGCCTCTTCGAGCGCCTCCTCGGCTTGGTCCCACACCTCGTCGGCGCCAAGGCGCTTCTCGGGCCGTGTCGCGATGACGATCCGAACGTCGGTGAAGCCGAAGTCCCGATACGCGTCGTACACGAGGTCGAGGAAGCTCTTGATCTCGTCCTGCACCTGGTCGAGCGTGCAAAAGATGTGCGCGTCGTCCTGCGCAAACGTTCGCACGCGGGTGAGCCCTTGCACGACGCCGCTTCGCTCAAAGCGATGCAGACGCCCAAAGTCGGCCATGCGCATCGGGAGGTCTCGGTAGCTCCGCTTGGTCATGGCGTACATCAAGCAATGGCTCGGGCAGTTCATGGGCTTCACGCCAAAGCGAAGCGACTCGTTGAATGCCTCGGTCCACTGTTCGGCGTTTTGCGGCGGCTTCTCTTCGACCCTCTTTTGAAGCTTCTCGAGGCTCTCCGAGGTGGCCGCCATGTACATGTTCTCGGCGTACGACGGGAGGTGCCCCGAGGTGTGAAAGAGCTCGTTGTCGAAGATCTGCGGGGTGATCACTTCTTCGTAGCCGTAGCGCGCGTAGAGCGACCGCACGTAGCTTTCGAGGAGGTTGTAGATGGTGGAGCCGCGCGGCAGGAAGAACGGCGACGCCGGCGCGAGTGGGTGAAACGCGAACAGCTTGAGCTCTTTGCCGAGCTTGCGATGGTCGCGCTTCTTGGCTTCCTCGAGCTGCTTGAGGTGCACGCGAAGCGCCTTCGGTGATGGGAACGCGGTCCCGTAGATGCGTTGAAGCATCGGATTGCGTTCGTCACCGCGCCAGTATGCGCCGGCAACGCTGGTGAGCTTCACCGCTTTGAGGAAACCCGTCGACGGCACATGAGGCCCCTCGCAAAGGTCCACCCACTCGCCATGCCTATAAAGGGAGATCGGATCTTCGAGGCGCTCGAGGTGTTCGAGCTTGAAGTTCTCGTCGAGCGACTGCAGCAACCCACGGGCCTCGTCACGGCTCACGACCTCGCGGCGGAACGGGCTGTCGGCGGCGACGATCTCGACCATTTTGTCTTCGATGGCCCGTAGGTCGTCTTCGGAGAACGTGCCATCCGGTCGCGCGTAGTCGTAGTAGAAGCCGTCATCGGTGGCCGGTCCGAACGCCACCTTGGTGCCCGGGAACAGACGCTGCACGGCATCCGCCATCACGTGGGCGCTCGAGTGCCGGATGATCGGGAGAGCGTCGGCGTCATGAGCCCCGATCGGCTTCACCTCGGAGGCCCCGTTCGGAATCGGCGTGTGTAGGTCATACACGCTACCGTCCACGCGGGCCGCCACCGTGTCCTTACCGAGCGCGCCACGCTCCTCGAGCGCCTCGCGCGCCGTGCGCGCTGTCGCTTCGTTCATCATCGAGTGGTAGAAAGGGGCGCCAAGAAGGGGCTTTTTGACACACGGCGAGTCGATTGCAAGCCTCGCCCTCCGAGCAGGAATTCGGCCTCGCCCCGGGGTATCCGCAGCGCTACGACCCGCCGATCCCGGACTCTTCGGCATCGGCGACGATGAGTGCCGCGTCGGGCGGCAGCAAATACCCCGCCTCCAACGCCGCGTCGACCGACGCATTTACCGCATCGAGGTAGTCCTGCTCGGTCGGATAGAGCTCGGCGAGCTGAGCCGCATCAAACAAGAACGTCGTTCCGAAGATACGGCAGAACGATTCGCCGGTTTGCCCAAGCCCCGACAGGGTGGCGACCGGAGCATCCACGTAATTCGTCCGAATGCCGCCGAGCACGTTCCCATACTCATCGAGCTGAAATGCGCTCCCGTCGTCGGTGACGGACAACCGCGGCGCCTCCGGCAGCGGGGTCCCCGTGCTGATCCAATCGATCATTCCTCGAAGGCCGGCCTTGAGCACCCAGTGCGCGGGCCCGGAGTTGATCGGCTTCTCGCACGTGATGAGCCCCGGCACGGGCGACCCCTCCACGGTTTCGATGACGCGCGCGACCGAGGGATCGTCGCCCTTGTCGTCGTGGCCAGTGTCGAGTGTGTAGACATCGGCATGCGCCGTGCCGGCCACTTCCCACTGCCGAAACGCCCCGGAGTCCGGCTGGTGGCTTGGTAGCGAATTTAGAACCAGGAGGTCGGACTCCGTTTGATACATCAGAATCGGCTGATTCAGGTCATCCCGCACGTTCACGATGTCCGGGGTGGTGACCGATTCCTCTGGGCTCTGTGACAATGGAGGACTCCCGCCTCCCCTGCTGTGAATGATGTACCCCTCGAACAGCCCGTAGACGGGACCGAGCGCGTTCACATAGGTGACCAACCGCCCTGCGGACTGTGATTCCCCGACCGCAATCATGCGCTCCGGAACCAGGTCTTGTAGCGGCGCGATGCCAGTCGGGTTACGCAGAGCCTGCGCGACCTGCGCGAACATTTCGTACGAAAAGCTGTCGCCAGGATGCGAAAGCGGCGCATAGCGCTCGGGGCTCACCGCCTTGAGGTAGAGCCTGCCTATACCGTTGCCGCGGCCTTCGATGCCATCGATCTGCGCAGACACCCCGACCCACACGTGACCCTCGCGAATGATCTCGGTGTGCATCGAGATCCAGTCCGGCGCCGCATCGAGACCGCCGCTCACGTTCAACCATTCGACGATCACCGTTCCGCTGAAATCGCTCGCGGACGTCGGCCGGTACACGAGCGCGCGTGTCTTGTATTCGGCCGTGTTGCCACCTTCGACTTCCCAGACGCCGTCAGAGCCGAGCTCGCCGACGTTCGTGTAGGTCTTGGCGGTCCCCGAGATGAAGAACTCCACTTGCGCGTAACCCACTTGGGACAAGAGCAGCCCGCTGGTGCCTGCCACGAATGGCGACCCCACTGTGATCGGCCCTTCGACCATTGGATCGTCGGGGCGGCCCTCGGGAAGGCTACCGCCGGTCCCCCCGCAACCTCCAACGACCAAGCCCAAAATGACGAAGACGGCAGAGAAACGCCGTGCTGAAGGAAAGACGAGCATGCCGGAGGCTCCCAAAAAGCGGCGGCCAAGACAACCGTCCAGTTGCGCTCCCCGGCCTCCATGAGCGGCGCCGGAGAACGTCGTCGCGGCCGCGGGGGTGCCAAGGGCCTGCGATCACTTAGTAGGCACGGGCAGGATTGAACTGCCGACCCCTACCGTGTCAAGGTAGTGCTCTCCCACTGAGCTACGTGCCTGTTGGTCATGTCCACTGACGGTGGCGACGGTGGAAGCGGCGTCTTAACCCCCACCTCTTGAGGTGTCAACCCCGTAGAACCGGTGCTTTCCGTCCGCCAAGGGGCCCTGCTCGAAGCGCGGGTGGGGCAGAGCCCCGTGGCGACGAAGTCGCTCTACCGGGCCACCTTTGCTTATTGATTGGGGCGCTGATAAGTGCAGCGTTCGATGAGCGCCGATCCGTCTGAAAAGGAGCCTAGCGGGCTGCGGCCGCTGCCGTCGGTGAACATGGCGCTCCTCCCCAACGAGCTGCGTGCCCGCCGCCTTCGACGGGTCGTGGTGGGTGCGGTGGTTGGAACAGTCGTGGTGGGGGCTCTCCTGTTCTGGGTCGCCCGGAGCGTCATCCCCCAAACCTGGCAATGGGTGGAGGACAGCCTCGGCAACCAGGACGCCAAGCTCGCGGCCGACCTCGGGATACCGGAAGAGCTTGCGACCGCGGAAGCAGATGGCGGGATGGAAGAGCAGCTCACCGAAGAGCAAGCGCTCGCGCTCGCCCGCTCACGACCGAACGCCCGCTATGAAACCCTGTTTGGAGGCGTGCCGAGCTTTCGCGGCGCGCTACTCAACGCTGGGCTCGAGGCGGAAGAGTGCGCTGCGATCGAGCAAGCGCTTCAACACATCGTGGACTTCCGTCGGTGCCGCCCCGAGCACAAGCTGATCGTCGAGCGAGACGAAACCGCAAGCCTGAAACGCTTCGAGTACCACCCCTCTGCAACGGAATTCGTCGCGGTGACCCGCGGCGAAGATGGTGTGCTTCGCGCGGAGCAGATCAGGGTGAAGGTCGAGCGAACGCCTATCGCGCGAGCCGCTTCGGTGGAGGTTTCGATCGGCGACGGTTTGGTCGGCATCGGGCTTCCCGCTGGGTTGGCGACGTTCTTCGTCGAGGCGTTCGAAGGCCAGATCAACTTCGCGCTGCAGGCACGCAAAGGCGACGTCTTTCGCATCATCATCGATGAGGAGCGGGTGGACGGCGAGTTCCTGCGCTACGGCCGGGTCCACGCCCTCGAGTACGACGGGCAGCGCACCGGCAAGGTGCAAGCGTTCTACTACCAGGCGGGAAACACGCAGGGCCAGTTCTACGACGACAGCGGCCGCGCAATGCAAGGCGGTTGGCTACGTACGCCCCTTCGCTACGACCGCCTATCGTCCCGGTACAACCCGAGGCGCTTCCACCCAATCTTGAAACGCACGGTACCGCATCTCGGCGTGGACTATGCTGCCGTGACAGGCACCCCCGTGTGGGCTTCCGCAGACGGCCGAGTCACCTTCGCTGGGCGCAAGGGGCCCAACGGCAACCTGGTGGTGATACGCCACGGTGGTGGCTTCGAAACCGCCTACGCGCATCTACATCGCATCAAGGGCGGCATCCGCCGGGGCACCTTCGTAAAGCAACGTGAACTGATCGGCTTCGTCGGGTCGACCGGTCGGTCGACGGGCCCTCACCTTCACTTTGGCCTCAAGAAATATACCCGACCGCTCGACCCGCTCACCGAGTTGAACGGCCCGGGCCTGCGCATGGCGACACGCGAGCTACCTCCGTACAAGGAAGCGGTGGCCGATTGGCAGGCGCAGTTGAGCACCATCGAGAATGCCCCGAGGCTCGTCGAGGGAGCGGACGAGCCCTTGGTCGAGCACGTCGACGAAATCATGGACTGACGCATGAGCCGGCCCGTCGCACTCGAACGGCTCGTGGTAGTGGTCGTCGTGATCTTGACCGTTTGGGGGCTCTGGTCGCACGGGTTGTGGGATCCGTGGGAGCTCGACGCGGCCGCAGCATCCAGTGCCGGACGTCTCCAAGGCGTCGTCGGAGGCTGGCTGATCTGCTTGCTGGCATTCGTGCTGTTGGACAGACACGTGGGCCGGCGCGCGGCGGTCATCGCCGTGGCGGTCATTGCGTCCACGCCGCTGTTCCTGCTCAACGCTCGTTTGTTGATGGGGGATTCGCTCGGGATGTTCGCGCAGACCTGGGTCGGTCTGGCCTCCATCACCGTCGTCTCGCGATCGCGGACCGGCGGCCGCGAGTTCGCTGCCTACGCGCTTCTTGCGTTGGGTATCGCCGTGAGCACGCACCTCGATGGGGTCTTGCTGGGGCCCCTCCCCCCCGTTCTCGCCGTCGCGGCTTGGGGCACGCTCGCCGGCGACGCCGGGCAAGGGGGTCGGATCGGCCGCTGGTTCCTTCCTCTCCTAGCCTCGATCCTCGTGTTGGGCGTCGTCCGCGCCGTGTCGCTCGATGGTCCGGAGTTCAACCCTTGGCTTGGCGGAGGCGCGGTCGGAGGTAACCCGCCGACGTTCGACAAGGCGGTCGAGCTCATCTTTCATGGATTCGCGCCATGGAGCGCCGCCCTCCCCGTCGCGGCGATTTGGACTCTCGCCCCTCGCGCGACGCGCAACCGAGACTCGCAGGCGATCGCATGGGTGCTCCTGCTGTGGGCGGCATTCGCGTTCGCGTCCTGGACTGTCTTTGCATCGCGTTACGGCACGCCTCCGTATCTGGCCGTCGTCCCCTTGGCGGGGCTGGTCGCGATCTGGCTAGCGGAAGTGAGCAGCGCGCCCGTAGCTCGGTGGCCGGCGGCCGTGGTCGTCGCTCTGTTGATCGCCCTTCTGATTCGAGACTATGCCCTGTACCCCGACAGCCCGCTCCGCGTATTGGCCGTCGAAGGCCTGAGTGTCCCGGACGTGTACAATCCGAGAGGACAGTGGGCCTTGCTCCTCTCGGTCGCGGGCGCCTTGCTCTGCCTCACTCTGGTGAGCCACGAGAAGATTTCACGGCCCCGGCCACGGAACACCTTCCGATGGGTCCGCGCGCAATGGGGACTTGGCTCGAGTCAGCGCGGGTGGCTCGTCCTCGCCGCTCTGCTGCTGGGCACTTGCTTCTCATTTGGCCTGATGTGCTTCTTGCTCGACCTGCGCATCGCCTCGGTCGCAGTTCGCTTCGGCCGCGTCGCCTTCTTCGTCCCCATCGTAGTAGCGACCTTGGTCTTCGGCCTCCCCTGGGTGCGCTACGCGTACGGCCAGCTCGGAACCGGACGCGTGTTCCCCGCCCTCGGAGGAGGTTTGGCCGTTGGGGTCTTCGTCGCCCTCTCGTTCCAACCCGCGCTGAGTCGGCACTTCTCACCCAAACCGGTCTACGACGCGTACGGCGAGCTGACCGGCGGAAGACCCGACCCGCTGGCATCGTACAAGCTGCCGTCGAGAGCGGCGCACTACTACACCAACGCGCCGATCCAGGAGATCGCCGCACAGGCCGACCTCGTCCGTTTTCTCGAAGAAGGCGGGCAGCGCTGGGCAGTGATCCGAGCCGACGACCTACCCCCGCTCGATCGCGCCTATCGCCTGGAGACCGGGGAGCACCTGTACGTGGCCGATGCGCGAAGCGCGCGACTGCTCTTGGTCGCGGCCGAAGCGATCGACGGACGCCCCAACGAGAGCTTCCTGGAAAACGCAGTGTTGAAGGAGGCTCCCGAGCCGCAGCACCCGGTCGGGGCGAGCTACGACGACCGCATCGAGCTGGTGGGCTACGACCTCGCCCTCCCGGGCGGGGACTCGGTGGGTGCAGGCCAGCGCTTCGAGGTGACCTGGTATTGGAAGGTCCTTTCGAAACCTCCAAGTGGCTATGAGGTCTTCGTACACATCGACGGCGACGGACTGCGCCTCAACGGTGACCACACCCCGGTCGAAGGTCGGTACCCCACCAAACTGTGGGAGAAGGGGGACGTGATCGCCGACACGCAGGAGCTCACCGTTCCTGCAAACTACGGCGTCGGTGAGTACACCCTCTACGTGGGCTTCTTCAGTGGAAGCAAGAGGCTCGAAGTGAAGTCAGGCCCGGAAGATGACGGCAACCGGGTGAACGCGGGCACCCTTCACGTCCGCTAATCGGAACCGCAATCCGAGAAGACCGAGGCGGCCAAGTCGAGCCCGCCCGGAAACGCGCTTCGAGATGGCTCCGTGTCCTCCTCGCGTTGAGACGGCGTCGCGGTGATCCGCGACGGACGGCCGGAGTACCATTCGGACGGCGACGGTGCGGCCCATCCCGCAACAGTGCTACCGGGACTCGGCACGGGCTCGTGCGTGTCGCCGATGCCAACCGGCACGCCCGTGAGCGTGCGCTGACCCAAGATAAAAGCCTCGTCCGCCCGAAGGCAGCGCATGCTCTGCGTAAGGCGTCGTCGCTCGTCGGTTCGCAAGGCCTCAAACGCAATTCCCATGCCGATTGCGCTCCGTTCTCCAGGCCTTCGTTGAAGCTCGACCCGCTGAACGCGGCCTGCCACATACAGTGGCTCCTCCCAATCGGGCGGACAGAACGTCAGCGTAACCTCGGTCCCAATCTCGAGCAGCAGGTCGGTTTGGATCCAGAGCCCTTCTTCGCTCACGTCGGTTACGTGGTGCGTGATCGCCTCGCCCCAGAGCTCGGAGTAAACCGCGCACTCGAGATCAACGAGCCGTCGAACCGTCCTACGCGCCTCGCGTTTGGCCCCGAACTGGCGAGCTGCCATACCCGTGCTTGTATTCGAGCCGGCGCCGAGGCGGCAAGTTACGGGTCGATGGCGATCGCCTGATCCGGTTCGAGGATGTAGCGGGTTTGATCCCAGGTCCCGGGCGTGGCGGTCACGTGGTCGTCACCTATTTCGTACATCCACAACCCCTCCCGACCCGCATGGGTGGTGCTTCCCGCGCAGCACAAGGTCAGCGGCGTCTCGGGCACACGCACGTGGTAGCGCCAGTGGATGTGGCCATGCAGGATCACGCCGCTGCGAGCCGCGGCGCTGATCGCGAGCAGGTCGTCCGCGTTCTCGAGCCCATGCGCAGGGCGATCGGGCCTGCCATTAGCGAGGCGCGGGGCGTAGTGGGTCGCGATCATCACGAAGCGATCGCGCACGCGGGCATCGTCTAGTATCTGTGTCAACGCTTCGAGCTGCTCGTCCGGAATGCGCCCGCTCGAATGGGTGGGCTTCGGGTTCGCGCGCGCGCTGTTGACCCCGATGACAGCCAAGCCATCCGCCGGAAACCAGACCTGCGGCCACACGCCGTCCACCGAGTACTCCGGAAGCTCGGTCCTCATCAGCCCGCCAAAGTGCTGTTCGAACCACCCTGCCTCGACCGTGTCCCGTAGGTACAGGTCGTGGTTGCCAGGCACAGTGAAGAATCCAAGCGGCGCGTGAGTGAGAGGCTCGATGATCTTCCGCGCGTAGGCGATCTCGGGCTCCGTGCCGAGCGCGGTGTAGTCCCCGGTGCAGATCACCAGGTCCGCTCCCTGCTCCTTCGAGAACGCGGCGAGCGCCTCGACCTTTTCAACCGCGTCGGCGAACACCCTCCGTCGACGAAAGTGGAGGTTCGCAAGGCCGACGATCCGCTTGTTGATGAAGCTCTTGAGCGGCACGCCGGGAAAGCCGTCCTCGAGGTGCACATCGCTAACGTGCAGGACCTTGGTCACGGCCATTGCGCCGGCGCCCGGAGCCCCGCCCCTTCATCGAGGCCGAAGCGAACGTTCAGGCATTGAATCGCCTGACCGGACGCACCCTTTACCAGGTTGTCGATCGCGCTCATCGCGATGATCGTGCCGCCGCTGCGGCCTTGTGCGTAGCTCACGTGGACGCGGTTGGATCCTCGCACCCACAGGGTGTCGGGGTGTTGCCCTTCGTCGAGCACATGGACCGAAGGGGACCCGGCGTAGAGCGCGCGCGCTGCCTCGGCGCACGCTGCCGCCGTGAGACTCGATTCGACGGGCTGCGCGTAGCAAGTCGCGAGAATGCCGCGAGTCATGGGCACCAAATGGGGCACGAACGTGATCTCGCGCGGTGACCCGGCAAGTCGGCCGAGCTCCTGCTCGATCTCCGGGCCGTGCCGATGGGCGCCGGCTTTGTACGCGCGGACACCTTCCGCGGTTTCTGGAAAGCGAGTCGCGCTCGAGACCCCCCGGCCGGCGCCTGACACGCCGCTCTTGGCGTCCACGGTGATCCCCTCCGGCAGAACCAGACCTTCCTTCACCAGCGGCGCAAGCGCCAAGATCGCTGCGGTCGGATAGCAACCCGGCACCGCCACTAGATCTGCGTTGCGCAGCTCTTCGCGATGAAGCTCGACCAGACCGTATACCGCCTCAGGCAAACGCTCCGGCACCGGGTGCTTGCCGTACCAGGTTTCATACACAGACAGATCGTCGAAACGGAAATCGGCGGAAAGGTCGAAGACGATTTGCCCACGTTGCCGCAAAGCGTTCACGGCTTCAGCGCTCGCCGCATGAGGCAATGCGCAGAAGGCTACATCTGCCTGTGCGGCGATCGCATCGGGGTCGAATGGCTCCACCACGCCGTCGACGACGCCCTGCAAGCTAGGGAGCACCGCACCAACCGCCTGCCCCGCGGTGGTGTTCCCGACGATCGACACCAGCTCGAGCGATGGGTGACCCAGGGCCAAGCGCACGAGTTCGGCTCCGGTGTAACCGGTTCCTCCAACGACGATCGCGCGTATGGGTTTCGAGGTCATCTGCTCAACTCCATCTTGATACTGACATGTGTGTTGTCCACGGCATTAAGCAAAAAAGCCGCGGCACTGAAGGCGCCGCGGCTCGAGATTGCAGTCCGAAATTCTCAGCGCTTGGAGTACTGGAACTTCTTGCGTGCGCCGGGCTGACCTGGCTTCTTACGCTCTTTCTTACGGGCATCGCGGGTGATGTAGCCCGCCTTCTTGAGGACGGGCTTGTTGTCCTCGTCCATGCCGACCAGAGCGCGAGCAATGCCGTGCCGAACCGCTGTGGCCTGCGACGAGACGCCGCCGCCGGCCACGTTGACCTGGACATCGAACTCGCCCTGCTTCGAAAGCGCGGCGAAAGGCTGCATCGCGATGATCCGGAGGATCTCACGCGGGAAGTAATTTTCGAACGTGCGACCGTTGACGGTCACAGTGCCTGTGCCGGCGCTCAGAAAGACGCGCGCGATCGCGTTCTTTCGCTTGCCGGTGCCGTAGTGGCGTCCGTCGATGACTTTAGAGTGTGTCATGAACCAAATCTCTCGATATCAAAAAGGAAAGGCCTCGGGCTTCTGTGCCACGTGAGGATGAGCCCCTTCCGCGTAGACCTTTAGCTTGCGAAACATCTGTCGGCCAAGGCTATTCTTCGGGAGCATGCCCTTGACGGCGCGCTCGACGACGAACTCGGGCTTTCGCTCGAGCAGGTGGCCGTAACTCTCCGACTTCAGGCCGCCCGGGTAACCGGAGTGCCGATGGTAGAACTTGCCCTCGAGCTTGTTACCCGAGAGGGTCACCTGCGCCGCGTTGGTGATGATGACGAAGTCGCCGGTGTCGACGTGCGGTGTGAACTCGGGCCGATGCTTGCCACGAAGGACGTGGGCCACCTTGGACGCAAGGCGGCCAAGCGGTTGGCCCGCAGCATCGACAACATACCACTTGCGTTCGATTTCAGACGCTTTGGCACTCTGGGTAGCCATGATTCGCTCCTAAGACACCGTTTCAGGGCGCGTTTCGTAGCCGTCGGCCTTGGTGGTGTCAAGCAGGCACGAGGGGATAAGTACGGACGCAAACCTCGGGTTTCGCATGGGTTACAATCGAGCACCCACATGGGACCTGAATTGGGATAGAACGGTAAGCGGTGAGAATTCTTATTCAAACGGGCAACCGACTCGGTGCTGGCTTCCTCGGGGCCTCGGCGCTACCGCTGGTGGCGGCCTTCACTTTGTTCTGCGGGGCGGGGTCGGCTCAGGCGCAATCCGGGCAGATCGCATGCTCGATCACTGAGAATGGGAGCCCGGCGCGGGGCACGATCGTCGTCGAGCAAAATGGGAGAGAAGTCGGGGCCGGATCCTGTGCCGGTGCCCTTTCTGTCCCGCTTGGCAAGTGCAAGGTCACCGTGAGGTTGGACGGCACACTCGATAACCCGTCGAAGAGCGTCAGCGTCACGGTTGCAGCCGGCAAGACCAGCCCGGTTTCAGCCGATTTCAAGACCGGGATGCTCGAGGTTCGAATCGAGGCCAAAGGGCAGCGGGGGACGGGCATGGTCACGGTGAACCGCGCCTCGAAGCGAATCGGGACGCTCGGGAGCGGGGTCGCGGCTCGCCTCAGCGCCGGCACCTACGAGGTCGTGGTGCGACTCGGGGGCGAGGAACGCCGCTACTCGGTTGACCTGCGCCCAGGACAGCGCCGTCTCGTGCGTGCGCAGTTCTAGCGATCAAAAGGTAAAGCGCCGGAATGAAAGCGGAACGGCGTAAACTCGACCCGATCTAGCACGCTGCTAGGCTCTGTCGGAGCGATGACGAACATGCCGGAGCTTGCGCGGCGGTCACCCACGCCGTCGCCCTACTCACCCAACGCCATCCTGAGATGGCTCTACCGGCGCTTCTTCGCGCATATCCGGGTCGACGAGAATTGGAGTCGTGGGGTCCGTGACGCCGCCAGCAAGGGCGTGGTCGTCTACGTGATGCGCTCCTTGTCCTTCCTGGATTTCCTCTGCCTCGACTTCCTACTCAAGAAGTTCGGCCTGCCCTTGGTTCGGTTCGTCAACGACCTGGGGTTGTGGATCCTCGAACCCTTCGGCAAGGGCGAGCGCCGGTTGAGCCTCCGGCGCCAGATCCCCGAAACCGATTCCCTGGCGCAGACCGTCAGTGATGGCTACAGCGCTCTGCTGTTCCTGAGGCGCCCACCGAAATTCGGAAGTCAGGCGCGCCGCGGCCGGAAGCTCGAAGTCGATCTCATCGAGGCACTCGTCGCCAAACAGCGAACTTCCTCGCAACCGATCCTGTTGGTTCCCCAAACCTTCGTGTGGAGCAAACAAGCCGCGACCGCGAGCCCGGGCTTGCTCGACCTGCTGTTCGGCCCAGTTCAGTGGCCCGGCAGGGTGCGCGTCCTGTTCCAGTTCTTACTGAACTATCGCGACGCCAAACTCCGCTCCGGGGAGCCCTTCGACCTCCAGGAGTTCCTCCAAAGGAACCCCGAGCTGACCAATGCTGAGGCCGCCGACAAGGTTCGGTACGCCTTGCTTCGCCGAATGGAACGTGACCGCGCTGTCGTCCTCGGCCCCATGAAGAAGACCACGGCCCGTATTCAGGACGAGCTCCTGCGAAGCCCGCGAGTGCGCGCCCACATCGAACGCTTTGCTGATGAAAAAGAGATCTCGTACGCCAAGGCCGAAAAGATCGCACGCAAGCAACTCCAGCATCTGTGCGCCAAGCAAAGCCTCTTCGTGGTGGACCTCATGCATCGGTTTCTCACGTGGGTCTGGTCCAAGATGTACGACGGTGTCGATCTCGACAAAGAGGGACTCGAACGCGTGCGCGCGGCCGCCCACGATGCCTCGCTGGTCCTGCTGCCCAGCCACAAAAGCCACATCGATTACTTGGTGCTGAGCGACATGCTCTACGGCAACGCGCTGATGACACCCCTGATTGCGGCGGGTGACAACCTCAGCTTCTGGCCGATCGGAATTCTGCTGCGCCGGGGCGGTGCATTCTTCATTCGCCGTAACTTCCACGACGACACGCTCTACCCTGTGCTCGTCGAGGCGTACATGCGTAAGCTAATCGCGGAAGGGTTCACCATCGAGTTCTTCCTCGAAGGCGGTCGCTCTCGCATCGGCAAGCCTCTGCCCCCGAAGTACGGCCTGCTGTCGATGGTCTTCGACTCCGCATCGAAGCTTCGCGGAACCAAGGTCAAGCTCGTCCCTATCTCGATTGGATACGAACGCATCATCGAGGAACGCTCGTTCGTCCACGAGCTCGCCGGTGGCGACAAGCAATCCGAGAACGTCGGCGACCTGATCAAGAGCTCGAGCATCCTGCGGTCGAAATGGGGCCGGCTGTACGTCCAGTTCGGTGAGATCATCGATTTCGACGAATTCCAAGAGGAGACCATCCAGCGCTCGGGCGGCGAGCTGTCGAACATGGACGACATGACCCCGGTGCAGCACCGAAACGCGGTTCGAGCGTTGGCCCACAAGGTGATGTACTCGATCAACGAGGTCACCGTAGTGACGCCGGCCGCGCTGGTCGCCACCGCACTGCTGAGCCACCAGAAACGCGGCATGACCCGCGCCTCTCTTTTGACGGCCTGCGAGGACCTGCTCGCAACGTTGGACGTCATGAATGCTCGAATCGCCCCCCAACTTCGCATCGGCGAAGGCCGAATCCGAGAAGACACCATCGACGAGGCGCTACACCTGTTCCTCGACGCTCGTCTCATCATCGCCCACGACACTGGGCCGGAGCCGATCTACACCATTCATTCCGAACGGCGCATTGCACTCGAGTACTACCAGAACACGATCATTCACTTCTTCGTGCCGCGCGCGTTGATCTCGGCCGCGTTGTTGGTCGACACCGAGGAATGGGTCGACATCACGCGCCTCAACGACCGTGTTCAACAATTATCGAAGGTCTTCAAGCACGAGTTCATGTACCGAACCGACGCGACCTTCGACGAAATTTTCCAAGACGAGCTTCGCGACATGGCTCGAGACGGCGAGGTCGAGCTCCGAGATGGGTACGCTCAGGCCACCGAGGGTGCGATGCGGCATCGTCTAGAGCGGTATGGCGCGATGCTCCAGACCTTTTTCGAGAGCTATTTGCTGGCGCTCCGCGGTGCAGAGATCGTTCTGGACGGCCCGATCCCCAAGAAGGACTGGTTCAAGAGAACGCTCGCGCTGGGGCAACAGATGTACCTCGCTGGCGAGATTGAGCGCCGCGAATCACTGTCGAAACTCAAGCTCGAAACCGCCCTCAAGGCGTTGCAAGACTACCGTCTCATCCAGATGAACGACGACACCCTCGAGCGCGGCGAGGGCGTGGAGAGCGTCGCTGACCTCCACGCGCTAGAGCCGAAGCTGACCGGGTTTCTTCGCTGACGCACCTGCGCCGTTGGGTGAGGCTCCGGTCCAAACGCTGCATATGTCTTGCAGTGCGCAACGCGCGCACTTGACGGGGTCAGGCCGACTCGGACACTCCCGCGACACCCCGAGATGGCACAGCGCGAAATCATATTTGACCGGGTCGTCGGGATCGAGCTTTCGCAGCGCGTCGGTGATCTCTTCCGCGGTCGCCCATGTAGCGGTCCTGCGATCGGTCAGTCCGAGGTTGCGACTGATTCGGTGGATGTGCGTGTCGACGGGAATCACTAGCTCCGAGGGCGCGATGGGCCAGAGTCCGAGGTCGATGCCGTCCGCTGGGCGGACCATCCAGCGCGCGTAGAGCACGAGACGTTTGCACGCGCTTCCAGCGCGAGGATCACTGACCAAGTGGCGGAGGCTCCGGCTCGTCGTATCGCCGCGCAACGCATCCGCAAAACGCGCGAGACCCTCGCGGAAGTCTCCGCCACCGGCGCGATGAAACTCGGCAAATGCGTCGCCGAGGGTCCCATACTCGCGGAATAGCTGCCCCGCCCGCCACAGCACGGCGGCGAGATGCTCTCCGCGGTAGATGCGATGCGCAAACCCTCGCAGGCGCCGGCGGAGCTCTGTGTGGTTCGCGTCCATCACCATCGCCGCCGGCTCAGGGCCCAGCATCGCGAGCACCCGATCTGTGCTTCGCCGCGCGGCAAGGGCGTTGCCGAATGCGAGGCTCGACGCGATGAGCCCCACGATCTCTTGGTCACGAGCTCGATCATAGCCATGAACGCAATCGACAGGGTCTCGGCTGCGAGTAGACTCCGTGTCGCAACTCGCGAGCAACGCGTCCAGGTGTTCGCGGATACCGTCCACTTCTCTCCGGTTCTTGCTATATTGACGAGACAACTGCAATGACCAGAAGCAGTCTTCCCCAACGCGGCCGTTGCGCGCTCCTGATTCTTCTCGCTCTTGGGTTTCCACTGGCCTTCGTGCCAGGTTGCGCGCGCGACGCGAGTGGTGTGCAGGAGACGACCCCGGAACCGGGAGACAGCGGGCGGCTCAACCTCGGGATTCGACTGTCGGACGGGCGCTGGCTCGAGCTGGCTGACCTCCGGGGCACGCCGGTGTTGCTGTTCGTGTTCGCGACCTTTGACGCGGTCAGCCAAGCGTCGTTGACGTCGTTGCGGCCTTTCGTACCGCAGCATCCCGAGGTCATCGTGGTTGGCGTCGCTGCCCAACCTCGCGCGGGTCAGCTCGTCGAGGCATGGGCCTACGCGCTCGACCCGCCCTTTGTCGTCGGTGCGAACCCGTACGGGCGGGTCGAGAACGGAGAGAGCACGCTCGGAAAGATCGAGACAGTGCCGGTCTACATTCTGTATGACGTCGACGGCTACGAAGTCGGTCGCGCGACTGGACTGGTCACCGAGGGTGATCTCGCCCGCCTGGTCGCGCCGGTGTCCGACAGATCGAACTAGACGATCCCCTGCTCTTTCCAAAGGGCTCCGAGGTCCTGGTCGAGGCGATCGACGATCAGTTCGCGAACCGTGTCCGCGGAGCTACACTGCAAGGCGTCCCTCGCCAGCTCCGCGGCAACCCCCAGGTCGAGCTTGCGAATCACGGCGCGTGCCAACGGGACGATGCTGGCAGGGACCGAGATCTGTCGGTATCCGAGTCCGAGCGCCAATCCGAGCGCGACGGGGTCGGCGGCCATGTCGCCACACATGGAGCACGGCATTTCCGCATCACTGGCGGCGGAGACCGCCCGTTGGAGCAGAGCGAGGACTGCCGGGTCGAGCGGTCGGGCGGCAGAGTGACTGTCACGGCGATCAAACGCCAGCGTGTAGTGCGCTAGATCGTTGGTGCCGACGGCGAAGAAGTCGGCGTGCTGTGCGAATCGCTCCGCAAGCAACGCAGCCGAGGGAACCTCCACCATCATGCCGATCGGAAGCTCGGCTGTTCTCGAACGCTCGTCCGGCAGCGAACCACGGCACTCTTCGACGAGCGCCCTCGCCTCACGAAACTCAGCCACCGTGGACACCATCGGGAACATCAGTGATACGGGCCCCTCGGCGCTCGCCCGCACGATGGCCCGTATCTGGGTTCTCAGCCATGCGCCCTCGCGTTCACCGACGCCGTGAGTTCGCAAGCGTTTGTCGCCTCGCCAGTCGAAGGTTCGAAAGACGACCGGCTTCGGGGCCATCGCCAGGACGACGCTACGGTATACCTCGAACTGTTCTTCTTCCGAGGGGGGGTCGGGGCGATCGAGGCACATGAACTCGGTTCGGTAGAGTCCGATACCTTCGGCGCCGTTCTGGAGGGCGGCCGGCAGCTCACTCGGCAGTTCCACGTTGGCCGTCACTGAAATCGGGACCCCGTCCCGGGTCACCGCGTTGGTCGAGCGCTCGGCTGCGAGGAACGCCGCGAACCGATCCCGACGCGCCTGAGCCGCGCCAAGCTCTTCGGGCGACGCGCCGATCGTCACTTCCCCGGCGAAACCATCCACCACCACCACCACCTCGTCGTCTTCGAGCTCCGCGGGCAGCTGGCCGACACCCACCACTGCCGGCACGCCGAAGGTGCGGGCTAGGATCGCGGTGTGGCTGCTCTGAGCGCCCATCTCGGTAACCAGACCGACGGTCGGTGGGGCCAGCATCCGCACGGCATCCGCCGGAGTGAGGTCGTTCGCGATCAAGACGGTTGGCCCGTCCATCGAGCGCTCGGTGGGCTCCTCACCATGCAACTGCCGGAGCAGGTGCTCATGGACGTGGTCGATGTCCCGGGCGCGCTCCTGAAAATACGAGGAGGCGTTGTCGAGGAGCGGCTTCTTGAGACGCTCGATGACCCGAGACAGTGCCCATTCCGCATTGACCCCGTCGTTCCGGATCGCCTCGGAGGTCGCGTCGATGAGAAGCGCGTCGCCATGCATCAGGAGATAGACATCGAGGATCGGAGCGTACGTCGAACCGTGGCGCTCGGTAAGCTCCTGCTTGGCCACTTCGATCTCGGCGCGCGACTTCGACACGGCCTGCTCGAATCGTTCGAGCTCGGCCGCAACGTCCGCGTCCCCGATGCGCCGATAAGACAACCGGCGTCGTTCGCGGCCAACTACCCGAGCCGAGCCGACGGCGATGCCGATCGATGCGGCGACACCCTTGAGCCGCACGCGGCCCGTCACGCCATTTCCCCAAAGCCACCGGCGACTAGGCCGCAGAGCGCCGCAAGTGCCGCCTCTCCGTCTGCGCCTAGGGCGCGAATCGTGATCTGCGCCCCCTGCTGACCGCACAGCAACAGCACGCCCATGATGCTCTTGGCGTCCGCGGTTTGGCCATCCCTGCTCACCTCGATGTGCGCTTCGTACCGGTTCGCTAGATCGACCAGCTTCGCCGCGGCCCTCGCGTGCAGACCCAAGCGGTTGGGCACCTCGACGGTGGCAGTGAACGCTTCGTTCACGAGGCGGCCCGGCTCGCGTCGCGATGCGCCACGACGACCTCATGGTCGCCGCCAAGCAGACGACCGAGCTCCTCCGCCATCGCCACGGAGCGGTGTCGGCCGCCCGTGCATCCGAGCGCGACGGTCAGATAGGCCTTTCCTTCGCGCGCGTACTGCGGAAGGACATAGTCGAGCAGCGGTCGCAGATGTCGCAAGAGGTCCTGTGTCTCGGGAGCCTCCATCACATATGCCGACACCTCGGGGTCCATTCCGGTCTTGGGGCGTAGCTCGTCGACGAAGTGTGGATTCGGTAGGAACCGCAGATCGAAGACGAGGTCGGCGTGCACCGGGACCCCGTACTTGAAGCCGAACGACACCAGACGAACGACCATCGACGGCCGCTCGGGGTGGCGCCCAACGTAGTCTATCAGGTGATGCCGCAAATCGTGGACGCTGAAGTCGGTGGTGTCGACGATGATGTCGGCCCGGGCACGCAGTCCCGCGAGTCGCTCTCGCTCCCTTGCGATTGCTCCCTGCAAGTCCCCCGACCGCGCAAGCGCGTGGGGCCTCCGGGTCTCGCTGAAGCGCCGAACCAAAACCTCGTCCGCGCAGTCGAGGAAGATCACCTGCACGTGATGCCCGGACGCTTCGAGGTCTGCTAGCGTCTTTTCTGCTCCGCTCAGGAATGTACCGGTGCGGACGTCGATGCCCAACCCGACCCGATCGGGAACGGCACTCTCCTGCGACTGCTCCATCGGCCGCCCCTCGCCACTGACGAGCTGGAGCAACTCAGGCGCCAGACCGGGAGGAAGATTGTCGACACAGAAGAAGCCCGCGTCTTCGAGCACTCGAAGCGCACTGCTTCGTCCCGCACCTGATAGACCTGTGATGACGACGACCTGGGGAGCGGCGCTCATGGTCCGGGCCCCGACCCCGGTTCGTCCATGTCTCCCATCAAGTTGCTGATGAACTTCTGTGCCCCGTGGTGCCCAGCGGCCTTGAGGATGTGGTTGCGCGCCGCAACCTCGAGGATGACCGCCATGTTGCGGCCAGGTCGAACCGGGATCCGCAACATCGGAATCGGAATGCCGAAGATATCCAGACTCGAGTCGTCGAGTCCAAGCCGATCGAACGGCTCGTCATCGCTCCAAGGGCAGATTTCGACGACCAACTGCACCGTTTTCTCGAAACGTACCGCGTTGGCCCCGAACAGGTCGCGAACGTTGATAATCCCAATGCCACGCACCTCGAGATGATTTCGGAGTAGCGTCGGTGCTCGTCCGAGGATTCGTTCGGACGGCAGCAGGGAAAGGATCACTTGGTCGTCGGCGACGAACCGATGGCCACGCTCGACCAAGAACAGCGCACACTCACTCTTCCCAATGCCGCTTGGCCCCAGCAGCAGCGTTCCGACACCGTGCACGTCCATCAGCACGCCATGGCGGGTTTCGGAGGGCGCGAGGATCCCGTCTAGGACCCGATGAATCGTCTGTATCGCGCGGCTCGACCGGGGTTCGGCGACGGTCAATGGCGTGGAGGTCTCTTGCGCGCCTTCGAGGAGCGCCTTTGGTGGGGTGACGCCGCGAGTAAGTACTACGAGCGATAGCCCGAGACTAAACAACACCGCCGCACGCTCGCGTTGCTCGTCGGGGGCGAGGCCCTCGAGGAACGTGAGCTCGGTCTCGCCCAAGATCTGGACCCGGGTCGGCACGACCCCGTGCGTGTGCCCTGCCAACGCGAGCCCGGGCTTCTGCACGCGCGGATGGTCGATTGGCCGGTCGCGCCCTTCCTCGCCAGCAACCAACCGCAGGATGGCTTGCAGACGAGGCTCCGCGAGCAAGTGCGCCACCGTAATGCCGCGTTCGACACGCATGCTGGCAAGGCCGCCGCGTTGCGAAGGGGAAGACTGCGTCACCCACTCATCATACGCGAGTGACGTGCGACTGTCTGCCCATCAGGGTCCGACGAGCGTCCGATAGGCCTCGGCGTCATCTGCTGCCTTGATCAGTGTTGCGCGCTTCTGATCGTCCCGAAGGACGCGGGAGACGCCGGCGAGCGCCGCCAAATGCTTCTGCGGCATCGACCTTGGGCCCACGATGCCAACCAAAATCGTCACGGGTAGGTGATCTACAGCGTCGAAGTCGACACCCTGGGGACATACCACGACCGCCGCGCGCAGCTCGTCGACCCCGTCGTAGCGACCGTGTGGAATCGCAACGCCGCTGCCAATCCCGGTGCTGGCCAGACGCTCGCGTTCGACGAGCACGTCGTAGACGACTTCTTCGTTCGCTGCGTTATCCGGCGCGCAGAGCAACGATGCGATGGTGCGCAGCGCAGCTTCCTTGTCGGAAATCGTCAGCCCGGTACGCACGCGTTCGGGATGAAGAAGGTCAGCCAGCATGACGGCGAGGCGATACCCCACCCGCCACACCGGCGCAACGCGGATCAGTCTTCGGGGTGGCGGAGGGACTCGCCGCTGTGCCGGCGACGATCCGTTTCGGTGGCCTTCGCGTCGCGCACCTGGCGGTCGAGCTTGTCGACGACCTGGTCGATAGTCGCGTACATGTCCTCGGATTGGCCGTGGCCTGCGTACTGATGGCCGTCCCCGGTCAGATTCAAATCGACGCGATGGAGGTGGCGCTCCGTGGAGAACGTGAACTCGGCATGCAGCGGCGCGCGCATGTACTTTTGAATCTTTGCAATCTTCTCGGATGCGTAGTTCTTGACGCCGTCAGACGACTCCATGTTGCGAAATGTGTAGCTAATACGCATCAACCCTCCAGCGACTAAAAGTATTTCTTACGTTTCGATGAGCTCAAGATCCCGAGCATTTCGCGATACTTCGCGACTGTCCGGCGGGCAATCCTGATGTCGTCTTGTCCGAGTATCTCAACGATTCGTTGATCTGACAACGGCGCCTTCTGGTCCTCGCCGCCGATGATGCCCTTGATCGCCTGCTTCACGCTTTCCGAGGCGATATCGTTCTGATGGTCCCGTCTTATGGCGCTGTTGAAGAAGTACTTCAACTCGAAAGTGCCACGGGGTGTGTGGACGTATTTGTTGCTGGTTACACGGGAGATTGTGCTCTCGTGCATGCCGACGTCCTCCGCCACGTCGCGAAGAATCATCGGCTTCAGGTACTCGATGCCCTTGTCGAAGAAGCCCTGCTGCTTCTCCACGATGCACTCGGTGACCTTGACGATGGTCTTGCGGCGCTGGTCGATGCTGCGAATCAGCCACTGTGCGCTCCGGAGCTTGTCTTGGATGTATTCTTTGGCCTTGGCGTTATCGGCCATGGCCGCCCGATAGAAACCGCTGATCTTGAGCTTGGGCATGCCATCGTCGTTGGCCACCACGTAGTACTCGTCGCCGACTCGGTGCACGTACACGTCGGGAACGATGTACCGCGGCTCTTCGGTCTGAAACCGTCGAGCCGGCCGTGGCTCGAGCTCGGCGATGATCTGCGCCACGTCGTAAACCTCATCGACAGGGCATTCGCATGCTTTGGCGATTGCCGGGTAGTGTCGCTTCTCGAGGTCGTGCAAATGATCGGAGAGCACACGGAGGACCAGGTCGTCCATGCCGTAGTGCTTGGCTTGAATGCTGAGGCACTCCTCGAGGGATCGGGCCGCGACTCCGAGCGGATCGAACTGCTGAATCATCGCGAGAACTTCTTCGGCATCCTCGGCGTCGAGACCGGCCTCGGCGGAAAGCCGGGGCACGACGTCTTCCGGTGCGACGTTCTCGATCTTGAGGTAGCCGTTGTCGTCGAGGTTCCCGATCACCAGCACGGCAAAACGACGCTCGTCCTCGACGAAGTCGCCCATGCGAAGCTGCCATTCGAGGTGCTCGCTTAGATCCTCGGTCGTCGACAGCGTCGCCTCGAGCCCCGGCATCTCTTCGTCCGGCCCGCGACGTATCGACGGCATCGGCGCTTCGTTCGACTGATTCTCGAGGTAGCGCTCCCAGTCGATTTCTTCCTTCTTGGCTTCGTGTGCTTCGAGCTCTGGCGTGGGCGACTCCTCGACGCCGGCGCTGCTCGGGTCACGAGGTTCGACGCCCTCCTCGAGAATTGGGTTCTCGAGCAGCTCCTCTTGTACGAGCTCGGTCAGCTCCATGCGCGACATCTGCAGCAGTTTGATCGCCTGCTGAAGCTGCGGCGTCATGATGAGCTGTTGCGATAGTTTGAGTTGCTGCTTGAGCTCCATTTAGGCCCCACGCCCTCGGAAGCGCGTCGATTGGGAGTATAGACGGCTCGGGCTCTCAGGGAAACTCGACGGCCCAGGCTCGCGAATCTCACCGCGCTCAGTTATTGTGTCGGAGTGGGGACTGCCCGTCCATTTCCGAAGGCGGTAGTGGTTGTCGCCGACGACGATCGTGCGACGTGTGAGCATATATCCGAGCTCCTCCGCGCACGGGGACTGGTTGTCGTCCAGGCCGGCGACGGGCAGAAGGCCATCGACGCGGTTCGCGCCCAGCCAGTCGACCTGGTTGTCCTCGACGTCGACATGCCCGGCCTGAGCGGTATCGATGCGTGCAGGGTCGTCAAGACCATCACCAAGGATCGCTTCGTTCCGGTCGTCCTTCTTGCCGCGGCCGACGATCAAAGCGCGCGCGTTCAAGGGCTTCGAACCGGCGCGGACGACCACGTCGCGAAACCGTTCGAGGACTCGGAGCTTCTCGCGCGCGTCGAGAACATGCTGCGGGTGAAGCGAGCCCATGACGACGTGCAATTTGCCAAGAACGAACTCCGACACACGTCCCTCCATGAGGAGCTTCGCGCGCTCCCTGACCATCGCTTTTTTCACGAGTGCCTCGCGATCGAGTTCGAGGAGGCGCAGCGTCACTTGGATCCGTTCGCGTGTTGTATCCTCGCGGTCGACGAGTTCCGAGACCTCGTCACCGAGCACGGTGCAGAGGTGGCGGGAAGCGTGCTCGACGAAGTGTCTGTCCGAGTGCAGCGCACGATCCGCAGCACCGACATCGCGGCACGGTTCCGGACGGCCGAGTTCGGGCTTCTGCTGCCCAACACACGCCCAGCCAAAGCCCTCACGTTGGCGGACCGCATCATGTCCGAAGTCGCACTTCGGCGGTTCGAGGTGCCAAGCCACGCTCGGGCCTCGTCGAGCATCGAGCTGACGATTTCGATCGGAGTCGGGCTCTACCCGAGTGGTAGCATCCGATCGCATAGCGAGCTGTTGGATGCGGCTAGCATCGCGGTCGCCCGAGCACGGGTCGCAGGACCGAACCGGGTCTGCGTCGTACAGCAGCAAGGGTATATCTTCCGCCCTACGCTCCCCGGCGCGGCCTAGCCCGGCGCCGACCCGAGCTGACGACTGCCAAAGGCGGCGATGACGAGGCCGGCGGCCATGAGCCAGAGCCCCGACTGCCATTCGACGTCGGCGGCCAAGGACTCCGCGACCAAGCCGATCCGACGGGTGGTGTAGATCAACGGCAATGCTCCCCCGGCGGCCAAACCGAGCACAGCGGCCCGCGCCGCGCGCATCGCCTCTCTGCTGCGTCGTTGCCACAGAATCCACAAAAGCACGGTCGCAGCGCCGGGCGCGAGCCACAGGTTCGCCGCGCCATCGACAGCCACCTCCAGCGCTGACGCCACGACAGTTGCACCGGTCTGCGGCGCGGAGGCCACGAGCGGCGCGACGAACCCCAGCAGCACGAGCGCCGCGCCAAGCAACACACCGCCTCGCCCGAGACGCGGATCTGCGAAAAACGTCACGTTCTGCAGTCTGCGCTCACCCCTTCGCGGCAGCTGGTCGATGGCCACCAACGCGAGCTCGTGCTCGGGGCACTCCAACCGCCCCTCGAAGCCGTCGTGGCAGAACGGACAAAACAATACCGGTGCTGTTTCTTTGGGCGGAGACATGGTCGGAATCGGGGTCGCCGTGCGTTCGTGCTGTGTTCGTGTTATCCGCTGTGCCGAGCGATGGACATCCGGGGCCTCACGAAAGTCGACTACGACTATATCATTTCGGTGCTCGATCAGTGGTGGGGTGGGCCAGCCGGAAGGCGCGCGGATCCAATGTTTTTTTATGAGTTCGGCGAGCACGCGCTCGTTGCCGAGCTTGACGGCCAGGTCATCGGCTTCCTTCTCGGCGTGATGGTGGCCGCGCCCTCCGCGAGGGGGTACGTCCACCTCGTCGGAATTCACCCCGATCACCGCCGGCGCGGGGTCGGAAAGCGACTCTACGGACAGTTCACCGAGCGGTGCCGGGCCGCGGGAATGAAGCGGATCAAGTCCCTCGGGGCAGCCGGCCATGAGGGCCCTGTGCGATTCCACGAGTCGATGGGCTTCGAGAGCACGGAGGTCCCAGACTATGCGGGCCCAGGTCGCTCGCGCGTCGTATTCGTGAAGGAGCTTTGACCTGGTGGCGACTCCCGGTATCCTGACAACCAGGCAAGCGGGGGAGACAGACAGGCATGGGTTACTCATCTGCGGGCGAAGCGCGACAAGCTCGTGAAGCGCTCGGCAAGGCACTCGAAGCACTACAGCAAGACGAAGACGTTCCGAAGGAGGTGCTCGGCATCATCCAGAACGTCGCGAAGTCCGTCGGGGCACTTTTCGAGGCGGAGTACGCATCGACCGAGCCGGACGGCAAGACCTGCGTGAAGAACGCGCTCGGCACGCTCAGCCAGACCCTCGCCCTCCTTCAGGACGTGAAGAGCGAACATTCCGGAGTGCAGAGCGCAACCGAGAGCATCGCCGACGTCATCAGCATCCTCTTCCCGCTGACCAACAAGCCAAGCGTCAGACCCGACACTCCTTCGCAGCGCCCAGCGGCGAGCGCGGCTCCATCTAGCGTTCCGCCGTCCAACCGGCCGGTCCCCAGCGCAGCTCCGTCTAGCGTCCCCCCATCGAATCGGCCAGCCCCTATCGCGCCTCCCTCTAGCGTTCCCCCGTCGAGTCGGGCGGTCGCGAGCGCGGCTCCCTCTAGCGTCTCGCCAGCGGCGAGTGCTGTTGCGCCGAGCGTCCCACCAGTCAGTGTCCCTGCGCCTGCGATACGCGTCGCGCGGTCGAGCATTCCACCGTCCGATCGGCCGTCGGATCGGCCTTTGTCCGCCCGGCCCCTGTCGGCGGCGCCCGCGCCGATCCCTACCTCGATGCTGCCTCCGCCCGCACCGATTCCAACAGGCGCACGGCGCCCGGTGGAGGCGAACCTCGGCGCGACGACGCAATCCAACTTCTACGTGGGTTTCAGCGGGGAAATCGCCCATGGCGGCGTGTTCCTCGCCACGTATGAAGCGCTTCCGAAAGACACCTCCGTCAGCATGCTCGTCACCTTACCGGGTGGCTTCGAGTTCGAGTGCGACGGCTACGTTCGGTTCGTTCGCGATCCCATGGACTTCATGTCGGAGTCCGAACCCGGCATGGGCAT
>CAXMRN010000024.1:0-15068 GCA_964195565.1 uncultured Polyangiaceae bacterium | reverse complement strand
GAGCCATCGCCGATGAAGGAATGGATCTGGCTGAGGCCCGGCGGCGGTGTTGGTTCATGGACAGCAAGGGCTTGATCGTAGCCGGGCGTGATCGCGTGAAGCCACATGCACTCTCCTACGCCCATGAGCACGAGCCCGTGGCGGGAATCGCCGAAGCGATCGAAGCGTTGAGTCCCACCGTGCTCATTGGGGCTACCGGCCAGCGGGGGCTCTTCAACCGCGAGGTGATCGAGGCGATGGCGCGGTCTCACGAGCGGCCGGTGGTGTTTGCCCTGTCCAATCCCACATCGCGCTCCGAGGCCACGGCAGAAGAAGTTTACGGCTGGAGCGGGGGTCGTGCCGTATTCGCGAGCGGCAGTCCTTTCGATCCGGTAACGGTGCAGGGCAAAACGCTTGTGCCCGGGCAGTCCAACAACGTCTACATCTTCCCTGGTATCGGACTGGGAGTGATGGCGTGCCGTATTCGGAGGGTGACCGACAGGATGTTTCGGCTCGCAGCCCAAGCGGTGGCGGATGCAGTTACCGAGGCAAACCTATCCCAGGGATCCCTCTTTCCCGAGTTGGAGCGGATCAGAGAGGTTTCGTTGGAAATCGCCGTCGCGATTTCGCGTCTTGCTTTCGAGCAAGGGCTGTCGGGAATCGACGAACCGCCAGATCTTCGCCAGCACATCGCGGTATGTATGTATGACCCGAGCTACGGCACAAGCGCCCTGGTGTCCCAATGATCGAACCGGACCCGCATCGTGCATGCCAATCCCTTCCGGTTCTCTTGGGCCGCTTTCAAACCGGACACCTTGATCTACAACGGATAGCGACTTGGTCCTGACGCTAAAGGGCAAGATCAAGTAGGATGGCCGAACTACAGGCTGGTGGTGCGAGGCCTGCAGCGACCCATTGTCGTTTCTCGAGTCCATTTACAGCAATATTTGGAGCTACGTCGGTGCCTTTTCAAACATGCATCAGCGAGACTATCGGCTCCACGCCTCTGGTTCGGCTCAACAGGGTGGTCGGAGAATCTGGGGCGACGGTGTTGGCCAAGCTGGAGTACTTTAATCCCGCGGGCGGCATCAAGGCCCGCGCTGCCTTGGCAATGATTGAACAGGCGGAGCGCGATGGGAGCCTTGGTCCTGGCGGGACCATCGTGGAGGCCTCGAGTGGTAATACAGGCTTCGCGCTGGCGATGCTCGCCGCCGAGCGGGGCTACTCCGTCGTCATCGTGTGCACGGACAAAACCCCTACGGACAAGATCGGCCTGCTCCAGGCGTTCGGTGCGCGCGTCGTGACCGCGCCAGCCGACGCACCATTCGGCTCACCCGACCACTGGCTCGCAATGGCAGGGCGCATCGCTGCCGAAACAGATGGCGCGGTATTCACCGACCAGTTCTTCAATCAGGCCAACCCGGAAGCCCACTACCGTACGACCGGCCGCGAGATCTGGGAGCAGACCGACGGGCGGGTTTCGGCATTCGTTGCCGGGGCTGCAACGGGGGGAACGATTACCGGCTGTGCGAGATACCTCAAAGAGCAGGACTCGACCATCGAAGTCATCATGGCCGACCCAGCCGGGTCGATCTACAAGACATACCTCGAGACCGGAGAGATCGTCGACCCAGCTCCTTACTTCTTGGAAGCCGTGGGACAAGATGCACCGTTCATCCCTGAAGCGCTCGATCCGAAGCTCGTCGACCGGGTTGTGACTGTAACCGATGAGGAAGCATTTCTCATGACACGACGCATGTGCCGCGAAGAGGGTATTTTTTGCGGTGGAAGTAGCGGCGCGATCGTGAGTGTCGCCGTGCAGGTCGCGCAGCAAATGTCTCCCGAGGATGTCGTCGTGGCGATCGTCCCGGACGGCGGTGACCTGTATCTGTCCCGCGTCTACTCCGACGAATGGCTCGCGAGCAGCCTGTCGGCTACCGAATGAACATTCGCCTGATCACTCCTGCCCGCCTAGGCAAGAAAGCCGGGAACAGCGTGACGGCGGTGAGGTGGGCCTCTATTCTACGCGAGCTCGGCCACGAGGTGGTCATTGCTCACGAGTACCGGGGCGAACCAGCGGACGTCGCGGTTGCACTCAACGCCTATCGCAGCGCCGATGCCATCGAGGCGTTCAGCCAACGACACTCCGACCGACCACTCGTCGTTGCCCTTACCGGCACCGACCTGTATCGCTTCAGGCATTCACACGCACGCGTCACGGAACGATCCATGAAACTGGCGGATCGACTGCTGGTGCTCAATAGCCTCGCCCACAAAGCCGTGCCGAAATCCGAACAGGAGAAGTTGTTCCTGCTCTACGAATCGGCTCGCCCGCTTTCAGGGCCCAGGAAGCCGTCGGTCCGCAACTTCGACGTCTGTGTCGTTGGCCACCTACGCGACGAGAAGGACCCCTTGCGCACCGCGCACGCAGTGCGCGACATTCCGGAGGGAAGTAGAATCCGCGTTCTTCATTACGGCGCGGCGCACACCAGCACGTGGGCACGAAGGGCCGAGAAGGAGATGCAGCGCAACAGACGCTATCATTGGATGGGCGAAGTCGCCCACTGGCAAGTGCGCCGAGCGTTGAGTAAGTGTCGGTTGATGACGCTGACGTCGATCATGGAGGGTGGTCCGAACGTGCTGTCCGAGGCCGTGGTGGCCGGCGTGCCGGTTATCGCTTCGAACATCGATGGCGCCGTAGGCGTGCTTGGAGACGCCTACCCGGGGTATTTCCCCGTTGGCGACACCCACTCGCTTCGACGGCGGCTCATCCAGGCCGAAACCGACCCTGCTTTCGTGCGAGAGCTGGAGGACCATGTCATGAAGGAGGCGCCGCGCTTCAGTCACCAGCAGGAAAGAGCCCGCTGGTCGGAGCTCCTCGACGATCTCGGCCCCGGAGTGGGCAGGTAAAAGCGATGTCCGACTCGACTCACGGTCCGCGTGACTTTCTCGACCAGGCGTACGGCGTCGCTGCGGCACTCAGATACAGCATCTTCGAGAGTCGTCCGGACGGCTTTGCGCGCAGACTCGCTCCGAAGATCCGCCGAATCTACGAGAAGACAGAAACAGGAGCGTCAAATCGCGACGTGTTGGATCTGGCCTGCGGCTCTGGGCACTTGGCCGCCCACTTCCTGGAGCACGGCTATCGCGTGGTCGGCCTCGATCGATCGCCACACATGCTTGCTCATGCGCGGGAAGCTTGCGCGAGTTACCTAAACGGCGGCAAGGCACTGTTCTTGGAAGGTGACGCGAGCGACTTTCAACTGGACCGTCGATTCGGTCTCGTGGTCTGTACCTTCAATGGACTAAATCATCTCGCAAGCTTGGCCGAGGTGACAGAGTGCTTGAGATGCATTGATCGTGCACTAGCTCCCGGTGGGTATTTCGTCTTCGACATCAACACCCCGCTCGGGCTGCGGGAGACTGTCGACACGACGCTCGTTCACGACTCCGACGAGGAGATCATCGTCCGCAAGCGCTTGTTCGATGGCGAACGTGTGATCCTGTACGCGAGCGGCTGCTTCGCTCATGGCGGCGTCTGGCACCGCTACCGGGAGACGATCCACAAGATCGTCATCGATCCCGAGTGGCTGCGGCGCGCCATGTCCGATCTGGGATGGGCTCCGGTGCACTACCGCGACGAAGACCTGGTTCAACCGGTGGCCGAGCCCCACGCTGGGAAAGTCGCTTACGGGGTCGCTCGCAAGAACTAGGATCGCTCAGCGCTAGGCGGGAGCAGTGGCGACGACTTCCACCAACCGGTCGCCGTTCAATTCGGTGAGCACGCCGATATTTGCAAACGATAGCCCCCGGTTGCGCGCGATCTCGAGCACCTCCGATTCTGCATCAGGCGAGACCGCCACCAGAAGGCCGCCGCTCGTCTGTGGATCACAAAGGATCTGCTTCTGGGCTTCGGTTATTTCGCCGATCTTGGAGCCATAGCTATCGAAGTTCCGGTTGGTGCCTCCGGGGATGCATCCCTGCTGCCGGTACATCTCCGCGGCCTCGAGCTGGCGGATCTGATCAAAGTGGACTTGTGCGCTCAACTCGCTGCCTTCGCACATTTCGCTGAGATGGCCGAGCAGACCGAATCCCGTCACGTCCGTGATCGCGGTCACGCCCTCGATCTTGCCTAGCTCCGGTCCGACAGTGTTGAGCTCGCACATTGCGTCGCGGGCGATATGCCGATGCTCGGGCTGAAGCTTCTTCTTTTTTTGGGCGGTGGTTAGAATGCCAATGCCCAACGGCTTCGTCAGATACAAGCGGTTGCCGAGCTGGGCGGTGTCGTTACGCTTCAAGTGCTCGACCGCCACGGACCCGGTCACGGCGAGCCCGAAGATGGGCTCGGGCGCGTCTATGCTGTGCCCTCCGGCGAGCGAGATGCCGGCATCCCTGCATGCGTGTCGTCCGCCATCGACGACCTGCTGAGCGACCTCCGCTGGGAGCTGGTTGATGGGCCATCCCAAAATCGCGATCGCCACCATCGGTACACCGCCCATCGCGTACACGTCGCTGATGGCGTTGGTGGCCGCAATGCGACCGAAGTCGAAGGGGTCGTCGACTATCGGCATGAAGAAATCTGTCGTGCTTATGACCGCTCGTCCGTCGCCGAGGTCATAGACCGCCGCATCGTCCCGGGAGGTGTTGCCGACCAGCAGCTGCGCATCCTCAAACTTCACTTGGCTCTGCAAGATCACGTCCAGCACTTGGGGAGAGATCTTGCAGCCGCACCCGGCGCCGTGACTGTATTCGGTCAGCTTGATTTCAGTGCTCATCAAATTACTCCGATCCGGACGAGGGAGCCGGCAGAATAAATCAGGGAAACCTCGGGAGCAACGCCTCACATGCCTAGTGTTGAGCGTTGAGCGACCAGTCGTAGTCTAGGTGCCGAACGGTGGGCACGTGCCCTGCTGCGAGATCCGTGGCGAGGTCTTCACTGTATCGCCCAGCGTACTCGATAACGGATCCACCGACCTGCTCGAAGTCCCCCGCGTACCACTCATAGAGAGCGGTCAGCTCGATGGTCGCATTACCACGCTCGTATCGTAACCATCTCTCATTGCCATGTGTGAAACGGGTCTGAGCCTCGAGCTGTTGTTCGAGGCGCTCTCCGGTGTAAGCCTCGGCGCGAAGGGGCGGGCATCCGATCGCGGCGCAGACCAGCGCGAAGTGGATCCGCGGCTCCCGAAAGTTGGGCCGAATGAGCCCGTGCTCGATCTGGTCGAGACTGTAGGTCTCGCCAGCCAACACCCAGCGTTTCGCGTCCCAGCGTTCCGCGGACGGAATGTCTCGAATCGACCCGATGGGAAAGCGGTCGAGGATGAGACGCAGCGTAAAGGCATTATACGCGTTGATCAGGAGCGCTAATCGCTCGTCTCGCCCGAGATTGTCGACCGGCGCATTGGCGAGGCCGTCGAGATAAGCGTCGAGCTTGGCCTCGGAGTCGGTGAGGCCGGCGTAGTCGACGAAGCCGGCGGAGTCGACGTGGTCGGCAACGAGCTGATCGTAACCGGAGTGATCGAAGGTCTCGCCGGTATCCGCGCCAGTGTAGGTCTCCGCAAGCTCCACCCGCGGTGGCCCGAAGAGCCGCACCAGCAAGGCCCGCAACTTCCCAGTGCGCCACAAGCCAATACCGGAAATCAGAAGTACGGCGATTGCTATCGACCCAATGATCGTCAGTTTGCTCATTGCTCCTCAACTTCGTCGATGATTCCGTCAACCGCCGTGGGAGGCTCATCGGGGACCGCCTCGAGCAGGGTACGAATGCCTGGCACGATCGCGAGCGTGACCTCGGCCCTCGGCGTGCCGGCCGACTCCAAGATCGTCATATGCGTTTCACGTTCTTCTCGCGTGATGGCTTTCGATGCGCGCAGCGCCCTGAGGCATACGAGGCCTACACCGGCGACATCAGACAGAGCCTTCGATACTGAGGTGATCTCCATCAGGTGCGGCGACGCGGGAGCGTCGCTCGTGATGCGCTCGTGGGCGGCAATCCACGTCTTCAGTTCTGCCTCGAGCTCGGAGCGCATCACACCGTGAGTGGGATCGGCCACGAAGGCCGACACCTTAGCCGCGAACCCGCGCGGCGTTTCCCCATCGGGCACCGCGGCATCGACCAGGCGATTCAGCGGTGTAGTCGTCGTGTACTGAGCAAGCAACTTCCACCGTGCCTCCAAGGCAATCGGCTCGACGACGTCCGCCAAGACCTGCACAGCGTCGCTCGATATCCCCCCGGCCAGCTCCTTCTGCATCTGTCGAGGGGAGGTCTTGTGCGTGAGGCCGATCGCGTCGAGGTGCCAGCTCAACGCGGGAATCCTGCGGTAGAGATCATCGACATCGCGAATCTCGCGTGGCGACCACAACCGCTCCGCCACTGCGGCCGTCCTCGGCCAGATGCGCGAATCGACGTTGTTCGCGGTCGCAAACTCCGTCCACATCGAGGCCTCGGCACCCAAAACGAGAGCCCGCTGCTCTTCGGTTGTGTCCGACACCTCGCGGTCAAAGGGGTCCCTTAGGTAGTGGTAGGACGCGGGCAGCATGGCGTCCATGTAGTACTCGGACGATGCGATGGCCCGATGGCCACCTCGGATTGCCTCCGCCACCCACTGTTGTCCTCGAACCGATTGTACGACGACTCCGGCGTCGAGACCGGGACCGGCTAACGGATCCCACCCAATCGCTTCACGTCCGTGGGCGAGGAGGAAACGATGGACTCTGTTGTGAAAATCCACGAGCAGATCGTGAGGGCCTTCGAGACTGTTCTCTCGCATGTACGTGCGGATGGCTGAATTCGATTGCCAATGCTCCGGATCAACCTGATCGCCACCGAGATGGATGAAGCGATCGGGGAAAAGCGAGATCATCTCCGACAAGAATTCGAAAACGAGCTCGATGGTGCCATTCCTGGTTGGGTCCATGGTGGCCTGATGGCCACCGAACTGTCGCGAGAGGGGATACGGTCCGGGTGCACTGGCCAGCTCGGGGTAGCCGGCGAACCAACTCGTGGTGTGACCCGGCATGTTAAACTCGGGAACGACGCGTATGCCGCGCTCCCACGCATGCTCGACGATGTCGCGAACCTCTTCCTGCGTATAGTACTTCCCGTCCGATCCCATCCCGTGCAACCGTGGGAATCGACGACTCTCGATGCGGAAGCCCTGATCGTTGGTGAGGTGCCAATGGAATACGTTGAGCTTCACAGCAGCCATGGCATCCAGGTTGCGTTTGATCACCTCCGGAGGCATCCAATGCCTGACCGCGTCGATAAGCAATCCGCGCCACGCGAAGCGAGGTCGATCGAGAATTCGCAAGACAGGCAGCCGGTAGCCCTCGGGAGAGGAAAAGATGAGCTGCGCTAGCGTCTGAAGGCCGTGCAGTGCGCCGTAAGTCTTGCGGGCCTCTAGAAGCACACTGTCTGGCGACACGGTTAGTGCGTAGGATTCGTCGTCCGGGGTATCAGGTGCAGCGTCTGAAGTTTCTTCGACCACCACCGCGACGCGCGGCCCGTGGGCCTTGTCTGAAGCCAGCGGCTTCGACCTAGTGAGCTGCCGGACGAGATCTGCGAAGCGCTTCGCCGCACGTTCGAGGCGCGGCTCCCGAACGCCGGTGAGCGCCACCCGGAATTCGTTGTCGAGTCTGAGATAGCCGTCGCCAAGCGTCACGTTGCTGGGCAGTGGCAGGAGAGTGCCCTGAGAAAACGTCTTCATTTTAAGGCACACTCTTCCGCTCAACGAGCTTTCTGCGCCACCAGGAGGTAGCGGGTCGAGGGACATGTGTCGGCTTTGTCATCGATGGGTTGAAGGGTCACTGCATCATAGATGTCGATTTTGCCTTTGAAGGCTTTTTTGAATGCGCGCCTCAAACGCCCCATTGGCGGCAAGAACCTGCGATGCTTGCCTTCGTTGGTGATCAGGAGCCGGTCGTCGTTGCGGCTGACATTCAAAATCTCGCTCTGCTGAAACGTGTAGTTGCCTTCCTCGATCAGCACCGGGTGGCGCAATGAAATGGCGGCGCCGCTCTTCGACCGGATGACGTGCGGATATACGCGGATGTGGTCCGGTGTTATGAAGTCGCCGAAAAAGTATCCTCCGGGCTTGGTGATCTGCGCGGTTATTTCCAGAGCCACGTCCAACTGCTCCGGCGTCAAATACTGAAACACGTTGAGCCCGCAGTAAGTGACGTCCCAGGTTTGACCGCCCAGCGCCAGAATATCCTCTGCCTTGGCAGTGATTCGACGCGACGCCACCTGCACCATCGCCTCCGACTTGTCGATGCCCAACAGACGATCACCCGGCAGGCCCAGCTCGTCAATCATGTGAGCTTCCACGATCCCGGTGCCGCAACCGATGGACAACAACTCCAATTTGTCCCGTTCGATTTGGTACTTTTCAAAAACTAGCTCTAAATAATCAGCGATGAATTCGTCGAGGCACGGCTGGCCGATGACGTCGTCGTACAATTCGGCGTACGTGTAAAACGGATCGCCCTCGTCGTCCGGAAAGAGCAGAGACTTCTGCACCTTGGCGGCGGCAATCAACTCGGTCCGCAACAACCGCCAGTAACCCATGTCCTTCATGTGGCCGGACCTCGAGTCCACGCGCGCGAATAGATCGGTTTCTAATCGCTGCCAGTTCGACGTGTCGCAGAGTTTCCGGACGAGCTCCTGATCGCGCTGTTCTAGACTCGCGGGGGAACCCGCGTGGCGGCCAATTCGGTCGATTCGGTTCTTCAACTCGACGACGTTGCGCAGCCAGGTCAGATAATCGGGCTGAGGTCCCGCCTCACGGCGTTTGACTTCGTTCTCGGGCAAAGCGAAAAATACCCCGCCGTCGGTGTGCTGTACGGTGTTTTCTTCAAGGTCAAAGACGCGTGCGTCGGCGGTGACGCCGCCGTTAGGCCGCGCGTAAGAGCCATACATGTGAAAGCTCATGAAATTCGTGTTGGACCGATTGCCCAGCTGATGCACCATTTGATGCCCCACCGCCATCACTTCGCCCGGTGCGACCTCCGCGCGCGACAGGGTGGTGATGTCACCGTCCTGCACCAGAAACACAGAGTGCTCCGCCGGGCCGAACACCTGCACCGCGCCCCACTCGGTATAGCCGTGATCATGAATGGCGGAAAAGTCCCCCGGCACCCACGACATGACCATCATTTCGAAATAGCCGCCGTCAAAAACTAGTTTACGTCCGTAGCTGTCGCGGACGGGGTGGTCGAGTGCCGACCAGGGTTCCAGGTCCTCGGTCTGCAGGTTGGCCGAGAGTAGAAGTTCGCGCGCCTTTCGCGGCGTAAGGTCTTTCGTCCTCTCCAGCGTTCGGATCAAATCCTGGATGGCAAAGGGTAAACAGTGCTTGTTCATCGTAATGGTGCCTCAGTTGAGCCGTTGGCCTCGTCGCACCAACACTCGCTCCTGCCACTCAACACAGGCGTCATCCCTGTTTCCATTATTTGCTTGCCTCCGAATTCCCCAATTTGGACTCTATACTGAATTTCTCGCTGTCGCGCGATGTCGCGTGCGTGTGGCTTCGATGCATTGGGAGCCAAAGGGCGGGCCATCCCTTGCAACGGTCCCCCGCGCAATCTAGGGATCGGCTCTGGAGGTGAGCCATGGCCAATTCCCCCCCTCGCGTTGCCATCGTTGCGGGTGCGCGCACTCCGTTCGCCAAAGCGGGCAGCAAGCTCAAGGAATACTCCGCCCTCGATCTCGCACGCCACGCTGTAGACGGCCTGCTCGACAAGCACGGCCTCGCTCCGTCCACGGTCGACGAGATGGTGTACGGCATCGTCGTGCTCGACCCACGTCGACCCCAGTTTGCGCGCGAGGTCGCGTTCGCGAGTCGACTACCCTCGAGCGTACCGGCATGGACCGCGACGGACAACTGCATCACCGGCACCACGGCAATGATGGCGATCGCAGATTCAATTCGTGCCGGTCGCGCAGAGATCGGGATCGCGGGTGGCGTCGAGTCCATGTCGAACCCTGCCGTGCTGTTTTCCCCTTCAGCGAGTCGCATCTTCGTGGACCTTTCCAACGCGCGCACGCTCAAAGACCGTATCCAGATCTTGTCTTCGCTTCGACCGCGAGACCTCAAGCCGAACGCACCCAGCGTCGTAGAGCCTTCCACTGGACTCTCGATGGGGGAGCACACGGAGATCACCGTCAAAGAATGGCATATCGCCCGCGAGCCCCAAGACCAGCTCACCCTCGCAAGCCACAAGAATGCGACCACCGCGACCGACGACGGCCGACTTAAAGCGGAGATCGTCCCGCTCGACGGGATCGACCACGACACGATCATCCGCCCCAATACAACGCTGGAGAAGCTGGCGACGTTGAAGCCCGTCTTCGACAGGTCGGGGAACGGCACGCTCACGGCTGGAAACTCGAGTCCGCTGACCGATGGCGCAGCGGCGATCGCGCTGATGAGCGAAGACCGCGCGGCCAGTGAAGGGCGGGAGCCGCTGGCGTTCATTCGGGGTTACAAGAAGGTCGCGATCGATCCTAGCGACGGTTTGCTGATGGGGCCTGGGATCGCGGTGCCGGACGTCCTCGCCGAGACCGGATTGACCCTCGACGACATGGACCTGATCGAGATGCACGAGGCGTTTGCCGGCCAAGTGCTGAGCAATATCGCTGCATGGGAACAGGGCTGGAAGCGCGACCGGATCGGCACTGTCGACCGCTCGAAGCTCAATCAGCTCGGGAGCTCGCTTGCAATCGGTCATCCGTTCTCAGCAACGGGCGTGCGAATCGCGACAACCCTTGCCAACGAAATGAAGCGCCGAAACTCCCGCTACGGGTTGATCAGCATCTGTGCAGCGGGCGCGATGGCGCAGGCGATGATCCTCGAACGGGATCTGTAGACCGCAGCCAACCAAAGGGCTTGCGGTTTCCTCTGAGCCGGGTTTCTATGTCCGCCTCGGAGGTAACGTATGGCCAACGGCGTCGAAGAAGTAGATCAGGAGATGCTGAGCACGATCAAACGGCACGCAGGGCTCGGTATAGTCCTCGGCGTTGTGATCGTTGTCGCGGGCGCGCTGGCGATCGCTTGCCCGTTCGTCGCGGGTCTCTCGGTCACGATTGCAGTGGGCGTGCTCTTGATCGTGTCCGGGGTGTCGAGGCTGTTCTTCGCGTTCAAGATGGGTTCGTTTGGTCGCGGCTTGCTCATGTTCGTACTCGGGCTTCTCACGATCGTTGCCGGTGGCTACCTGGCGGCTCAACCGGACCTCGGGCTAGCCACGCTGACCATGTTCGTGGCGGCCTATTTGTTGGTCCATGGTGTCTTCGAGATCATCTGGGCGTTCCGCCTACGACCCATCAAAGGTTGGGGCTGGACCCTCTTTAGCGGCATCGCGGCCATGCTCCTCGGTATCATGATCTGGCGCCAATTCCCGGCCTCCGCACTGTGGGCCGTAGGCTTGCTCGTGGGGATTCACATGATCTTCGCGGGCACGTCCATCGCATCGCTCAGCGGCGCCGCGCGCGGTGCCGCCAAAGAGCCCCAGGCCGCCTAGACTTGCGGACCAGCGTTTCGGAGGGGAACTCACCCTCCTAGGATCGTGCAGGACAAGGAGAAGAATCATGGACGCGGATCCAAAACAGATGGAAGAGAAAAAGAAAATGGTTCTGAGCATGTGCATCTGCAAGGACTGCCCGACTTATGTCGAGTGCGGTGAGCCGGGTGGATTTTGCTTCCCACTGATTGGAAAAAGCGGTTGCATCGAGGAAGAGAAAACGTGCACCTGTCGAGAATGTCCGGTGTATTCCAAGATGAGTCTGAAGCACATGTTCTACTGCACGAGAGACTCTGAAAAAGTACAGTCAGGCACGTAGACCACGATTTGAGAGTCTATGTTTGATGAACGCCCTGAGAACTTGAGTGCAGACGAGGCCCTCGACCGGCTCGAAGTAGGCAACAAGCGATTTGTGTCAGACAACCCGATCCGCCCGAACAGCAACGCGGCCAGGCGCAGAGAGCTCGTGGCGGGTCAGCGTCCATTTGCAACCATCATCTCCTGCGCGGACAGCCGAGTTCCCGCGGAGCTCGTCTTCGACCAGGGGCTCGGCGATCTTTTCGTGATTCGGATAGCCGGAAATTTCTCGAACGACGCAGTCCTAGGCAGCGTCGAGTATGCATCGCTGCACCTGGGCGTTAACCTGATCGTGGTGATGGGCCATGGGAGCTGTGGTGCGGTGGGCGCCGCCGTGGACAACGTGGCCTTCGACGGCCCGGCAACCCACAGCCGCATCGAAGCGCTGATCGATGCCATCCGACCGGCAGTGCGCACCGCACAGAACCAGGGGAACGATGACCTGCTCGAGCGCAGCATCCGGGAGAACGCCATAATGGTCGCCGGACAGATTCGGAGCTCGGAGCCGGTCATGGCCGTCCTCGACGACCAGGGAGTCGAGGTCCATGCGGCGTACTACGACTTGGAAAACGGCAAGGTTAGTTGGTTGTCCTAGGCGCCCGAGCTCACGCGTCGAACCGGCGCGTAGCCTCGACGCCGTCGGCTACACACTTGCGTCTGGGCTTCTCGGAGCCAAGGCTACACGATGGCGCCAGTTCCTGAACTGCAACCGACACGCACCCGGTCCCTCAAATCACGTCGTCTACCGCTTGCCTCAGGTGAGCATCAGCTGGCGCAGCTCCATCGCCTGTCCCTCGAGAAGACGTTCCGTGACGCACTCCATTCGGAGGGATTGTGGCCACTGCGGCCGACGGGGGTCGAGATCCTTCAGATCAACGTCGGGAAGCTCTGCAATCAAACGTGTCGGCACTGCCACGTCGACGCTGGACCTGACCGCACCGAGGTCATGTCGAGGGAAACCGCCGAGCAGTGCGTCGACGTGCTCCGGCGTTTCGATATCCCCGCGATCGACATCACGGGTGGTGCCCCCGAGCTCAACCCGAGCTTTCGGTGGCTGGTAGAGCAGTGCAGCGCTCTCGGCAGGCATGTCATCGACCGCTGCAACCTGACCATTCTGGAAACCGGGCCGCACCGAGAGCTTCCGGAGTTCTTCGCCGAGCACAGCGTCGAGCTGATCTGCTCGCTGCCACACTATGAATCGTCTTGCACCGACACGCAGCGCGGCCAAGGAGTGTTCGAGAAGAGCATTCGTGCGCTACGACGACTGAATGAGCTCGGCTACGGTGATGGTCAATCGGGCCTACGCTTGGTGCTGGTGACCAATCCGGTGGGCGCGGGTCTGCCCGGGGCACAGGCCTGCCTCGAGATCGAATGGAAGCGCGAGCTCAAGGCGCGCCATGACGTGTCGTTCGATGCGCTATACACGATTACCAACATGCCGATCAGCCGCCACCTCGAATGGCTTCAACAAACGGATAATCTCGAAGGGTACATGTGCACTCTCGTCCACACGTTCAATCCCCAAGCGGCTCACGGCGTCATGTGTCGCAGCATGGTCTCGGTCGGCTGGGACGGCCGCCTTTACGATTGCGACTTCAACCAGATGCTCGGTATTCCGGTTGCCGACGAGGCCCGTCACCATATTCGCGACTTCGATCTCGCCGCCCTGCAGGCGCGCACGATCATGACCGACCGCCACTGCTTCGGGTGTACGGCGGGCACGGGATCGAGCTGCGGTGGCGCGACGGCCACCTGACATTGCCTCATCGTACGTTTGGATACCACCGGGCAAGAATGTCAGGCGATACGCCCATCTGATATAGTCGCTTTATCAGTATCCATTGTATGCGTGTCCGGACGAAGCCGGCCTTGACGTGCCGCCGGGGAGAAACGACGAGCTTCGGATCGGAGATCCTAGCGACCCTGAAACGGTTACGCATCCGTATCGAGAAGTCGTAGTCTTCCAGAATGGGCACGGTCTTGAACCCGCCGAGAGCCTCGAAGGCAGCGCGTCTGACGAAGATCCCGTTGTCCCCTAAGAAGACCGTGTTCCCCGGGTGATCGTTGTCGCGCACGCGAAGGTTGAGCACGCGACCAAGGCGTTTGATCTTTCGGTTGTACTTCGAGAAGACGTTCGAGAAACCGCCACCATCATGACCTTCGGCATTGATCGCGCGGTCGATCATCGTCAGCGCGCGCGCAGGCAGGGTGATGTGGGCATGCAGAAAGAAGAAAATATCGCCACTTGCCTGTTCGGCGGCAGTGTTCAATTGACGCGCTCGACCCGTCTCGGAGGAGACTACCTGCGCGTGTGCTCTAGAAAGCGAAACGGTCGCGTCCGAGCTTCCGCCGTCGGCGACGATGATTTCCACCTCGGCCTCATCCCTGTGCCGAAGCACGCTCGCGATCGCGTGTTCGATGCGTTCTTCCTCGTTGTACGTTGGGATGATGACGGAAATCATGCTCTGGTCCGCAGGTGTCTAACGAACGCCTTTTTCACGATCTCGGAGAACGTGGGATAGGCGACGATGGTGTCTGCGAAGGTCTGAATCGGCATTTGCGTCTTGAGCGCCATGCTGACCAGCTGAATCCATTCTCCGCTGTGCGCGCCGATCGCATCCGCACCCAGGATCCTGTCCTCGCCATCGAGGACGATCTTGACGAAGCCCGTGGTCTTCCCCTCGGTGACGTAGCGATCGAGCGTGGCATCCACCCGCAACACTTGGATTCCGTCGTAACTCGCCCTCGCGTCACGCTCGTTGAGGCCGACGTGCGCGATTTCCGGATCGGTGAAGATCACCCACGGAAGAACCTCGAGGTCATTTGTCCGCGAGTTACCGTGAAGGATGTTGTGCACGCAGATATCGGCCTGATAGGAGGCGACGTGCGTGAATTTCTCGGGGCTCGCGATGTCGCCGCAAGCGTAGATGTTGGGCACGGATGTCTGAAGATATTCGTTCACCTTGATCCCCCGACGATCATAGTCGACGCCGCTTTTTTCGAGCCGCATCCCCTCCACGTTGGGCACCCGCCCTGCCGCCATGAAGAGGGCGTCGGTCTCGAACTCCTTGGGGCCGTCGGCGCCGACCAGCGATACGGCCACTGTGCCTCGTTCGGTCTTCTCGCAGGCGGATAGCTCGGTGCCTGGATAGAGATGAATCCCCTCCTGCTCGAACACGTCGATCATCGCTTGAGCGACGTCGTCGTCCACCACTTTG
>CAXMRN010000023.1:0-7135 GCA_964195565.1 uncultured Polyangiaceae bacterium | reverse complement strand
GAGCACCGGAATGCCCCACGGGAATGCGCTCCCGACACGCCAAGTCGAACCGATTAGGCCTCCCGTCCACCGATACAGGGCGGTGTGGACGACGGACATGGTCTTGATGATGGTCACGACGTAGGGCTTATCGAGGCCGTCGGGCTTGGGCTTGAGTTTCACGGCTTCCGTGGTCATGGGCGTGATTCTAGTCCGTGGCTCTCTTGTACGCTCGCCGCGTGACGGCGAGGTAGGCCTGATCGACGGCCCGGAGCGGCAATCTCTCGAGCGCGGATCGCAACCGGTCGGGCTTGACCGAATAGACCGGCTTCGGTCGCTTTGCAGTGAGCGCGCCTTCGATGACCTGCGCCAAGATGTCGGGGTCGTGAGCAGAGTTGGCCTGCTTGGCGGCGAGTCCCTTCAGCTTGCTCAACACGCTCGCGAACTTCTCGGTCTCCTCCTCTGCCTGGCTGAACGCCCGCTCGATACCCTCGACCATGTCGGTGCGAAACGCACCCGGCTGAACCGTGATCACTTTGATGCCGAGGAGCGCGAGCTCTCGTCGTAGAGACGTGGAATAGGCTTCGATCGCATACTTGCTCATCGCGTACGGACCGATGAACGGCGCGGCGCTCTGCCAGCCTGTCTCCGAGCTGATGTTCACGATGCGCCCCTGCGCTGCCTCCACGAGGGGCAGGAACTTTTTGTTGATGCGGTAAGTGCCCATCACGTTGACATCGAGGACGCGCGCCAGCCGTTCCTCTGGAATGTCGGTCAACGAGCCGACGCCCATGATGCCGGCGAAGTTTACGAGGCCATCGAGACGATCGGTGTTGCTCGAGACGGCCTCGTACGCGCTGCGAATGCTCTCGCGGTCCGTGACGTCGACCACGACCGGCAGGACATCCGGGTCGTGCATCGAGCTTCGGAGCGCGTCCTCGTTGATATCCGCCGCGAACACCTTCCAGCCGTTCGCAACGAGGCGTTCCACCATCGCGTGGCCGAGGCCCCCACCAGCGCCGGTGACAAGTGCTGTCCGTTTGGTCATGAGCTTTCTATAGACTGCATGCGCGGGCGTTCAATCAGCCTCCAACCCAACAACCCCCGGAGCAAAAAGGGGACAGTCCCCTTTTTCACCCTTTTTAAAAGGGTGAATTCCCGTGCGAGCACTGCACCCTTGATTGACGCCGGGAATGCTGGATGACAATCATGGCCGGATGACGAAGCGAACGGCGTCTGGTGAGAGCGGCGGTTTCCCGCGAGGCTGGTTCGTCGTTGGCTTCAGCGAGGATCTCGAGCCGGAGCAGCTCAGTTCACGCCGCGTGACTGGTCGCCCCAGAACTGCTTTCGCAGCGCCTTCTTGTCGGGCTTGCCGAGGGCAGAGAGCGGGATCGACGTCACGAAGTCCACGGACTTGGGTGATTGCACCGCGCCCTTGGCCTCTTTGACGGCTGCCTTGAGCTCCGCGGCGAGTTCGTCGGTGCCTTCGTGGCCTGGCCTGAGGATGACGACAGCCTTGACCGCCTCCCCCCACTTCTCTTCGGGTACTCCGACGACCGCCACCTGCGCCACGGCCGGGTGAGCCGAGATCACGTCTTCGATCTCACGGGGAAACACGTTGAAGCCGCCGGTCACGATCATGTCCTTCTTACGGTCGACGATGTGGAGGAACCCTTCGTCGTCGAAGCGGCCGACATCGCCGGTGTGGAGCCACCCGCCGGCGAGCGCTTCTGCGGTCTGCTCGGGCAGGCCGTTGTAGCCCTCCATGACGAGGGGCGCTCGGACGCAGATCTCGCCTGCTTCACCCTCCGGGGCAGGCTGATTGTCCTCATCGAGCAGGGCCAAATGCACCCAAGGGCTCGGTCGGCCACAAGACGCGAAGCGTTCCGGCTTTGAAAGATCGTGGTCCGCCTTCTTCAAATGCGTCAGCGCCATGGGGGCTTCGGACTGACCAAAACACTGGAAGAAAATCTGCCCCCACTTCTCGACGCCTTCCTTGAGGCGGGCCGGACTCATCGGCGACGCACCGTAGAAGAGCGTTTCGAGACTCGAGAGGTCTGCCGTGGCCGCCCGTGGGTGATCGAGGAGCGGGTAGATCATCACCGGCACCAAGAACGTCGACGTGATCTTGTGCTGTTCGATTGCGTCGAAGAACAAGTCTGGCGTGAACCCCTGCAGCGCCACGAACGCGCCGCCGCTTTGCAGTGTGGGCACGACGAACGCCGCTGCCGCGTGCGAAAGTGGCGTGGCGATCAAAAACCGCATCTCCTCTGGCCACTCCCACTCGGCCATCTGAACCATCGTCATGTACGCCGCGGCCCGATAGGGCTGCCGAACGCCCTTTGGTCGCCCAGTGGTTCCGCCCGTGTAGACAATCGTATTGAGATCGTTGGGGCCGATGTCGGGCGCAACCAGCGGCTTCGGGTCGAAGGTGGCGGCCAGCGCGTTCAGGTCTTCGCCTACTTCGGTCGGACCAAACGCGAGCAGATGCTTCAGCCCGGGAACCCGTTCCTTGAGCTCCGCTGCACGCGGCCCAAACACCGTCGGGTCATACACAAGCGTCTCGATCTTCGCGTCGTCGAGGACATACGCCTGGTCTTCCGCCGATCCCAGCGGGTGGAGCGGCGTGTTGCACGACCCGACCACCATGTTGGCGCAGAGGTTATAGAGAACCTCTGGACGGTTGGCCGAGAGCACGGCTGTGCGCGACCCTTTGACGATGCCCTTCGCTGCATAGGCCTGCGCGAAGCGACTCGTCTGCGCCCGTACTTCTGCGTACGTAATCGTGGCATCGCCGAGAAACAAGAAGGGACGCTCGTCGTAGCGATTGAGCCCGTCGATGATCAGGTGGGGAAGCAGCGGCATGTCGAAAAGGCGTTCGTTCGTCATTGCGAGGTCCTTTGTGCTCGGTCTTCGTTCCCAATGCCTTCGGGCGGGAAGCGCCGAAGGAGGAATTCTTTGACGGTGTCCGTGAACACGTCGTTGCGGTCGCCCGCGACCATGTGATGCGCGTCCGCGAGGTTCACATACTCGGCATGCGGCACCATCTCGAGGAACTCGGCCGCGGTTTCCTCGGATACCAAGTCGCTCAAGCGCCCGCGGATCAGCAGCGTGGGGATGTCGAGGCTGCTGACGTCTCGCAGTCGCCGCGTGAGCAGCTCGCCTTCTTCGTCGGTGGACTGACTCGGCCCCCAGGTCTCGAGCATGTTGGGATCCCAGTGCCAGTAGTACCGACCGTCTTCCATGCGCCGCAGGTTCTTCGCCAGCCCCGAAAGGTCCTTCGGCCGCTTTCGGTGAGGCAGGTACTGCGAGATCGAATCTGCAACCTCGTCGAGCGAAGCGAACCCGGCGGATCCGCCCTTCATGAAGCCGATGATTCGGTCGACCCCGTCGGTCTCCATGCGAGGCGTCACGTCCACCAGAATCACGCCCTTGGCAACCGATTCCTCTTGCTCGGTCTCTGCGAGGAGCGACGCGATGCCGCCAAGGGACGCGCCAACGAGGACTGGTTTCTGGTCGAGCTGTGCAAGGACGTGCTGCAAGTCCTCGACGAAGTGAAAGACACGGTACTTCCCCTCACCGGCCCACGCGCTCTCTCCGTGCCCGCGGTGATCCATGCAGATGGTGTAGAATCCGTGCTCCGCCAAGGCTTCGGCCGTATTGCCCCAGGCGTGCCGCGTCTGCCCGCCGCCATGAAGGAACAACACCGGTTGGCGGCTGGGGTCGCCGTGGACGTCGGCAGCGATCGACATGCCATTTGGCAACTCAAAGCGGAGCGAAGGGGGAGGGGGAGCAAACGAGTCCGTCATCATCATCTCAGGCAAGAGGTCATACGGTGGGCCAGGCACAAATGGGATGCGCGTCGGCCAACATGTCGACGACGCGGTGCGCGATGCAGCCTGGTAGCTTGGGTGAGAACGATCGAACATCCGAGGTGAGAAACAGCAGGATCGCAGGCGTCACCATCCCGAGGAGCATCATCCGCGCGAATACGATCCTGGGTTCAGACGCGCCGTTGGTGACGGTGCGCAGTCGTACCTGAATGATCTCCTGAGAACGCGCGAGCGTCTCGCCCACGACGTCTTCGGGAATGTCTTGCCGGGGCCCGAACATGATCCCAAGCAAGAACTTTGCAGTCGTGGGCCGCTTGCTCATGTTGGTCAGAACGAACTTCACGAAGCGCTGGCAGACTTCAAATGGAGTCGTGGCAACGGCCAAGTCCGCCTCGAGGTCGTCGCAGTACACCGCGTGCCGCTCGTTGATGAGGTCGACCAGGAGCTTCTCTTTGCTTCCGAAAAAGTGATAGAGGCTCGGGGCCGAGATCCCCGCTTCCGCCACGATGTCGCGCACGCTGGTCGCGGCGAATCCACGCTCCGCGAACAGCCGCTCCGCCGCTTCGAGGATGACCTCTCGCGTGCTCGTGTTGCGCTGCGCTGACTCGGAGCGAGGCATCAGGACCCCTGAAAAACCGGATTCCGCTTCTCCATGAAGGCCGTGGGGCCTTCGATGGCGTCTTTCGTCTTGAAGACCGGTTGGCCGATCTTCAGGGAGCGTGCGAGCGCCTCGGATGCTGGCAATCCGTCGTTCTCGATGAGCGACTGCTTCACGGCGCGGACTGCGACCGGTCCGTTGGCAGCGACTCGCTCGCCGATCTCGATCGCTTTGTCGAGGGCCTGCCCCTTCGGTACGACGTGTCCGATCAGTCCGTAGTGGAGAGCCTCTTCCGCGGTGAGCCGTCGACCCGCGAGCAACATCTCGGCTGCAATGGTGTAGGGAATCTGCCGCCGAAGGCGAACGCTCGAGCCACCCAGCGGGAACAGTCCCAGTTGAACCTCAGTCACCCCAAACACCGCGCCTTCGCCCGCAACTCGAATGTCGGTGCCCTGGAGAATCTCCGTCCCGCCAGCCAGCGCGTAGCCCTCGACGGCCGCAATCAACGGCTTCTTGGTGAGGTAGTGGCGAAGAAGCGCCTTCCAGTGGATGTCCGAATCTTCTTTCATTCGGTTCAACCATTGGTCATCGGAGTCCCACTTGCCCGACCTCATCGAGCCGAGGTCGCTGCCCGCACAGAAGACGCCGCCAGTGCCGGTGAGAATGATCGCCCGAACGTCATCATCCGCATCGGCTTCGTCCCAGGCGTCTGCCATGCGAACCAACATCTCGATGCTGAGCGCGTTCTTTTTCTCGGGACGGTTGAACGTGCAAATCGCGAGGTGGCCGCGCTTCTCGTACAGGAAATGGGGCTCAGACATCTGGCTTCTCCGCTGGGGGTTCGAGTTGCGTAGCTATAACGAACGTTACATACAGCGTCAAGCATGTCTGAGAGCGATTTTGACTACATCGTGGTCGGCGGCGGGTCCGCTGGCTGTCTGCTCGCCAACCGTCTGTCGAGTGATTCGAGTCATCGGGTTCTCCTCATAGAGGCCGGTGGAAACGACAAGAACCCGCTCATCAAGATGCCGATCGGTTTCACCCAGCTGATGTACGACGAGAAGGTCACCAACCTCTACAAGACCGAGCCGGAGCCCGAGCTCAACCAGCGCGAGGTCAGCGTCGTGCGGGGGAGAGTCATCGGAGGCTGCAGCTCGATCAACGGCATGATTTACACGCGCGGTCAGCGCGAGGATTACGACGACTGGGCGGCGCTACCGGGATGCGAGGGCTGGTCCTACGACGAGCTTCTTCCCTACTTCAAACGTCCAGAACACTTCGACGTCGAGTCGGGCAACCCTTATCACGGCAACGACGGCGAGCTGAACGTCACGAACGTCGCGATGAAGTACCCGATCAGTGAAGCGTACATGGACGCAGCGGAGAGCATCGGAATCCCCCGTCTCGACGACATCAACGGCGAGACGCAGCGCGGAATCGGCTACATGCAAGTCACCATGAAGGACGGTCGTCGCTGGAGCTCGGCCGATGCCTTTCTCGGCGCAGACGTTCGCAAGCGGCCCAACCTGACGATCATCCTGAGAGCCGTGGCAAAGCGCGTGCTCCTCGACGCAAAGCGAGCGGTTGGCATCGAATACGAGGACAGCAAGGGACGCGCGCATCAGGTCCACGCGAAGCGTGAGGTGGTGCTTTCCGCCGGCGCGTACAACTCTCCGCCGCTGCTCGAGATGTCCGGAATCGGGCGGCGTGACGCGCTCGAGGCGATTGGCGTGGACGTGCTTCACGAGCTCGAGGGCGTGGGCGAGAACCTACAGGACCACCTGCAGCTTTGGGTCCAGCACGGCGTCAAGACCAAGGCGACCCTGTCCGAGGACGGCAAGTTCCCACGGGTCGTCCTGAACGTCTTCCGCTACCTCTTCACGAAGACCGGACCGCTCGCCTTTCCGGCGGCGAACGTCGGCGCGTTCATCAGCTCCAAGACCGGCGGCCGGCCGATCTTTCAACTTCACTTCACGCCAGGTTCAGGCGGGATGGACGAGGACGGCAAGATGGTGGCTACCAAGGAGTCCGGCGTGAACTCCACCGTATGCGTCATCCGCCCGACATCGCGGGGCAGCGTGCACGCGCGGAGCACGAACCCAACGCAGGCGCCCAAGATCGTGCACAACTACCTTTCGACGGAACGTGACCGTGAGCTCAGCATCGAAGGGTTCAAGCTCCAGCGGCGCATCTACGACGCGGCGCCGTTCAAGGAGCAAGCCACCCAAGAACTGGTCCCGGGCGCCTCCGTCCAGACCGACGAGGAGATCTTGGAGTTCTGGAGGACCGACTCGATGAGCACGTACCACCCCGTAGGAACAGCAAAGATGGGTCCAGCAGACGATCCCGAGGCCGTCGTCGACAGCGACCTCCGTGTGCACGGGATCGAAGGCCTCCGAATCGTGGACGCGTCGATCTTCCCGCTGATTCCCTCAGGCAACACTCATGCACCGGTGGTCGCCGTGGCTGACAGGGCGGCGGACTTGATTCTCGGCCGCCCCGTGCTTCAACGGGAAGCCTAGATGACAGTTACAACCCCGCTTGATGATCTTGGGACTTGCCTCGTTACCGGTGCCGCTGGGTTTCTTGGCAGCCATTTGGTCCAAAGCCTTCTCGATGAGGGCTACTCGGTCCGCGCGTTGGTCCGCAACACGCCACTGGAGCTGGAACACCCCAAGCTCGAGATCGTCAAAGGCGAGATCGAGGATGCGCCGCGCATGGTCGA
>CAXMRN010000022.1:0-3797 GCA_964195565.1 uncultured Polyangiaceae bacterium | reverse complement strand
TATTGGGGCACCGCTCGTGCTGCCGCAGCCGAAGATGGCGAGCAGGACAGAGGCGGCGAAGATGCGACGATTGTTATGAAACGGGGCAATCAAGCTACTCATGAATATCCAATCCTTGGGAGCAGCTGATAGCAGATTTCGCGATGAGCGAGTAGGAGGGACCTCCCTGCACCCTGGGGTAGCCAAGCGCAGCCTAGGGCTGCTAGAAAGGCGTCTTGCCACGCCCTCGCGAACACACTCAAGGAGTCCCCCATGGTTACAGCGTTGCGTCTCGCTCTCATCATTCCTGTCCTGCTGCTCAGCGTGAGCACCGCCTCCGCCCGCAGGAACAAAGACAAAGGCGAAATCGCCGAACTGGTCCAACAGGTTAAGAAGGATTGGCAGGCCAAGGACAAAACCTTCAACAAGACCCTCAAGAAAGCATACGCGTACGTGATCTTTCCCGAAGTGGGGAAGGGTGGCTTCATCGTGGGCGCTTCGCACGGAGCCGGCGAGGTCTACAAGAAGAGCAAGCTCATCGGGCACGCGAAGATGACGCAGACCACCGTGGGCGCCCAGATCGGCGGCCAGACCTACGCCGAGGTCATTCTCTTCAAGAACAAGGCTGCGTTGGACCGGTTCAAAGCCAACCGGTTTGAAGGAACCGCAGCCGCCACAGCGATTGGTGGCAAGAAGGGCGCGGCCGCCGCATCGAAATACAAAGACGGCGTTGCGATCATGGTTCTGCCCAAGAAGGGCGCCATGGCCGAAGCGGCAGGCGGCGGCCAGAAGTTCGCCTTCGAGCCAGTCGGGAAGTAGCCAGCAGATCTTCACGACACGCGTGAAATCAACGCTGTGGGGCGTCAAGACTCGTCTGCAGTTCACGGGCTGGCTCCAATACATCCTCACCGGGGCGGCCGCCCTGGTCTGCTTCCTTTTGGCGACGGTTGGATGGGCGATCGGTCACTTGCAGGCCGTCCTCTTCTGGCCGCCGCTCGTCGTCGGCTTCGCCTTGCTCGTCGTCTTCATCGTTGATGTGTGCACGCTGAAGTTTGGCCTGCGGCCGTCCGAGCCGCTTCCAGGCCGTACTGACGAACTGGGGCCTTTCGACCTCATGCGAGCGCGGCGCGCTTGCCGCTCGTTCCAGAATCGGAACCTGACGGAGGCGGATCGTGCCGAACTCATGGCGTGCGTCCAAAGCCACAGTGAACCTGCCGGTTTGCTCGGCGACCGCCCCATACGCTTTGAGTACGTTGCCGCTCCCCTGACGGTCTGGCCAGTTGTGGGTGCACGCGAGTTCCTCGTGGCGATTGCACCGCGTGACTACAATCGCCTTGCTGTCATCGACGTTGGTCGGAGCTTGCAGCACGTTGTTATCCAGGCCACTCGAATGGGTCTCGCCACATGCTGGATCGGCCCGGGTGCGGACCACGAGAGCATAGTCGCGCACCTTGGTGCCCGATTGGATCTCGAGCGCGACCACATCATCTGTGTCTGTGCCGTCGGATATGCCTCGCGGTTCTTGCCGCTGCCGATCCGTCTCGCCACTCGAGTCCAGCATCGCCGTCTGCCGCTGACGTCTCTCTTCTTCGCTGATCCGCAGTTCCAACGACCTCTCGATACCGAATCGGCTCCTTTCAATCGGTTTGGGCGCTGCTACGAGGTTTGCCAGTGGTCGCCATCTTCGTTCAATGCCCAGCCAACTCGATGCGTCGGGGTAGTCGAACACACGGAGGGGGAAGAACGCCCTGGCCGATTCGATTTTTGCGCGTCCACGACATCGCGTTTCTACGCACCGGTCGCCCTCGGCATATGGTGTGCGAACTGGGAAATCGGCTGTAGCGCTCTTGCTATCCCCGGACACTTCGTCGAGTTGAAGCCCGAGGAACGGGGCGTTCACGGCGCTCCGGAGCTGCCACGATACGATGTCAGTTGGGTACGCGATGCAAAAGAACTAAGAGGTTTGTGATCGCCATGAAAACAAACGGAGAAGATCCTCACGTCGTCATCCTCGGCGGTGGTTTCGGTGGGCTTGCCGCGGCACGGGCCCTCGGCGGAGCATCGGTGCGCGTAACTGTCGTAGACCGATCGAACCACCACCTCTTCCAGCCTCTGCTCTACCAGGTGGCCACGGCGCTGCTGCCGGCCCCCGACATTGCCGCCCCGATTCGGAACCTCTTGTCGCCGTACGACAACGTTCGGGTGCTGCTTGCCGAAGCGCAGCACATCGATGTCGACGAGCGCGTCGTCGTGCTCGACCACGGGGAGGTGCTCGACTACGACTTTCTGATCGTCGCTACCGGCCTCAAGCACGACTATTTCGGACACCCTGAGTGGGAGCGCCATGCCCCAGGGCTCAAGACGCTCTACGAAGCCCTCGAAATACGGAGCCGGGTGTTGCTCGCCTTCGAGGCCGCCGAACGGATCACCGACCCAGACGAGAAGCGAGCATTCCTGACCTTCGTCGTCGTGGGTGGCGGCGCTACCGGGGTCGAGCTCGCCGGTCAGCTCGCCGAAATCTCACGGACTACCCTTCCAGGCGACTTCCGGAGGATCGACCCTTCGAGCGCGCGCATCGTGCTGATCGAAGGCGCGGACCGCATCTTTCGCGACTACGATCCGAGCCTCTCCGCGCGCGCCCGGAGGGACCTCGAATCTCTGGGCGTCGAGGTGCGCACCTCGTCCTTTGTGATGGACATCGACGCGGAGGGCGTGACAATCGGTGAGGGCGAGCGCATTCGGGCCAATACCGTGCTCTGGGCAGCAGGGGTTCGGGCGAGCTCGATGACCGAGAAACTCGGTGCCGAGCTCGACAAGATCGGCCGCGTGAAGGTCACGCCCTACTGCACGGTGCCTGGCCGTGACGAGGTAGCGGTGCTCGGCGACTTGATCCACTTCCCCCGTGAGAAGGACGGTCAGCCGCTTCCAGCGGTAGCCCAGGTCGCGCTCCAGAGCGGCAAGCTCGTCGCTCGGAACATCGTTCGCCGCTCGAAGGGCGAACCACCGCTGCCCTTCAAGTATTTCGACAAGGGGCTCATGGCGACCATCGGTCGAAACAGGGCGATTGTCGAGTCTTGGGGCGTGAAGATGACCGGGCTCCCCGCGTGGCTCGCTTGGCTCTTCATCCACCTCGTGTTCCTGGTCGGCTTTCGGAACCGCGTCGCCGTGGTGTTGCAGTGGCTCTGGGCGTACGTGACCAACAAACGGGCTTCGCGGGTGGTGTTCAGTCACCCCAAAGAGCAGGGCCCCACAGTACTCGAGCCGCGCCCCTCGAATTCGCCAACCGCGGCCGAGCAGGCCACCGCGCCGTCCGCCGTCCCTGCCGCCCGTCCATCAGGCCCCTGGGCCTGGTCCCGCTCCGACGACTGACTAGATCACCCGAACCTCGACGAGGCAACCGGGCGATTCACGCACATGCATCGTGCCCGGGCTTGTGCTCTTCGCCGAGAGGCCCTAGAGATTCACTCATGCTCGCAACGACACTGATTCGCGCCCTCGCTCTCGTCGCCGTCTTCGGATTCGCGGCTGTCGGAAGCGCCGAGGCCTCTGCATACTGCCCTGGCGATGAGGAAACCCCCACAGAGCCAAGCACCTACTGCCCTGGCGATGAGGAAACACCTTCAGAGCCAAGCGGTTACTGCCCTGGCGACGAGGACACCCCCTCTGAGCCAAACGGCTAAAGTAGAAGCCCTCGCAACGCGGCGTCTAAGAGTCCCTGCGGACCGCGATGAGTTCCGCACCGAACAAGAGGACCCGCGACGAGAAGTAGAGCCACAAGAGGAGCACGATCACGGACGTGAGTGAACCGTAGACGGCTT
>CAXMRN010000021.1:0-10463 GCA_964195565.1 uncultured Polyangiaceae bacterium | reverse complement strand
TCGGATGTCAGTGTCGGCTCGACGCGGAGCTGCAGCGTGTTGACCTGCCGAGTGGCCTTCGCGAGGGCATCGCCAAGCCTCCGGACGAGCTGTTCCTTTGGAAGGGCGTCGATGACGAGCTCGACCAAGCGCTCGAACTCCGTCGCGGCCTGGGCAGCCGCTGGACCTACCGCCGGCGCGGCGGTCTCGCGCATCGTCAACGTGCGCCGGATAGGGCTGTGGGACGCGACCGTCGGCACGCTGATGCCCCAAATCTGTTTGTGCTCGAGTTCGACCGTGATTTCGCGCCCGGGCCAGGCGTAGGTCTCGAGCGACGCCTGGCCACGAGCCGCCAAGGCTTGGAGTAGTGTCCGATACGCCTCACCAGCGCGCTCCTCTACTTCTTGCCGAGCATTGAGCGCGGGCCTCGCGCTCTTGAAGAGCTCGCTGATCAGGGCCTCGCGCTTCCGGTTGAGCAGCTGGCGTCCCTTCCGGACTCGTCCGAGCTGGGCGTTGGCCTGCACGAGCCCCGACCGGGTCGGAGGTATCGACCGCACGCTCATCGCGACCCCTCTGTAGTTGCCCCGCCTCGCGTTCGTGCTTCCCAGGTGGTGTCGGAGATCCGGGTAAGCTCGTCCCGTGGCAGCGTCTCCAGCAACGACCAGCCGATCCGCATCGTGTCGAGGAGCGAGCGTCGCGTGCGGCTCTGGTGAATGAGCTCTTCTTCGAACGCACCGACGAAGTCGAGCGCGCGCCTATCTTCCGGAGCGAGCCCTTCGCTGCCAACGATGGCTGCCATCAGCTTGGCTTCGCGGCCCCGCGCATAGATGGCGTAGAGCTGGTCCGCCCACTCTCGGTGCTCGGCCACGGTGTGGCCTTCGCCGATTCCCGCGTTCATCAGCCGAGATAGGGAAGGGAGCACATCGATGGGAGGATAGATGCCCCTTTGGTGGAGTTCGCGGCTCAGCACGATCTGGCCTTCGGTGATGTATCCGGTCAAGTCAGGGATCGGATGGGTCATGTCGCCGTCCGGAAGAGAGACGACCGGCACCTGGGTGACCGATCCGCTGCTGTCCTTGAGGACGCCCGCGCGTTCGAAGAGCGACGCCAGGTCCGTGTACATGTAGCCTGGATAGCCACGTCTGCCGGGGATCTCTTCTCGCGCTGCCGCCACCTCGCGCAGCGCCTCGGCGTAGTGGGTGATATCCGCCATCACCACCAGGACGTGAATCCCGTGTGTGTACGCAAGGTGCTCGGCGGTGGTAAGCGCGACTCGCGGCGTGAGGAGGCGCTCGATCGTCGGGTCACTTGCCTGATTGAGAAAGAGCACCGTGCGCTGCATTACTTCGCTCTCGCGGAAGCGGGACACGAACGATTGAGTCTCGCGTTCGGTGATCCCAATCGCAGCGAAGACGACCGCGAATGGCTCCCCGCGGGCGGGGCGCGCGTTCTCGACGATATCGGCGGCCAGCTCGACCCCGGGCAGACCGGGCGCGGAGAACACGGGCAACTTCTGGCCACGGACGAGGGTGTTCAGTCCGTCGATTGCAGAAATGCCAGTCTCGATGAAGTCCGCCGGATGTTGCCTTCGGACCGGATTGATCGGCGCGCCCCAGATCGGCAGTCGCGCCTCACCAATGGACGGGGGCAGGCCGTCGAGTGGCGCTCCTGTGCCGCTGAGCGCCCGGCCGAGTAGATCCTTGCCCACTACAGTACTGGCAGTTTCGCCAGCCAAGGTGATCGCGGCCTCCGCCGGCTTGAGCCCGAGCGTGTCCTCGAAGACCTGAATCACGGTGATCTCGGAACCCACGTCGATCACTTGACCGCGTCGTTCCTGCTGGCCTTCGCCCTCGATGCGAACCCACTCCCCGAGCTTTGCACGCCGCGTCGAACGGACGAACAGCAACGGCCCCGCGGCGGATGCAGCGCCGGAGTACGTCCTTGCGACCGGCGCGTCCAAGCGCTTCACGGCACCCCCATCTCTGCGATCCTCTGCTCCGCTCGAGAAATCTGATCCTCTAGCGCGTCCGGGGCGGCGGTCTTCACGGCGCCGAACGCCACCCGGAGGCCGGGAAGGTCGAGCTTGTCGAAGCTGATCTCGTCGCCGATCGCCGCCTTGCCTGCCCGCATGAACGCCCAAAGGAGCCTCGCCAGATGGTACGTTTTAGCGACCGTCGAAAACGCGTCGTGTGGATGGAACGCATTCTGCCCGATCAAGAACTCCCGCGCGATCCTCGCGCCTTCGAGCACTAGACGATCTTGGTCTTCGAGCGCATCGACTCCGACGAGCCCAGCGATCTCGCGAAGCTCACGGTCCCGTTGCAACAGGCGGATTGTTTCGAGCCGAAGCTCCGGCCAGTCTGATCCTCCCTCACGTGCGAACCATGGCGTCGTTCCGTCCACGTACAGGCTGTAACTCGTGTCCCAATCGACCGCCGGGAACTGCCGCTGGTGTGCGAGGTCGGCATCGAGTGCCCAAAGCGCACCGACGACACGAAGCGAGGCCTGCGTGACCGGTTCGGCGAAATCCCCTCCAGGCGGAGAAATCGCGCTGATGAAAGTCACGGCGCCCGTGCGTGCTGGCGTCCCTTGGCTTTCGACGCGGCCCGCGCGCTCGTAGAGGCGGCTCATGCGATTGGCCAGATAAGTTGGATAGCCCTCTTCGCCTGGCATCTCCTGCAGGCGAGCCGCGATTTCGCGAAGCGCTTCCGCCCAACGTGAGAGGGAGTCCGCGAGGATCGCGACGTGGTAGCCCATGTCGCGGTAGTACTCGGCGATGGTCATTCCGAGATAGACCGACGCGTCTCGCGCCGCGACGGGCATGTTCGACGTGTTCACGATCAAGACCGTTCGATCCATGATCGGGCGCCCCGTTCTCGGGTCCATCAGACGGCCGAAGTCGTGTAGGACTTCCGCCATTTCGTTTCCGCGTTCGCCGCACCCGATGTAGACCATCACATCGGCCTTCGCGTACTTCGCAAGCGACTGTTCGATCACTGTCTTCCCGGTGCCAAAGCCGCCCGGCACAGCGACCGAGCCCCCCTCGACAACTGGAAAGAGTAGGTCAAACACCCGCTGCCCGGTGATGAACGGGCGGTCACCGGGCAGCCGTCGGGCGAATGGACGCCGTTCGCGGATCGGCCAGGGGTGTGAGAGCGACAACCGAGCTCCATCGTCCAACGTCGCGACCGTGTCGGAGATGGTGAAGTCGCCCTGCTGGATGTCCGCGATCCGGCCTCCCTTGCCTGGCGGCACGAGAATCCGGTGGGTCATCCCCGGGCGCTCCTCGACGGTGCCCAGTACGTCGCCCTCGGACACCGTCGTCCCCGGCTCGATCGCTGGCGCGAACGACCAAGAGGCGGTTGGATCCAAGGTGGGAAGGGTCATCCCCGGCGCCATGAAATCGCCGGAGCGTTCCGCGAGTCCCGGTAGCGGGCGGCCCACCCCATCGAGGATCGAGCCGAGGAGGCCTGGCCCGAGCTCCGTCGTCAATGAGCCTCCCGTGCGCCGGACCGGTTCGTGGAGCCCAAGCCCGGTGGTCTCTTCAAACACTTGAATCGTAGCAACGTCGCCCTGAATCCGAATCACCTCGCCCAGCAAACCGAGCTCGCCGACCTCGACGAGCTCGTAGAGCGCGGCATCGCCAAGCGGCTGTGCTTCCGCGATCGCGCCCGCGACTCGAATGATGCGTGCGTCGCTCATTGTAGCTTCACCCTATAGCCAATGGCTCGCCGGAGGATCTCGACGATGTATTCGTGGGCGCTAGACTCTGTCGTCCAGGCGGGCCCCGGAACCGGAATCACCACGGGCAACCCGGCGCGCTGCAGATCGCGACGCAACTCTTCGGGGAGTTCGCGGTAGAGTGGCTCGTCGATCATGACGACGCCGGCGTTCACCTCGTCCACCACGCGGGCGATCTGTCGGGCGGCCGCGTCACCATTCGCCGCTTCGTAGACGGGCACGCCTGCCAAGGCGAAGCCGGCGCTCAATCCGGGGCTTGCAATCACGACGAGTCGCTGCTCAGTCATGCGACCACCATTTCTGCTTGGATGAGGGCAGCGGGCGCCGCGAGCGCGACACCCCAGATGATGCGCCTCAGGTTCAGCACCTCGGCCCGAAGCTCGATCGCGAAACCGATGATGGGCGCGGCGCCGCTTGGGTCGATCCGTACGGCCCGGTTCTGCCAGTCGATCTGCGCTCGGAGGGCCATGCCCTCCAAGTCCCCCAGGTCCTCGGCCTCGCCACGAAACGCGGGCGCCAATGCGGATTTGCGCATCACCCAAGCGAGGCGGGTGTCCACTTGGGCCCTGGTCTCGAGGCCCATCAACGAGCGGCACACGTCGCGCGTGAGCCAACGCCCGCCGTCCACGAACGTCTTGTCGACGATCGATGGATCCTGCTCGACGAAATGCAGCAAGGTGGACCACACGTTCATCAAGTCGACGACTTGCTCCACGTACTCGACCAGTTGGCGACCCCCTTGGTGTGCGTGAGTGGCAGCCCGCCGCGAGAACGCACGTTGGAGCTCGATCTCCATGTCGAACAGTGAAGGGTGAGGCCCGCTCGAGACGCCCGCGAGGGCGGCGCCGAATGGGTGACTCCACACTACCAACATTCGAACCACGTCGGCCGGTGTCGGCTGGCCGCAGAGTGTTTGCAAGGCTCTCTCTGGGAGGCTTGCCGTGGGGACGAGTCCCGACATGCGTGCTTCCGATGCAGTTCCCTGAGCAGCGCCACGCAGGATGGCCTGAATCGAGCGCCGATCTTCGTCCTCGAACACCACGGCCAGGGCCGAGCGACGGTCCTCGCCACACCAGCGCTCGAGTAGCGCCATTTGTCCGGCGGCGTGCCGTCGGACGGCTTGTTCGAGGCTCGCCGCGGTGGCCGGCCCGTCGGCGCGGGTGTACCCGAGCCCGGCGAGCTCTTGCTGCAGGGCCGAGAGGCTCGCCGCGCGGGAAAGCCGTTCCAAGTCGGCAGTGGGTAGCAGGTGGGTTCGAAGCCCCCGCGCGCGCGTGTTGATGTCTCCTAGGTATCGGGCCATCTGTCAGAGTTCCCGGGCGCGTGCGTGGATTTCGATCGCGAGCGCCGATGCCAATTGGTCGAGTCGCGTCTCGAGACGGCCATCCACCAGCACTGACTCTTTGGCACCGACGACGACGAATCCGGTTCCCACGCCGTCGTCGGCTTCCACAGCGATTTCGGCTCGACCGCGAAGCGCGTCACGCACCCCGTTCGCGAGGTCGACTGAGCAGCGCACCGCCGCCCCTTCCGCATCGACGAACTGCAGCGCCTCGACGAGATCTTCGGGGAGGGTCGATCGATACGCCTCGGTTTGGGCCACTTCGGGGAGCAGTGCGCGAGCTCGGTCCAAGACGCGATCGACCAAACGGGTCTGAGCAAGCAGCACGGCCCGCATTGCAGCGTGCCGTTCGGACGCTACCGCAGCCCGCGCTTCGGCCCGATGCTCAGTCGCCTTGTGCTCCATGACCGAAGAGCGCCTGTCCGCAATGCGCTGGTCGGCCTCCGAGGAGAGCCGCTCAGCGTCCTCGCGAGCCGCGCCGAGAATGGACTCTACAGTCCGTTCGGCGCTGCGACGCAACTCGCTGTCGAGGTCGGACCCGGACATGCTTGGGTCAGCCTCCTCCCTGCATGAGGATCAAGACTGCGACCACGAATCCGAGGATGGCGACCGTCTCCGGAATGGCGATCAACAGCACCACAGTGACCGTGAGCTCGGGTTTCTCCGCGAGCGCCGCAGCCGCAGCCGGCCCGATACGCGATTGAGCCCAACCCGTGGCGATGGCTGGAAGGCCGATCGCCATAGCTGCACTCAAATAAAGCCCAACCATTTCTAACTCCATATCAAACGCTCCTCTCCTCAACCGCGATCTCTCGCGCGGACCAATGTCGAAAGGGCCGGTACTGCGAACCGCCCGGACTGTAGAACTTCCCAAAGAACTCCACGTAGTGAAGTCGAAGCAAGTGAATCGTTGGGCTGAACACGCCCAGGACGAAATTGATGAGATGGAAGAGGAGGGCGAACAGGGTGCCCACGACGACCCCGCCAAAGGCTCCCGCCATTCGATTCGCGACGACGGCCATCATCACCGACGCCGTGCCAACTGCCATGATGCGGGCGTAGGAAAGCACGTTGCCCAGGGTGGAGACGAGCTCGATCGGTGCGAGGATGCCTTCGCCGATGACCAGGATCGGGAATGCGACAAGGACGCTGATGACCAGAGGCGTGAAGAAACGTTCTGGGAGCATGTCGAACGCAGCCATGAGGGCCATCACGATGAGAACGACCATGACCGCGGCCATGCCCTTGCCCAGCGCGCGCCGTTTGTCCCCGCGAAACATTTTCACGGCGCCCACCACAAGGCCGAGCACGATGTGCACGACCCCGAGTGCGAGGGCCAAGCCGAGGAACGGAAAGAACGCCTCCTCGCGATTGAAAATGATCGGATGAAGGCCGATCCGGTGCCCGAGGTCCCCGAAGAGCTCGCCATAGAGAAACCCAAACACCATCGTGAACAGCGAACATGCAAGCCCGATCTCTGAAATGGAGCGTAACTTGGTGTTGGGCTGTGACCGGAAGTGCAAGATCAGCGAGATAACTCCGAGCAATGCGCCATAGCCGATGTCCCCGAGCACGACCCCGAAGAACATGGGGAAGAAGACCGCCACGAAGGGCGTCGGGTCGACCGTTCCGTACTTGGGCAAGGGCATCATCCCCGTGATGGTTTCAAATGGGCGAAAGAGGCGGGGGTTCTTGAGAACGACGGGCACCGTATCTCCGGCCCACTCCTCCGAAGACACCGTCTCAACCTCGACACGGTCGCCGAAGGATTTGCCGAGTTGCCCCTCCAGGTCGGGTCGAGCCGCGCTCGGGATCCAACCTTCGAGAACGAACGCACGCGGCGTCACCACGGCCTGCTCCATGGCATGGATGGTGGAGAGATGATCGCGTACGCTCGCTTGAATCCGGGCGAGGTCGCGTCCCCGTTCGCCCGCGATTCGTCTTCGCTCTCGTTCGGTCTCGGCAAGCTCGTTCGGGAGGTCCTCGAGACGAGCCTGCATGCGCCGGATCGTCGCGCTCACGCTCTGTCCCTCGAACTGGTCGGGAAGTGAAAGCGCTTGCACACCGGCTTCGCTGAGCAGTTGTTCGGCCTTCGCGGCATCGGCCGCCGGGACGGCTAAGAGCATCGCGGATTCGCCGGACTCCGACGGCTGACCCAGCAGCTCGAAGCCCTCTCCGAGCGTCTCGCGCAGCGCGGCGCGCATCCGGCGTAGCTCCTGGGCGCCGTCTTCTCTCAGCACCAGGTAGAAGACTCGAATCCCATTGAGGTCCAGTCCCGACTGAGTGATCTTTCGAAATGTGGAGAAGAACGGGCGAAACTTGAGAATGAGGGCGCGCTCCTCTTCGAGTTGTTGGCGCCGCTCGGTCAAGGCTTCGAGCTCTCGTCGGCTTCGTCCGGCGATGAGAGCGGCGCGGGGCAGAGTGAGATCTGCGACGACCTTGGGCGAGCTTGGCGTTTCCCCGAGCAGTCGAAGTGCGACGTCGACGTCTTCGCCGACTTGGCGAACCCCGAGAAGGTGGCGCTCCTGCTCCGGCGTGAGTCCAAGAAGATCCAACGACTCGGTCTCCGCGGGTCCCACCAAATGAACCAGTCCTAGATCTTGGATGCGCCCGAGGACGGCTTGAAGCTGGTCCCTCGGCCCGAGCATTCGGATACGTGACATGTCCAAAATCAACGCGAACCCTCCGGCTCCGGGTGACCCACGAGGAGGTCGATGACGTAGCGGGCGAGCGTCGTGATCGCGGCGGCGTCGAGCGCATCCAGCCGTTCGGTTTCCGCTTCGGCTTCCACTCGGATGGAGTCGACCGCGTGGTTTCTTTCCTGGGCGATTTGTTCGGCTAGCTGCCGGTCCTCGTCCGCCAGCGTCGATTCGAACTCCTGGACCCGTGCATCCGTCGCCGTTCGGGCCGCTACGACGAACTCTTGCGCCGTTCGCCGCGCTTCCTTGACCATGGCCTCCAGCTCGTTCTCGGTTTCGAGAAGTCGATTCAGCTTGCTCTTCGCCTCTGAGACGCCGCGCCCGCTTTGGTCGTCGCTATCGGTTGCCATGCCCAAGTACCTGCATGGAACGTACCAGAATCGGGGCGTGCGGTTCGGTGGTTAAGGCACTTTACCCCGACGACCCAGGCTCAACAGGAGTGCCCCGGTCAACGTCACCGCGCCCGCCGTCCAAAACGCCACGTCGTAGCTCCAGGCGGCCGCGATTCCACCGAGCGCATACGCAAAAAATGCGTGTCCTCCGTTAAATGCGCCGTGGATGATCGACACGACCATCCCTCGGGAGACCGCGTCCGCCCGCTCGATCGCGAGTGCGGTCACCGCGGGGTAGGCGATACCATGACCGAGGCCCATCATCGCCCCGATCGCGAACAGGTGATCGGGCCCAAGAATCCCGAGCATCGGGGGCACCACAGAGTACATGCACAACGCAACCACTGCGGAGCGCAGTACGCCGAAGCGGTCGATGAGGCCCCCTCCCGCGAGACGTACCGAGAGGGCGACAAGCGCGAAACCGATGAAGAAGCTGCGCAGCTCGGTCACGCCGAACTCGAGCGCAAACGGTTGGTGTAGTGTGAACAGCGCCGTGAACGCGGCGGTCATCAGGAACGTGGCGCCATAGGTCTGCAGCAGCGGCCGTCCAAAGATCGGACGACGCGGTTCATGCTCTTGGGGCTGGTGCCGGGGCGGCTCTTTCAAGCGCGTGCTCAGGAGCGCGGCGAGCAAGCCAGCGGTCGCACTCGCGACGAAGACGCTCTGCCAGCCTCTCGCGTCGGCGAGGATCTCTCCGATCGTCGGCGAGACTGCGTTCATTCCGAGGTTCGCGGCGCCGAACAGGCCGAGTGCCTGCGCCATCCGATCGCTCGGTGCGATGTCGGCGGTCATCGTGCCGGCGGCATTGAAACCCATCACCATCCCGACGCCCCAACACATCTGCGCGAGGTAGAGAAGGGGGCCTTCGTGGTCGACGAACACGTAGAGTACCCCGGTGAGCGCGAGCATCATGTTTCCGAACACCAGCCACGGTTGGCGGCCGTAGCGGTCGACCAACCAGCCGACGAGCGGCGTGATCGCGACTGCCGTGAGCCCTTCGACCGCGACTGCACGACCGATTCCGGCGGCGTCCATGCCGAGTTCGGTCGCGAAGAACTTCGGCAGAATTAAATAGAACGACCAAGAGAACCCAAAGAACGACACCGACGCGAGGAGCAGCAGGAACTCACGCGACAACAGCGGTGGTCGCCCCGCGGGCGATGGGGCTTGTATCGGCGTCTCCATCGAAGCGTGTCCTTAGCACTCAAAATTTGGTTTTAGTTCAGAGTTTCACGTCCGTTGCTGGGGATAGAAGAAACGCTCCGAACCTGGTAGTGTCGACTTCTGTTCTTGTTCCACGGGGGTCGCATGCGTGTTGCTGATGTAATGAGTGACAAGCCGGTGACGATCACACCGGACGTTCCCGTTTCCGAGGCCTTTCGAGTCGCCTCAGCCTTTGGGGTCCAACACCTCGTGGTGACCGAGGGGCGTTTTCCGGTCGGCGTGGTCTGCGTTCGCTGTGACCTCGCAGATGCGTTCCCGCGGCGGCCAGTCAGCTTCTACATGACGCGGCCGATCACTATCGGCGCATACGAAACCGCCGAGCGCGCGAGCCTCCAGATGTGCCAAAAGGGTGTGGGCGCGCTCATTGTTCGGGGCGGCGACGCTGGCTGGGGCATCGCCACCCGCGGCGACTTGTTGAGGGCGGGCTTCCACGCGGGCGAGGAAGAGGGCCTGTTCTTCTGTGCGGCCTGCGGGACCCATATGCATGTCCATCCCGTCCCCGGCTGCGAGTGGGTCGCCTTCTGCGTCGACTGCTGGGACCGAGCCGGCCCCCCCCGCGTCGGCGACGACCTAGGAGTATCCGACTAGCCCCGTCGCGCTGGCGCTGTCACTGACACTGGCGCTGTCACTGACACTGATGCTGGCACTGTGATAAGCACGGCTTCGGTGTCCACCGCTCCCGACGACCGCAGCTTCGCTGTCTCTTCTTGGCTCTTTGCGCGTGCACTGGGGGCGGTTCTTTTGATCGCCTTCGTGTCGCTCGGCGTCCAGGCTGACGGGCTGTTCGGGGCGGACGGTGTGATGCCGATCGCGATGTTCGTCGACGCGGCGAAGAGCGCGCAGCACAGTTTTTGGCAACACCCGAGCGTGTTTTGGTGGGCGAGCAGCGACGCCGCAATCACCGGAACTTGGGTTGTGGGGGTCGCTGCGTCGGTCGCGTTGTTGGCCGGCTTCGTACCGAAGCTCGCGCTCCTCGTGTCTTGGTTTGCGTATCTCTCGTTCGTCGCTCTCGGCTGGCCCTTCATGTCGTTTCAGTGGGACACGCTCCTGTTGGAGGTGTCGTTCACGGCCGTTTTCTTCGTCCCCTGG
>CAXMRN010000020.1:0-4661 GCA_964195565.1 uncultured Polyangiaceae bacterium | reverse complement strand
TCACCTCGGTGGTGATCTTCGGCATGCAGGACGTGTGCGACTCGGGACCTTTGACCTCGAACAACACGCTCGGGTCGACGTCGGCGTGTACGTTGACCTCTAGGCCTTCGAGCTTGATCCCGTGGCGTGGCGCGTTCAGCGCGATGCTGTTGCAAAGGCATGCCGCCACCGCGCCGAGCGCCATCTCGACGGGCTCTGCACGATCGGTCGGCCCGACAAAGCCGATAGCCTCCTCGACTTCCTTCCATGCGCCGTACGAAACGGTGTAGTGCCGCGTCTCGCGGTCGATGTGCTTTCCACTCAGGTCATACGGCCCAATGTGCACGGTACTGCGCCCGGAGTGACCCTCCCAGACGCTGTGCGCGGTGAGTCCCAAAACGACAGGACTCTCTCGGATTTCTGTTCGGAACGCCTCGAGCTTCTCGAGATCCATACCGGCTACGATTTGTGTTTCCATGTCTGCCTCCCTTTACTTACTGGCCACGGCTTTTTGCATGGCCGCCTTTGCCTCATCAGTTGTCCAGACCGCGCTCGCGAGGAACCTGAAGTTCGTGAGTGCAGCTGCGTAACCATCACCTTCGGGCACGATCGCCGCAGCGGTCGCATCCTTGACTACCGCCACTTCGAAGCCCTGCTCGAGGAGCTCCCGAAGGTGCGACTCGACACAAAGGTTCGCCGACATGCCGGCCAGGATGACGCGTTCGATGCCCCGCTTGCGGAGCTGCAGCGCCAAGTCGTTGCTCTCGGGCCCGTACACCTTGTGCGGGCTCGCCACCACGGTCTTGCCGTCGTAGATGTACTTCTTGTAGCGGGCGAGCCAGTCCGCACCGGAGTTGTTGAAGCCCTTCAGACTCAACGCGCCCTTTCGGTCGAACATATGGATGCCGTGCATCATCGTCTCGACGGCCCCACCGAACTGCCATTCGCTGTCGGTCGGGTAGTAGTAGTGAGGCGAGATGAAGACAGGAATGCTGTGCGCCTTGGCGGTCTTGAACAGCGTTTCGATGTTCGGCACGGTGTTATTCGCCGTGACGCTCTCGCCGACGACACCCCAAGTCGCGCCCTTCGGACTCAAGAAGTCGTTCTGAGGGTCGGTGATGACGAGCGCCGTCTTGGCGTCGACCTGCATCCCCGGGTCCGGCAGGCCGGCAAACGCCGTCGATGCGAGCACGAGGAACAGGAACGGCGCCACTACGGACCCGATTCGATTGCTTTTCATGATGGATTCCCTTCTAACGTTGCAACCTCTCGTCGTCGGGGCGTTCCGCATACGGTTAGGCGGGCGAAACGTGACGAAGAAAGGCACTGCACCCTCACGCCGCGCGCCGCAGTGCAAAGGCCGAAGTGCCTTCCGCCTGCGAACGCGCCTCCTGAGAGATGAGCTCAAACAGCTGGTTCTGGGCACGACTGCCCCCGAGTCGCGAGACCCGGGGCGCTGTCGCAGCCAAGAGGACGGCCGCTCGAGAGAAATCTAGCGCGGCGAAGGCATTCAGGCCTTCGGCCATGCGGTGTAGGACGTGACCGGAAAGTGACGAAGCTTCACTCTTCCACTCGCTCCGCCAGCATCGAATGGAGGATGCGTCCCCGGCACCCGCAAGGGCGAGCAGGTGATGCAACTCCACATACGGAGCGGAGTGCTCGCTCAGTCCTTTGATAGCGGCCTCGCGAACAGGCTCCCATGGAATCTCGACTCCGTTCGGGCTCGTGAGCGAAAGTCGCCAGACCAGCGAAGGCGCGTCGGTGTACGCCTCCCCCGCGGAGACACTGGGCAAGATGTGTTGCGTGAAGCGCCCGAAGGCCGAGGTCCAGTGTCCCGTGGCGATCTCGAAGACGGCCATGTGCCACTGCACATGAACCCAATCGCTACCGACGCCCTCATGCGTAGCGAGCCACGCGCCCAGCACGCGATACCCCTCTTCGGGCCGGTCCGCGTCCAGTAGACGATGGGCTTCGACGTGCGCCCATCCGACGGCGCCCTCGTAGAAGAGCGGAGCGCCGCTGATGTCTTGTCTATTTTCCATGGGGTCTCCTTTCGCTCCAATCACAAGGATCAGGCTGTCAAAGACCGGGTGCGAATGGGTCCCGATGGCGTGCTGGATCGTCCCAAAGACGCCCAATTCAGAGCTCATTGACGGAAACCCGTGAGAGGTAGAGGATTGGCGGGTGATCCTCGAACGCCTATTCGAGAACCTGGTTCTCACGGTGGACCCCTTCGCGACCTGCCGGTTGGCGGACGGCTGGCGGTTGCGGCTTCCCTGCCGCGACTGGGTGACGTTCCACTACACGCTGCGAGGCGGCGGCGGGCTTCGCCTCGACACCGGGGAAACCCTTCCGCTCGGGGCCAACGTGCTCGCCGTCATGCCCCCGAACACCAAGCACGCCATCGAGTGCGGGTCAGACGTGGAGCACGAAACCGGCGTGGAGGATCAAGGAGCGGACGGACCCTTGTGTGACTTCACCGCCGGCCCCCTCGACGACGTCAACCTCACGATCGCCTGCGGCCGTATTCAAGTGACCTACGGAGAAGGTCTCGGCCTCTTCGACCATCTGCAAAAAGCCATCGTCCTCGACTTCAAAGACTCGCCGCAAATGCGCACCACGTTCGAGGCGCTCGTCTCCGAGTACCGAAAGTCCGGCGCCGCCAGCCACGCGATGATGACGGCGCTGATGAACCAATGCCTGATCCTCGTGCTGAGACGCGTGAGCGACGAGGCGCAAGGTGTGTTGCCGTGGTTGTCGGCGCTCGAAGACCCGCAGTTGGCGGGCGTCATCGATGCGATGCTCGAGCACCCGGAGCAGCACCACACCGTCGAATCGCTTGCGTCCGTTGCTCACATGAGCCGATCTTCTTTCGCACGTCGGTTTGCGGACTGCTTCAGCCACCCGCCCATGGACTACCTGCGCGATGTCCGGCTCCGGCGCGCGGCACAGCTCCTATGCCGAGACGATCTCTCCGTGGACGAGGTGGCGACCAAAGTGGGCTTCTCGAGCCGCAGCCACTTCTCCCACACGTTCCGCGAGCATTTCGGTGCCGCGCCCATGGAGTTTCGCGCCGGGCACACGACGGACTCGGTCGCTTGAAGAATTGACCCTAGGACGAGGGGTCCGCGATCCGAACGAACTTCGCGATCAGCTCGACGTGCGGTGTCTGCGGAAGCGTGTCGTACGCGTGCAGGCTCTGCAGCCGGTAGCTTCCGGCAAGTGCTTTGATGTCAGTCGCAAGGCCGGCCGGTCCGCATGCCATCACGTGAATGCGGGCCGGGCCTAGTCGAAGAAGCTCGTTGGCCACGGTGGAGCCGAGGCCCTTGCGCGGCGGGTTGGCGACCACGGCGTCCGGCGCCTCCGTTTGGCGCCCGAGAAAGTCCTCGGCGGTCTCTGCTTTGATGCCGAGGTTGCCCGCGCCTTCGGGATGCGACTCACAGGGCACCACCTTAGCGGCAACGGCCTTGAGCCGACGGGTCGTCGCGCCGGACCCAGCGTAGAGGTCGAAGACGCGCCCGCCGCCGATCCCGTCGACGAGATGGTCGTACATCTGGTCCGCGACCTCCGGGTTCGGTTGCAGGAAACCGAGCGGGCCGACCGACGTACCGTTCACATCGAGCGTTCTGATTCCCCGAAGCACGGTCGCCTTCGCTCCCCGCAACACGTTGCCGTCTTCACGATGAAAGCTACACGCGACGCCGTCGCAGCGCGTGAGCCGTGCGCTCAGACGCCGCACCTCGCTCTCGTCCGCTTCACTCGTCACGAGCGTAGCGAGCACCTGTGCGCCGTTGGTACGCAACCAGACCGCACGAAGCCCGAGGCTCCCGCGTTCGTCGTTGTGCGCGGCGATGCCTAGGTCGCATGCGGCGTCGGCGATCTCATCTGCCGCCGCGGCGATGAGCGGATGGTCGACGAGGCAGCCACGCATGTCGGCTGGTTGGTGCGTGCCACGCACGAAGCTCCCAAGTCGCAATCGACCTGGCCCACCAAATGCAACGCGCTTCGCGCTCCACCGATACCCGAGCGATTTCGGCGCCGCGACCACTTCGTCGACCTCGAGTCCGTGCTGCGTGAGCAGCATCTCGCGGAGGACGGTTCCCTGGTCGTCCTCTTCGAGGGCCATTAGGGCGCACCCTGTACACTTTCCCCGCCCGACGTCGCGATGACGCAGGCAAGGGGGCACGCGCCGTCCGGAGCGACCGCGTTCCAGTTCCACCGCCGTCGCGAAGCTGGCGTGTTTGCCCACGTGATCGACGCGCACGACGACCCGTTCCTCAGGAAATGCCCCCGAGATCCGCACGCGCCCTGCGATGCCTTCGCCTGTCGACAGCAGCGACTCGACCTCGAGGGTCGCCCGGTCTCCGGCTTTGTGGCGAGGATCCTTACCCTTCATGAGCCTACGTTTGCGCGACCCGTCCCGTATGGGCAAGGTGCGGGATGGCGCTGGTGCCCCTATCGCGAAAAGGCTCTCGGGGTCCGGCTCGGCCGGAGGCGGCGGCCTATCTGCCCACGACCCGAGAGGAGATGAACGCGCGCGGCTGGGACCAGCTCGACGTCCTCCTCGTCAACGGGGATGCTTACGTCGACCACCCGGCCTTTGGCGGCGCCCTCATCGGTCGCTTCCTCGAAGGTCGCGGCTACCGCGTTGGCATGATCTCCCAGCCGAAGTGGGACGACCC
>CAXMRN010000019.1:0-10378 GCA_964195565.1 uncultured Polyangiaceae bacterium | reverse complement strand
GGCTGCCCGACGAGCACGGAGAGATCGCCCGCCCCTCCGACGGCTTGCGTCGAACGCTATGCCCAATGCCGAATGCCCGATGGGCCTCTCGGAGTGTGCAATGACACGCCGTGCCCGGAGGGCCAAGCCCCACCCTGCTTTCAGGGCGTCTCGCAGCACAAGCGATCGGACCGGACTTCGCGGGGGGGGGGGGACGAAACCGAAGCCGCCCTTATCGACCAAAGGGCCGCAGACGTTGCGTGACATCTCGCCTTTCTGCTCAACCTCGGTCAGATCTCTGTCGGGCGCCTAACGGTCTAGCGGCGTTCGAACGAGAGTGGCTTGGCCCAGGCTTGCCGAGCGATCGCCTTTGCGTCTGCTTCGATGTTGTCGCCGTGCGCGATGACGATGCGGTCGAAGTCCCACTGCAAGATCCGCTCTAACGATCGCTTCGCCGCAGCCTTGTCTTTCCAACCCATTTGATACTCGGGCGCCGGCTTTGGCTTGTCCCACATGTGCATGACCGCCTTCCACCAGAGCTTCAGGACCCAGTCGGTGCCTTCGGTGTGGTCGCCGATGTTCTCAATCAAATCGGTGAGGACGAGGGTCTTCGAGGGCCGGTCGAAGAACGCGACTTCCCAAATGAAACGATTGCCACGCACCAGGGTCTGATCGAGCTGCTCGGCCCAGGTGTCGGGCGCGTGGTCGGAAAGAAACCAGTCGAACTCGAGGTCGGGGCACTTGCGCTCGATTCCGGGGCAGATCCACGTCGTTGCTTCCGGAAACGCCTCCTGCCACGCGCTCACGTAGAAGTAGTGGTAGCTGCCAGGAGCGACGATGTGCGCGACCGGTCCAATCTCTCGGACCTGCTCGACCAATGCGTCGTCGATGGGGCATGGCGAGTGCACGAGAACGCCGCCGTCATTCAATCGGATGAACGTCGCCCGCGCGAAGAAGTCAGCGCCCGCGTAGTGAACCGAGTACTTCTTGAGCCAGATCCGGCCCGGAACGAGCTCCGTCAAGCTGGTGTCGAGACTAGGTGCAGTCATCGGTTCTACGCGTCCCTTCTATCGGGTCACCGCGAGAAATGGAAGCGGCCCCCGCTGAGCAGGGTCAGCGCGTTAACTTCACGCACCCGCGTAGCACGTTATCGACGGGCTGCTGAGCGCCATGAAGCACGATGTCATGCGCAGTCATCTCAACCCCCGTCCTCGGGTCGCTCGACGCCTGCCTCCGTTCGCGTCTGCGGGCGCGCCGTATGAACAGCCGGAATGTCCCAGGCCTCCGCAATCTGGCCGCCAACGATGCGCCAGACGACGACCGCGTCGACCTCGATCGGCGCGCCTCCAACTACCAACCTATTCCTGACGTGCGTCACGACCAGCTCATCTCCGTAGGGCGTGATGGAGATCCGCTCGACCTCGAAGGTCCCGCCGGTGACCCCGCCTAGCTTCTCGAAGAAGGCCTGAAGGCCCCCTAGACCGACATAGTCACCCTCGAGATCCGGCAGGTGGGAATTGAAGTAGTGCCAGACGAAGTCTTCCGCGAAGAGGTCCGAGGCCTCGCCCAGGTTGCGGAGGTCTAGTTGCTTGAACAGAGAGATGTTCGGGTGCTCTTCGGTCATGGTCGTGCGCCTCCCTCCCTAGCCGCCGAGCCCGCGAGCAGGCTTCGATCCGACTCCATGGAGCCACCCATGACTTCGCCCACATGGATCTTCGCCGACACCTCGCCATCGTAGACGTTTCCGAGGAGAACATTGACATCGAGTCTTCCACCACGGACGTCCCCGATGAACAGGTTGGTCTTCGTGACGACGCCTCCCCGTAGGTTTCCGACGAGCGCGTTCGCCCCCTCGATGGAGCCGCCATGCACATCGCCGGTCAGCACGTTGATACCGCGCAGGACGCCGCCGCGGACATCCCCGATGAGCAGGTTCACGCCGCGGACGTCCCCATCCGCGAGGTCGACCATACCCACGTTGCACCCTCGCACCGTTCCGCCTGTGACGGTGCCCTTCATCAGATTGACCCCACGAAGTGCAGCCCCGCGCTGGACTTCCCCCAGGAAGACCGCAACGCCGCGGAGCGTCTCTCCCTCAGCAAGCGGCTCGCTCCGAACCAAAGTGGGTTTGTCATTGGCTGCGAGATCCTCGAGGGCGTCGCGGACTTCGGTCGGTAGGGACTCGACCACTCGGCCGAACAGCTTGCTCTCGGTCAGTTTGGATACGAACTGATGGATTGGACTTGTCATGGCACTTCCTCCCGCCGTCTCCAAAGTTGTGCAAGACCTGTTCCATACGGGAACCCGTCGGCGCCCACTTCCAGCGGAACGACGGGCGTTGCACGAGTCCAAGGTTTCGCGCAGATTTTTCACGCCACGCGAAATCGTTTCAGAACCGGCGCCAGGGTGATGAGCTGGTAGGATCGGAGGTGCTGATTGCACCCAAGGGAACGCAACGATGCACGAGGAGTCGCCGAAACGAATTCTGCTGGTCGGAGCGACGGGCTATGCGGGTCGCCAACTGGCCAAGTATTTGCTGACGAGTACCGACGCGACCGTAATCCTGTCCGGCCGAGACAGAACCAAGCTCGGTGACCTACAGTCGAGCCTTCGTGCGGTCGATCTCTCGCGTCGAACGGAGTTGCTCGAGCTCGACGCAGCCAACATCGATGTCGCCGCCCTCACCGACTTTGATTTGCTCGTGAACGCCACGGGCACCGGACGGCACAACGCTTTGATGATCCAGGCCTGCCTCGAACGACGAGCTGACTGGATCGACATGCAGATGACCAACGAACTGCTGAATCCGCCGACCGAGCTTCGAGCGAAGATCGAACGCGCAGGTTGCCGCTTCGTCATTCAGGCGGGGTTTCATCCGGGAATCCTCGCGGCGCTCGTGCGCCATGCGTCACGGCAAATGGATACAATCCACAGCGCCATCGTCGGAAGCGTGATCCGTGACGAGGGCGGCGTGCCCTTCACCTCGGGAGTCACTGAGCTCGTCGAGTCGTTCCGTGACTACAAGAGCGAGATGTACAAAGACGGCCGCTGGCAGAAGCTGGACTATGCGGCCTATCCGATGGTCGAGTTCGAGTATGGTTTCGGCAAGCTCCGCGCCTATCCAGTAGAGATGCCAGAATTGCGCCGCCTGCCCGAGCTGTTGCCGGACTTGAGGAATACCGGTTTCTTCGTTGCGGGTTTCAATTGGGTCGCCGACTATCTCGTTACGCCGCTGATGATGCTCAGCTCCAACGTCGCGCCTCGGCGAACCGCATCGTGGCTGGGGCATCTGCTGAGCTGGTCCACGAGGACGTTCGCTCGGCCACCCTACGGCACGGTCGTGCAGGTCGATGCTGATGGCCAATGCGACGATCGGCCGGCCCACTTTCGGCTCTCCATGTTCCACGAAGATGCCTACGTCCTGACGGCTGTCCCGACCGTCGCAATGATCAAGCAGATGCTTCAAGGTGAGTTCCAACCTGGCATCCACCTCATGGGACTCTGTTGTGACCCCGTCCAGCTGCTCTCGGATATCGAGCGGATGGGGATTTCAATCACTCAACAACTCGAGACCATTCACTAGCGCGGGACCTAGCACCCATCCGCGTGGGCCAGCGCCGAACGAGTCTGGCGACCTACGATAGCCGGCGCTTCCCGTACCAGCTCGTCGTTGGTCAGCGCCTCCACCATGAAAAGTGCGAAGTCGATACGTCGAGTCAGCTGATAGTCGGTACAAACGCCCTTTCAGCTCGCGCCCTACGCGACATGACATCTAGTACCGCGAAATTCGGCGCTCATCGTCCTCCCGATGGGCTAAGAGAGCGAATGGCATCTGCTCGATACTGTTCACTCGACCGAGTATTCGTCGACGCTGGATCGGCGTCTGTCCGTGGCTGCCGGACGAATGGCCGATGGGCTCTACGACAGCTAAGAGGCCGGGGCCACTGATGCGACGCGTCCAATTGTCAGCCGCAGAGGCACGGCGAGTTGCGCTTGCTGCGCAGGGGTTTGCTCTGGATCGCCCGTCCGGGAAACCGGACATTCGTCATTTTCGTCGCACCATCGAAACACTGGGCCTGCTGCAGCTTGATTACGTCAATGTGCTCATGCCGGCACATTTTCTGGTGCTCTGGTCGCGGCTCGGTGCCTACGACAGGCAACAACTCGAGCGGTATTTCTACGACAAAGGCGAATGCATTGAACAATGGGCTCACGAGGCCTCCTTGCTGCCGGCTAGTAGCTGGTCACTGCTTGAGTCCCGGCGACAGTCGTTCGAGATGCACAAAAACAACCCGCTCAGGACGCTGCGAAATCGCAAACGCTATCTCGACAATGTCTTAAAGCAGGTACAACGCGATGGGGCTGTAACGGCAGGCGACCTACCGCCAGCGGTCGGACCGAAACGCAAACCCGGCGACTGGCATCGGTCCATTCCGAGATGGGCGCTTGAGTATCACTTCGCGCGAGGTTCCCTGCTGGTGCGCAAGCGACTGCCAAATTTCCAACGAGTCTTCGATTTTCCCGAGCGTATTCTGGCGGCGAAACATCTGTCGCAATCCGTATCTCGAGAGGACGCGCATCGGGAGCTGTTACGCAAAGCCGCCGCGGCATTTGGCGTGGCAACGCTGCGCGACATCGCTGATTATTATCGTATGGTTCCTCGGGACGTGGCACCACTGCTACAGGATCTTGCTGATGACCACAGCTTGATCGAAGTGCGAGTCGAGGGCTGGGATGAACCTGGCTATTTGTCGTCATCTGCACGCTTTCCGCGGCAAATCAAAGGTGCATCACTATTGTCACCGTTTGATCCGGTCGTGTGGTTTCGACCCCGTGCCGAGCGACTCTTCGATTTTCATTACCGCATTGAAATCTATGTGCCGGCCGCCAAACGGCGCTGGGGTTACTACGTGCTGCCGTTTCGGGTCGGCGACCGCATAGTGGCGCGGGTCGATCTCAAAGCCGACCGACATGCTCGGCAATTGCTGGTTTTGCACGCGCATGGGGAGGAAGGTTCCGACCGCGACTCTTACTGTCAGCGTCTGGCAACCGAGCTACACGCATTGAAGGACTGGCTGACTCTGGAGAGCCTACGGGTCACACGCGGCAATGGGTTTTCCCGCCAGCTAGCGAGCGTCATCTAGCGTCGCTTTTGCTTTTTGACGGGCGACCTATTGTGTATGTTGCATGTTCAGCCAATTGGGGACGTAACAATGAACCGGCTAATTTGCATGCTGCTGCTCGCGATGGTTATGAGCGCGTGCAGTACGGAACAGGACGCTACACAAGAACAAAGCACCGAACCTGCAGTTTCTGCTGAAAACGCCGTTATCGAAACCGATCCTGTTGACGGCATTGGCTGGTTCGACGGCAGCGTAGACGAGGCGTTTGCCGCCGCGCAGGAATCTGGCAAACCGATCTACCTGTACTGGGGCGCCGAATGGTGCCCGCCTTGTCACGCGATTAGTGCGACGAGCATAGCCGAAACAAAGACCCTCTCTCCGCGACGCCCCACGCGACATAATATCTAGTACCGCGCCATTGGGCCCTCAACATGAGCCCAATGGGCTAAGAGAGCAGTCGTCGATAAGACTGGCTCCGTGCTGGTGACCCGTTTGGGCACGCGTTTGCTCAGGTTGCTGAGAGTTTGCCCGAGGAAGCGTGGTCCAACCCTGTCGAGACTCCGTTCGGCGCTCATCTTCTGCTTATCGAAGCGCGCGCCGCCCGAGGTTCCGCCACTTGAGGAAATCCGTGCGCGTGTCGCGGCCGTGTACCAATCGAGCCAACGAGAAAAGCGCCTGGCTGCGGCGATGGACGAGTTGCGCGCCCGTTACGAGGTCGTGGTCGAGTAGAGTTGATGTGTGCGAATCTAGCCGGGCATGTCGCGCTTCGATCTCAGACCTGTTGATTTAGCTTTCTCGGAGACAGCGGAAAAGACGTACATCTGCGAAGGAAGGCTCAGGGCGGGCATCGATGACGTCTGGAGGGCCGTCGCCGATGCGACGACTTGGGCGGATTGGTTTCCTGGGGTTGAGCGTGCTGATTACTCGAGCCCCCCTCCACACGGTGTGGGCGCCAAGCGGCGCTCTGTCGTGAGCGGCGCGACGTACGAAGAAACGATGCTCGCGTGGGAGGCGCCACATCTCTGGGTGTATCGCATCGACCGTTGTAGCTTGCCCATCGCGAAGGCGCAGATGGAGACCACTGAGCTAGAGAGCGACGGCACAGGAACGCTTGCGCGTTGGACCCTTGCGACGGATCGACGCCTGCTCTTGCGTCTAGCGTCGCCCTTTCTTGATCGGCATTTACAGAAGTTGTGGACGACTGCCCTTGGGAATCTGGACGCATACATCGCGTCCGCCAGGCGCCAAGGTTGAGCGCGCGTCCTGGCGAGGCTTCTTCGCCACGACAAACACCGCCTGGCCTTTGTCGGGTCGCCATTGGTAGTCAATGTCGAATCCGGCGGCTGTGAAACTGTCTATGAGTTCCTGCTCGGTGAAGACTCTGACCAACGGAATGAGCCTGAGAAATCTTCCAATCGGTCCGATGACTTTGAAGAACTTCATTGTGTCGCCAAGGCACGCGGTACTGGTGACAAACACGCCGCCCGGTTTCAGCATGCGATGAACCTTCGCCATCACCTCGGCCTTGTTCTCCAACAGGTGCAAGATACTCAGACCCAGCACCATATCGAGCATCTGATCATCCACGAGCAGTTCATCGATGGACGAAGGGACGCCGATCGACGTTTCATCCCGGTATTCGTTGGTGGGCCATCCTGGACTCGAACCAGGAGCCAATGGATTAAGAATCCGAGCAAGGGGTCGCCATCCGTCACAAACCGTGAGAATACGGGCGAGGCACAATGCCCGATCGCAACCGATCAGACCCCTGATGCCTTTTCAAAACCCCTTCCTGCCTTTTCGCGAGGGACGTTGATCGCGGCACTCTACGCCCACGCGAGCGCCCTTGCCCGAGCTGGCGACATCGAGGCGGCCAGGGTCGCGCATGAAGCCGCTGGTCGGATGCTTGCGCTGCCGGAAGCCGCGAATGCCGTAGTAGATCTCAATCAGCGAAGGAAGCCGTAGGGATGAGCAGACAGTACGCACAAAGGCCCTGTCTGCGCGGGGAACGTCCGCCCGCTTTAAAGCTGACGACGCCAGCCACCAGAAGGTCTTTGTGGATATCGCGACGAGCGGGCAACTTGCTCGCTCCGTCGCGTTCACTTCTTCTTTCGTCGGCGCTTCTTTCCGCTGCTTGGCGCCTGGGCCGGCGTGTACCAAATCGGTGAGGTGTAGGCCCGCTCCTGCGTTGAAGTCGGCGCGCCTTCCGGCAGGTCGACACCGAATCGGAAGGCGTCGTAGGTCGACCAGCGAGGTGTCGGGATCTCGATGACACGCGCGTAGTAGAAGGCGCGCTGCTTCGGATCGAAGTCGGGGTCGGTCCAGACCACGGCGAGCTCAGGCGCGCCAATGGTGTTGGTCCACGATGCGCTCTTCACATCGACGGTGTTGCCCACCGGAGGCACTTTTCCGTCAGCGCCCTGCTTGCGCGCATCGGACCAGGCGACGTCGTAGACCTTCTCTTTGGTCTTCCCGCCTTCGAGCCAGCCTTTGATGATCTGGATTCGATCCAGGTTGGCCCCGATGGGATCTCGAACGGCGTAGACCATGAAGGTCGGTGGCTTGTTCTTGGGAGCCGCCGTCAGATCGCCGCCCATCGGAACGCCCTTGGCGTAGCCGGCGAAGGCCGGTTGTCGGCTGTTCAAGTCTTTGGCGCTGTAGTCCCAGCCACCAAAGAAGCGCACCATCATGCGGCTGCCGGTGGTCGCGTAGGTTTCCTTGCGGGTCATGGCGTCGAACAGGGATTCGCGCGTGTTCTCCTTGGCCCAGACCGCGGCCAGCCCCGAGGCGACTTGCTGCCAGCCCATGATGGAGCCTGCGTCGGTTTCTATGATTGGGTGCTTCATGCGCTCGGGAGAAGGCTCGGCGCCGGTGTGCTTGCCGAAGAAGTTGTCTTCTTCCGAGGTAGACAGCGAGGTGTGACTATCGGTGGAGCCGATCATGCCGAACTTGTAGGGGTTGGTGCCGAGCTTCGCCTCGATCGCCAAACCACGCTTGAGCGCCTCGCGCGCGTACTCACCGGGAAGCATGTCGTTGGTTTTGGCCTCGGACACATCGAGGTTTCCGATGGCCCAGGTCTCGTAGTCCGCGAACTCGTCGTCGGGTGAGAGAAACGGATGAGTTTCACCGTCACCCTTGATCTGCGTGGCCTCGTACAGTGGCTCCCATCGCGCACGCTCCTGCACGTAGGTTTGGTCGAGTCGCTTGCCGTCGTACTGTGCTGTGAGCGGAAACATGATTCCGTTGGCGAGGTTTCCGTTGTGGGCAATCGCTAGGACGTCTCCGCCCGTCCTCTTCTCGTACTCGGTCAGCCATTTCCAGAGGTCGCGCGGGTTGGTGCTGCCCCCTGGCGGAATCGTCGTGAAGGGCACCATCTGGCCGGCCTTGCTGGCGCCGTCGCGGTAGATGACGACGCGATGCATGTTGTTGCCGGTGACGAGTGAGGTCCACTCGTACCCGATGAACGCCGTGAAGTGACCGGGGTCGTTGAAGCGCTGCGCGGCATCCACCGTCTTGGCCCAGGCGCTCTTGTAGGGGGCGGAGTCGGGCTTGTAGACCAGCGCGGGGGGGAACTTGCCCTGCGAGAACAATCCGATGAGTTCGAGCGCGACGCCGACACCCTCGCCGGCCTTGATGCGCTCGTACCAGTCACGTCCCTTCGGGTCCGAGATGATGTTTTGCTGACCCTCGAGGAGGTCGGGAAAGAAGCCCATGTTGTCCGAGTGGTCGGCAATCACCAGGAAATCGAGCGGGCGGGACAATCGCGCCGGCGTCCCATTGGTCGAGACGACTTCGTCCCCGCGAGCGAAACGATACCCTTCGTCGAGGCCGAGCCGGTTTCCAAACGCGCCGGCGTCCATCGAGAGGTCGGTGTGCAGATGCGTGTCGCCAAAGAACGGCCGGCTCGGAAAGCCACGCCCGGCGTAGGGCGAGTACGACTGGCCCGTGTAGGACTTCGACAGCACCGCCTCGGCATCCTTGGGCGGCGGCACCTGGGCGAGCACGCTTGCCACTGTGGCCAGAGCGCAAGCGAGCAAGGCGCCGAATGAAACACGCTTCATGACTTCCCTCATGCACGGGAGTATGTCTCACGCCGTCTTGGCGGCCAAGAGATACAGTTAGAACCCTAGGCGCTACCATGCGATCAGTACCTCCGGCATCCATTGCAGCGGTCGAAGCCGCACCGAGTGAATTCGCCAACTTGTTGGAACGCGTTGCGGCCGCTACCGGAGCGTCTCGACGCCGGTCTGGGTCGCGCCTTTTTCCCGGTGCTCACGGGTGCTCGTTGGTTGATGGAATGGCCCTCGGTGAGCCGTCCGAAGGTCTGGCGTGCTCGTCAAACAGCGAAGTCAGATCTCGGAGGCTCGATTGGCTCACTTCGACGAACCCTCGCCTTGGTCGGTCGAGGTCGATGACCAGAAAGATGACGAGCACGATCAGGGTCGAGAAAGACAGGATCGCAACAATCGGCCGCGAGCTCGAAAGACCACCTGCATAGCCCAAGACACCCTCAGCCATGATGGTGATAGCGAACAACAAGTAGAGCACGAACTCGGGGATGTGCTTTTCTAGAGCAACGGCCCTGACACCGTATTGGTCAATCGTCTCATTCAGTGCCTGGACGAACAGGCCCGTCCTGGTAGGGGAGGGATCGAGTTCGGCCGCTCGAACTCCCTGTGACCAGAGAGCCTGCTGTATCTGTTTTACGGTCGAGTCGGCGGCGTTCAGCACATTGGGATGCGTTAGGTCTATGCGACCCATCTCGATCCGAAGCTCGATGTACTCGCGGAAAAGCGCTTCCGCGGCTGGGCTCGTATCCCCGGGGAGCAAACGGGTTCGTAGATACGCGGTACCGATTGCATTGGCTTCCTGAAGTACCGCTTCGCTGCGGTCATCGAATCGTTGCAGCGCCATAGTGAACGTGAAGCCAAGCAGCAGAGCCAATAGACCGAGCATAGACGCCACGGTCGCATTCGTTTGCGACGTTTGGCCCTCGCTGCGATCCACATCGCGGCGCGACCCCAGGCGGTGGCCGATCGCGTTTGCGACGAGCAACGCGATGAATAGCAAGATGGCAATCCAGTAGGTCGGTAGATCGTACAAGGGCTCCTCCTAGTCTCTCCCTGACCTGTTTGGGGTCTGGAATCCAACGCTACCCATGGCGGCCTCCGCCCGGAAACGGGGCATGACGAGGGGACTCCGATCGACGTCTCATCCCAGTATTCGCTGGTGGGCCATCCTGGACTCGAACCAGGAGCCAATGGATTAAGAACGCA
>CAXMRN010000018.1:0-7140 GCA_964195565.1 uncultured Polyangiaceae bacterium | reverse complement strand
CCGCCAGAAGACCTGCCGGACCTGGACGATGAACAGATGGCGTTCAACGACATGGTCAACGAGCTGATCATCGAGGCGATGCAGGCCGAACCGGTTTGTATGACTCTGATTGAGCCTGAAGATGTTACCGACGAGAACCAGCCTGACCTTTGGGCTGCCAACGGGCTCGGACAGTCGACCGATGGCGGTTACTACTACCAGTGCGTAGGCGGTTGGTGGTGGGGCTACTGGGGCTGGTACTGGGACGCCTGCGCGACCTGGTATCCTGTCTATGTCGAGTACGATGTGGGAAGCCTGCTCATCCCCGTCGGCCCACCACCCGGCCAGGACGAGGAGGCGGCACCGATCTTCGCGGGTCTCGCGCAGTCGGTTCTGGCGACAGGCCCCGACGTAGAGACGAAAGTCCGTGAGGCGGTGCGTGCCATCTTCCAGCAGTGGCCGGTCCGACGGATCTGCCCAGGTCAGTAGCGGGAGCGTCGGTGCCGGCGGGAGCGCCGGTGCTCTTTCGCAAGCTCAGCCTGCCGGCGTCTGGTGAGCTTTGGCGGGAACACGTATGCCGCCAGGTGCTCTAGCGGATCCAGCACCTCGCCATCTTGGAACATGCCGAAGTGCAAGTGGGCCCCGGAGTCCCTGATTCCGGTGCGTCCCACTTCGCCGAGCCGCTGGCCCGCTTCGACACGGTCCCCCACCTGCACGTCGTAGCTTGCGAGGTGGGCGTACAGTGAGACGACGCCGTTGCCGTGGTCGACTTCGACGAACAGGCCCCGCGGACCCATGTGTCTCTCGTGGACGATCACCGCGCCCCACGGTTCGAGCGGGATGTGTGCCCGCCGCTCCCAGTCCACACCGGCGAACGTCACCGTGCCCGAAGCCACCGAGCGCACGGGCTCACCCTGCTCGGATGCAAAGTCGATGCCGCGATGCGGGCGCCGACCCTGGTCGCGTGGCTCGCCCAGGCCGCTGATCGCGATTCGAGGATAGCCATCGAGCGGGCTGACGAATGAGATTCCGCCGAGCCCTTTGCCGCGGCGGTTGAGTAGGGCGTAGTTGGTCAACAGACGACGCCTTGCGGTGAGGATCCGGTCCTCTGGTGCGCTGTCCCCGACACGGTCACCCCATACGAAATGAGACACCGAATGTCGGTGAGGTGCCGAGTCGAACGCCCTATCCATCTGCGGGCATTGCTGGCCGAACACGTTCAACATTGCCGCAGCGAAGTAGAGATTCGCTTCCGGGGTCGCCAACACGCTCCGACGAAACTCGAATGCGCTGACGTCGATCTCCTTTCGGGTCCAGCCTTGCCGGGTCCACACACCGAATCGATAAGCGCCGTCGTGGATGTTCCCCGCGTGCATGCCTCGGTTTATCAGCGTGAGTCCAGTGCCATAGCTGTTGTCGATGCTCGCGGTGCAGTCGCTCTGCGCGTACACGAGGGCTGCAAGAAGCCAAGGATCAACATCGAACTCCAAGCTGTAGCGGACGATGGCCTCGGCGTAGCGCTCGAGCTCGTCGGCTTCAGTCGAAGTGGGGCACAGTTGAGCCATCGCCTGCGCGAGGTCGGTGGGCGCCACCCCCGCCGGGGACGGAGGCTCCTCTGGCCAATAGGTTAGGTCGACCAGGCCGCCGCCGCGCGGACGCAACCCCAAGCGGCGCATCTCTTCTGCCGTGAGCGGCCCCCTCGGGCCCGGCGCCCGAACCTCTGGAGAGTCGTTCAGTACCACTCCCTTTCGGATTCGCCGCTTCCACGGTGTGTCCTGCGCGTGGCTTGGCTCGAAGGTGGCGGCGAAGACGACGAGGAAGACGAGGGTTAAAAAACTGGCAAGGATTCTCAAGCGGCTCTCCGGAGCTTTCAGGATGCCGTCCCCGAACCAACCCTCCAACTTTATGGCGTAAGTGCGCGGACTGTTTGGCATCTTCAAAGCTTTTGCGACCTCGAGCCATGTCCGCTAGGGTGCCGGTCAGGTCATGCGGCGAAACGCGCGACGAGCAACCAAGTAGGGATGGAAATTTTGGGGGAACGCCTCGCAACGCTTGCAAACCGTCAGGAGCTTTTCGCTCGGCGGCAGTACGAACCAGTGATCTCTCAGGATGCGCTGGCGTCCGCCACCTCGGTTTGGTTTGGTGTCGGCGTTGCTGCGAACGACGCTAGCTGCGGCTTGCCGATCGACGTCTTGATTCTCGTTTTCGCACAAGAGATGGTCCGCCGGCAGCTCGGCTTGGCAAAGAGCTCCATCCTCATCGCGGACAGCAACGCCTGCAATGCCGGTGTGCCGAGGCTCGACGTGCACCGTGCTGCTTCGCTCGCACAAGCTCCGTTAGAAGCACTCGTCGACCGTTTCGGCTTCCCGGTTGAGATTCGCCGCTCTTCTTCGTTGGCCCCTGCGTCCGAGGTGGAGCGCAAACAAGAGGCGCTCGAGATCGACAACGGCTACGTCGCACAGCAGCTCGTTCAAACCGAGATCATGCGCACGCGCGGGGCCGGGGTGAAAGTTGGCTGGGCGCTCTCGGCCTGCACCTACGACGAGACCTATTTCGACCAGTTGTATCGGAGCCGCTTTGGCGACCAGGTCACGTTCGCTTACACAATAGGCGGTCGAACACTGAATCCGCAGCGCCCTCGCGCGTGCCCTTATCTTTGCCGTGAACCCCAAGATCGACTTCTCCTCGGCACCAGGGAGAATGCGGTCCGAAAGCTTTACGGCGACGCCGGGTCTCCTGCAGCTCGCGGGTATCGTCGGTTGATCGGAAAGCTCGCGCGCGCGTATCATCACCTCACGGGAGATGATCCGGGCACTCCCGAGAGCTTCCTCCAGTTCATCGTCGATGAGTCGAACGGGCCAGCTACTGCAGGAAAGCGGGCAGCCCGCGAATCGCGAGCCGGCGCCCCTTCGAGCTTCGCTCCCTGATCTCACGCACCTGCGCGTCGGTCAGCTCGCTTGGTCCGCGGCCACTTTCGCCGGCCCGCAAAAAAGACTCTGGGCTCACACCGCGCTCGAGCAGCAGCGCGGTCGCGTGGTCGAAAACCGACTCGCGTCGTTTCATCGCGTCGAAGCTGCTCTCGATGACGGCCCTGTCTACCCAGCGCTCGTCACGCTCCCAGCCGAGGAACTCGACCATGCGCTCGATCGAGGCCTTGCGGTCGCTCAGCATGTCCTCGTAGCGGACGATCAATACATCGGGATCCGATGCTCGCTCCCGCCATTCCGCCACGTGCTCGAACCAAGAGCCGTACTGGACGCGGCCATCCATGAACCGCCGGTGGAATTCATCGAGGCTTCCCTCGAACCCGAGGTAGGCGCGGTAGAAATGAAAGTACGAGACCAGCACGTCCAAGCCGTCTCGCTCGACGTAGATGTACCGGGCTCCGTCGGGGAGCCACTGTCGAGGCAGGTGACTCTTGAACACCCGCGGCGATGGGAATCGCTCTAGATCCGAGCCGGCGAGCTCGCCGATCGCGAGCGAGCGCTCGAACCAGGGCGACACCTTCGTGAGATGCGCTGGGTCGGGCTGCTCGTCGTGCGTCAGCAGATACAGAATCCACTGAGTCAGCGTGGTTCCCGAGCGCGGATAGCTGGAGATGAAAACATCGGTCGCCCGGACTTCGAGCTCCATCCGCCCTCGCAGGAAGTTGGCGATCCGGCGCGCATTGTCCAGATTTCGAACTGCGACGTCGAGCGCGCTGGTCGCCGCGCCCAGGACACGGCTCGCCGCCTTCTGCAAAGGGTCACTTGTCTTGGTTGGCCGCATGATCAGACGCTGACTACCCTAGCACCGTCGATGGAAGCCCTAGCACATATCACGACTCCGGAGTTCGCCGCGGCGTTCGCTGTGAGCTTCGTGGCTGCTGCCCTGCATAGCACCGTCGGATTTGGCTTCGCGTTGCTGAGCGTCCCGATTCTGTCGCTGCTCAATCCGTTGTTTGCGCCCGTGCCGCAGCTTCTGGTCGTGTTCCCGCTGACGCTGGCGATTGTTTGGCGTGAGCGGCACGCGGTCGAGGTGCGAAGCACGCTCTGGATTTTCGTGGGCCGACTGCCCGGCGCACTTCTCGGGGTCGCGTTGCTCAAGCTCCTCGCCACGTCGGCGCTCGACGTCCTGATGTCTTTGATGGTCGTCGTAGGTGTAGGGATCGTCGTCAGCCACGGCACGTTCCGACGAACCCCAGCGCGAGAGGTTCTTGCGGGCGTGGCCTCGGGAACGATGGCGATGGTGTCGGCGATCGGTGGACCGCCCATCGCGCTTCTCTACCGAAACGATACCGGCTCGACGGTGCGCGCCAACCTCGGGCTGGTCTTCGCCATCGGCGTGTGCATCACCCTCAGCGTCCGCTCCCTTGCAGGCGAGGTGAGCTGGGACGAAGTCGTGATCGGCGTTGCACTGTTGCCGGCGGTGTGGCTGGGCCTTCGCGCTAGCCGCGTGCTGATCCCGCGCGTGGACGGGCCGCGGCTCCGAAATATCATCGTGATCATTGCGGGCGCAGCAGCGGTGCTGCTGCTCGTCCGCGGTGTGCTCAGTTGGTGAACTCGATCCAGGTGGTTTCCGGCTGAAAACGCACCGCGTGCCAAGCAGCCGGCACTTCCGGCTCGCTCCAGTAGTAGAGCCAGCGTGCGTCAACTGGCGCGACATTCGTGCAACCGTGACTGCGCACCTTGCCGAAGTCGGTGTGCCAGTAGGCGCCGTGCAGCGCGTACCCGCCATGGTAGTAGAGGGTCCACGGAACCTCTTCCACCTCGTAGAATCCGTCAATCGGGTCGGTCGCGTTCATGGTCGTCGAGATGTACTTCTGCTGAACCTCGAAGAGGCCAGTCGGAGGCTCGTAGCCTTCCTTCCCGCTCGAGATGACAGTTGCGTAGACGGCTTTGTCGCCTTCGTAGGCCACGAGGGCTTGCTCCGAAAGATCTACGTGAATCCACTTCGCTTTCGCAGGGACTTCGCTCGGTCGCTTGTTGAAGCGCGCCACCCGGACTTCGTCCCGCCTCACAGCTCCCGGGCTGCCCGAGACGTACGTCGTGTCACCCTTGGTCAGCTCCTCTTCGACCACGAACCTTCCGTGCTTCTGCGCCTTGCCCGTCACGCGGGGGGTTGTGCCCCGAAGGCTCAGCAGTTCCCGTTCCTCGCCGTACACGAATGCCAATGGTAGGCGCCAGCCATCTCGGCCGAGCTCCTCGCCTCGAACCACCTCTGGGTTGCGAAGCTCGACATCGGTCTCGCGGACGAAGCGCCCGCGAATCGTGCGGTAAAAGACGGCGCCGTCTGATTTGCGAGTCTCTTTCTCCGCGAGCGCGAGAAAGTAGTCGCCCTCCATGATCGACGAAACCACTTCGGGAGTGGACCCCTTCTTTTCCATCGCACGCCGAGCCTGCTTTTCTTCCTGCACGGTGGGGATGCGGTAGTACCGTGGCGCGCGCTTGGTGATGACGCGCGAGTATTGATAGGGGAGGTGGTTGCTCACCTTTGCCGGGGGCACGCCGTACCGGTTGGTGCTCGGTGTGTCGCTCACGTGGAACCCTAGCGAAGTGCACACGTACCCGAACGGCGCGGCGTTGTACCAGGTGCCGTTCTTGCAGCCCGAGCCGCTGACTGGATCCCCCACACTCAGCACGTCGCCCCGCCGAACGATGCCGGCGACCTTTGGACTGCTCACGGCTTTATCGTAGATGAACGCGTCGTAGTGGAACGCCGACCCGAAGCGACCGGCCTTGCCGGGATTGTTCTTTGGGCTTTGTTGCCGAGTGTTCCAACCGTCTAGACCAGGGGCCCGTAGGACCCTTTGCCCATCGATCAGCTCGACTGGGTCGGCTCGTTCTGTGGTTGCATGTTCGCCGAGGGCGACCGCGCCACCACTCACGGCCACGATCAAGGCCGCGAGGCATAACAAAGAATATCGATTTGAGAGAAACCGCAGCATGTAACGCATATTGAAATCGGCGCTCCATCCTCCGGCGCCGCAGCCCGAGGATAGCGCCACTTTTCAAGGATTCAAAAGATCAGCCAGAGGCCGGAATTCGGCGCAATTTATGCACTAGGTGATCCGCAATGATGGGTGGTACGCCCCCAGCATGCCCTCGGACTTCGCTCAGCAGGCTCTCTCCCATCTTCGCGACCCCTCGGATTTTCGCTGGTACGTGATCCCGCTCCTCGCGATCGTGCTCTACATCTATCACGACCAGATCGGTCGGAAGAACTACAGCGTCGTCTTTGCGGGGCTCGCGCTTTGGGGGATGGACTGGTTCAACGAGATCTGGAACTCGTTGATCTTTCACTTCAACGGCTACGCGCCCGCATGGGCCGCGCCAGGCGAAACCGCATACCTGATCCTGATTGGCCTCAACATCGAGATCTGCTTCATGTTCGCCATCCTCGGGATTGTGGGTACCGTCATGTTGCCGCCGAAAGAGACCAAGATCCTAGGCATGCCCAACCGCTGGGTGTTCGCTGTCTTCTTCAGCTTGCTCGCCGTGTTCATCGAGTTCTTGCTGAACGCGGTCGACGCGCTCACCTGGGACCACTCCTGGTGGAATCGCTCGGCGCCTTGGTTGATCTTCCTGGTCGGATACCTTCCCTTCTTCGTCGTCGCGTATTGGGTGCACGACATGAAGTGCATCAAGAGGCAGGCGGCGGCCGTCGGTGCGATCCTCGGCTTCGACGCGATCTGCTTAATCGTCTTCGGCCCCCTCCTCGGCTGGGTATAGGCGTCTGCGCTACTGGCTCACGCCGCGCTGGTAGCTTTGCTGCTGCTCGAGACGCCGCTCTTCCTCGGCGGCCTGGTCCTCCCGAGCTTTCTGCTCTTTGTACGCTTTTTCGTGCTCCATCATGATGGGCGTGACCGCCGAGTCCGAGGTCCAAGTGTCGGTCGACGAGAAGTACACGTAGACCAGTTTTTGGCCGCACCCGGTCACCCCGATCTGGTTCGCGAGCTTGCGGGCACCCTCGGTTGAAAGGACGATGAGCTCTAGCTCGTCCTTCGGGCACGAGAGCTCGAACGCCGCTCTGGCGGTCACGGTCTTCATCGCGCGCTTGTCGTGACCACACGCGACGCAAAGCGTGGCGATCACTGAGCCGACGAGAAGCGTCCGAATCACGACCATTCACGATATGCTACCCGTGTTACCGCGATGGGTCCATCCATGTCTGTCGACAGAG
>CAXMRN010000017.1:0-8836 GCA_964195565.1 uncultured Polyangiaceae bacterium | reverse complement strand
GTGAGCGTTACTCGGTAGCCGTCGTAGTGCATCAGCGCCTGGCTTTTTGTTCGCGCCATGATCACGCCCTCCATCTCGGCGGCAACGTAGTCGACGGTAGCCTCGGGCCGCGTCAGCGCGCGCGCCCCAGCGCGGACGTGGTCGAGCGCCGAGTCGTCTCCCTTGGCGCTAGGCCCGCCAGACTTCCCGTCCGCGCCCTGCTCGGGGGTTTCGCCACGCGAGCACGCAGCCAAGGTGAAGAGGCCACAGATCAACAACAAGGCGAGGGGGTGCTTCAACACATCAGCTCCTGGCTGACGTTTGTACCGCGAAACGACAATGCGCCAAAAAGAACGCCGGGGCGTCAATGTCGAGCGAGGGCGTCGGCGACCGAGCCGTTGGCGCCGGTGCTGATACGGACCGCAAAGGGCTCGCGCTCGTTGCCGACTCGTTCGAGGGAAGGGGCGCGTCCGAAGAACGCGGTGGAGGCCTGCTCGAGGGCGGGCTTGTAGGCGTCGTAGGTGGCGTCCGCGTTCGGAGCCGCCAGGCGATCCTGCACCCTGAAGAGCACTTCGTCCGTCGCGAACTCGAGGCCGAGGCTGCTCTCTTCTTCGAGGAGCCGGCAGGCGTTGAGCGCCCGCTGGAACGCATCATCGATGCCCGCCTGGAGGTCACCCTCGAAACCGCGCTTGCGGCTGTAGAGCAGCCCGGGGCGGTTGTCGGCGACGTCGAGGTAGTAGTCGGACTGATGACCGATGAGAACAACGCCGGGCCCTTGCGGGACGTGGGCGTAGTCCGCGACGTCGATCAAGAGCTCGTCGGAGATCTTCTTGGTGCGAATCCACTCGTGGAAGACGGGGATGAGCTTCTCCAGCTCGATTTCGCCAGCTCTGGTGTAGAGCTTCACCTGGAACTTCGTTGCTTGCATGGACCTTACTCCGCCGCGGCGGCGGCTGCTGCTTCGGTGAGACGCTGGTAGCACGCGTGCGCTGCTTCGAGAAACAACTGTGCTTCATCGAGGGTGGTGTGCGCGATCTCGGCGGTGGCGTTCTTGTACGATTGGTCGCCGTGCATCTTTAGGAGATATGTGGCGAACTTCCCCTTCGCGAACGGGTCGTGGAAGAGCTCGGTGTCGTGGAGGTGCGTCTTGAAGTTTGCGACGACATCGTCGGCGTCGTCTTAGACCTGCACCTCGAGGTGACGAACCAAGGCTTTGGCGGCGGTCACCATCGCGTTGAAGGCGCCGGACGCGGCGGCCTCTGCGTTGCCCGCTTCGAGCGCGTCTTGCGCCTCGTGGAGCTGTTGCTCGGCCTCTTGGAGCCCGAACTCGACGAACGGGACGATCTCACCGGCGCACTCGCCGACGCCGATGTCGCCAATCGTGTACTCGCGCGGGTTGCCCCAGTCGCTGTAGTAGCTCGGGTCATCTTCGTAGGCGGGCGCCTTCTGAATCGGGGCGAGCACCTTGCGGAACTCCCTTTTGCCGACGCGCGCCATGAACGCCTGGAAGCTTTCGTCGCCCTCACGGTTGGTGACGTAGTGCTCCGTGATCAGCTCGACGGCCTTCGGGATGTTCTTCGAGGGGACCGCGCCCACCACCAAGCCGTAGCTCTTGGCGTTCTCGGTCCACTGACCGCCGAGGACGACGTTGAAGTGAGGCACCTTGCGCCCGCCGACCTGTCGGCTGACCCCCGTGAACCCGATGTCGGCCGCGTGATGCTGGCCGCAGGAGTTGAAGCAGCCGCTGGCCTTCATGCGAAGGGCGCGAACCGCAGGGTCGAGTTGGTCTTCGACCAGCGTGAGCCGCTTGCGAAGCTCGCCCGTCAACCCGCGTGATGCAGAGATGCCGAGCTTGCAGGTGTCGGTGCCGGGGCACGACGTCATGTCGCTGATCGTGCCTGCGCCGCCCGCGGCCATGTCGAGCGCCACCAAGCGGTCGTAGAAGGTCTCTGCGTCCGCGCCGCTGAGCCAACGGAAGGTCAGGTTCTGCTCAACCGTGCACCGAATCGAGTCGCCGGTCAGTTCCTGCGCAAGCTGCGCAAGTGCGCGCCCCTGGGTGGACGTGAAGTCACCAAGCGGCATCTTGACGATGGCGGAGTAGTACCCGTCTTGCGCCTGGGGCTTGAGATTGTGCTCGGCCCATGCCTGAAACCCGGGTGACGTGTCGCTCGGAATCGCCCCTGCTTCGCGCACCGGCTTCTCGTCCGTGACGTGCAGGTCATCCAAGAAATTGGTCCAGCGCTCGTCCGGGCGAAGGGTCTCGCGTTCGTCGGCGACGAGCTTCTTGAACTCGTCGATGCCGACCTTCTTGACGAGAAACTTGATGCGCGCGCGGGCGCGGCTCTGCTTTTCGCCGAGACGGGCGAACACACGCGCTACCGCCTGAGTGAGCGGGAAAAGCTCTTCTTCGGGGCAGAACTCGGCGAGGACCTTGGCTTGTACCGGCACGGCGCCGAGCCCTCCGCCAACCACGACGCGGAAACCGCGCTTGCCATCTTTGACGTGCGCGACCGCGCCGAGGTCGTGGAAGGTGACGAGACCGCAAGGATTATCTTCGCAGCCCGAGAAAGCGATCTTGAACTTGCGGCCAAAGTCTTGAACGTCGGGGTGACCCAACAGGTATTGCGTAATCGCGTTGGCGTACGGTGTGACGTCGAACGCTTGCGTGGTGCACACCCCGGCGTACTCGCAGGCGGTTACGTTGCGGACGCTGTTGCCGCAGGCCTCGCGGGTCGTGATGCCGACCGCGGCGAGCCGGCGCATCATGTCCGGAGCCTCTTCGATGTGAATGAAGTGAAGCTGAATGTCCTGGCGCGTCGTGACGTGCAGGATCGAATCGGAGTTCTCTTCGGCGAGCTCGCTCAACACCCGGAGCTGCTCGACCGTGAGCTTCCCGAACGGGATCTTGATGCGCATCATGCCCGGCGCGTCCCACACCGTGTCCGGCCCCTTGGTCAGGTCGCCGCAGGGGAACGCCAATGTCTTTTGCCCGGTCCCGTCGTCGCGAAGACCGTTGTCGTAGCGCTGCCCGTACACACCTCGGCGAAGCCGAGTCTCGGCGAAGATTTTGTCGTCGAGCTTGCCCTGCTTCTTGAGTTCGATCTGACCCTCGAAGAGATCCACCTCGCCTGCGAGTTGGTCTGGGATCCGATCACCAAGCTGTTCTTTCCACGAAGTCATGATGCTCCTGTGCCCCGACCACCCAAAATGCGGCCGCAGGGGGAACTCTGACTATTCCCCAGTTTTCCGAAGGGTCAAGTCAACAATCAGGGGTTCCTCATCCTGGGGCTGATTTCACTGCAAAAATCCCGGAAATATACACGACTAGAAAAGTAAAGATTGTGAACGCGCGGCAGTCGCTTGCTGAGTGAGGTCTTACCGCTATAGTGCCGCCGCCCGACCCCCAAAGTAAGGTGTCGGGACCATTCGGGGATCGTCTAATGGCAGGACTCCAGTTTCTGGTACTGGCTATCTAGGTTCGAATCCTAGTCCCCGAGCCAGTTAGCTGTTAAAGGAACGCACCCAACGCGAAAAATAGCTTTCGGCCCCATCGTCTAGTGGTTAGGACATCGGCCTCTCACGCCGGTAACGTGGATTCGACTTCCACTGGGGTCACCCCGTAAGACACGAAAGGGAGAGCGGAATCCGCTCTCCCTTTCGTGTCACAGGGCTTCGCCCCTGGGCGGAGTACCGTCCTGAAGAGCGGCTCCGGTAAGCGCTTCATCCACAAACAACTGGGACACTACTTCTCGTCGGTGAAGTAGATCATCGAGCGGGCGTCTTCCGGCTTTGCGCTGAGGCCGACGTGGGTGCGCTGCTTTTTTGGCGGTCGCGACCTGGATCGATACACCCGTGCTGAGGTGATCAGGGGACACGTCGTAGAGAGGGGGCTCGTCGCGCTGGCAGTGATCTAGGGTGTGCTCGGCGCGAGCTCGTCCGGGCAAGCGCAGGAAGAGAAGGCGGACGACCCTGTTGCCGAACAGACTGCCCCCGCCGAGCAAGCGACAGCCGATGGCCCATCCGCCGACCCGACCGAGGTCACCGACGAAGGTGTCCCCGATGAGGCGGTGGAAGCGAGCGAAGGCGTGGCGGAGGTCGAAAAGGCGATGGAGGAGCTGGCGGAGCGAGCCGAGGAGGGACTTCCGGCCGAGTTCGTCATCAACTTCGGCGATGTCTACGACTGGCTTCGGCTCACCTCGGGGGAGTGGCTCAAGGGTGAGATCAAGCGAATGCGCGAGAAGGACATCGAGTTCGACAGCGACAAGCTTGATGTGGTGACCTTCTCTTGGGGGAAGGTTGACGAGCTTCATTCTCCGAACGTCAACACGTATGTCTTCGACAACAAGATCGACGCGGTTGGCAGAGCCGTAGTCACGAAAGACAAGGTGCTGGTGGAGACATCCTCGACCTCGAGACCACCTTCAAGTTCTACCGCACCGAGAACCCGCCGCCCCGAGCCGACGGAACGCAGCCCGAGAAGAACGACTACGAGTTCATCGTCAGCCTGGCGCTCCAAATCGGCTGAGGCGGGTCGTGGACGTGTTGCCCCAGCACGGCACCTGCCTCAAACTCCTCCGGTGCCGGGCCGCCTTCTTCCTCGCCAGTTCTACGCGCGCGATGCCTTGGATGTGGCTCGCGATTTGCTCGGCCAGGAGATCTGGCGTGGTGGGGTCGGCCTCCGCATCACGGAGGTGGAGGCGTATCGGTATCCAGATGACAGCGCGAACCACTGTCGCGCGGGTCTCACGGCACGCAACGCGCCGATGTGGGGTCCACCGGGGCGCGCATACGTCTATCTGTGTTACGGAATGCATCAGATGCTGAATCTCGTGACCAATCGTGACGGCGAAGCGGCCGCGGTGCTGATTCGCTCCTGTGAGCCGATCGCCGGGCATCGTTCGATTCGTCGCCGCCGGGGTGGCAAGGAAGGTCCGGTGCTCCTCACCGGTCCCGGGAAGGTCGGGCAAGCGTTGGGCATCGACACATCATTCAGCGGTCACACGCTGTATCGACGCGGGGGCCTCGAGGTGCGCGAAGGCACCGAAGCGACCGAAGTGGTGGTCGGTTCGCGAATTGGAATCGGGTACGCGGAGCCGGAGCATCTGCACGCCGAGTGGCGTTTGGCGGTCGCCGGCTCTCCCTGGGTGAGTCACGCGCGCCAGCTTCGGGGTGTGCAGTGATGAATCGCCCCGCCACAACCTCCCGCGCGGAAACCAACGGTATCGTCATTGAAGTAGAAAGCCGTTACGTCTCAGACGAATCGCTTCCGCTGACCCGTCGTTACGTCTTCGAATACACGATCACGATCACCAATACGGGCAGCGAGGTCGTCCAGCTGCGCTCACGCCACTGGGTCATCACCGACGGCGTCGGCGACGTCGAAGAGGTCAAGGGCCCCGGCGTCGTCGGAGAGGAACCAGTCCTGAGCCCAGGCGAGGGCTTCCGCTACACCAGCGGAGCCATCCTGCCAACCGAACGCGGCACAATGCACGGCACCTACCAAATGCATCGAGCCGACGGCGCCCACTTCGACGCAAACATCGCCCCCTTCCTCCTAGAACGCCCCCACTCCCTCAACTAAAAAGGGGACAGTCCCCTGGAGTTGGCTGGCGTTAACTTGGGGCGTCCCAGGCTGTCTTTATCGCCTTGTAGGTTTCGATGCCGGATTCGGTTAGGTCCAGGGCGCCTTCGCCGATTAGGTGTTGATGGATGTCCTTGGGGTTGGATTGCCAGCCGTTGGGGACTTCGAGCTTCACGTTGACCGGGACGCCGCCGAGGAGGCCTTGCTCCTCCATCGTCCACAGGGCTTCGGCTGCCAAGAACTGTCCGGCGATTTTTCGGAACTCGGGCTTGAGGTGGCTTGCCAAAGGGAACACGTCGTATAGGCCGACGGCCTCTCCGGGAACCGCGAGCGGCCGGCGCAGCGCCTTGAACACCGGAGCGGCGATCGGGAGCTCGACCAGCTCGAGGCCGGCGATCTCCTGGCCTTGGCTGGCGTTCAGCGAACGCTCGTACGCGTCCCCATGGCTGCGGCTGATCTCGGCAGGCCGCGCGGAGCTGTCTAGAAGTACCGTAATCACGAGGTACGGGCGAGGGTCTCTGTCTTCGGTCATTTTCGGGCGACTAACTAGCGCATTTGTTGCCGGTTGGGTAGCCGTCGTCGCCTTGACGTCACCCGGCGCCGTCGTTACCTGGACCGGCTCCCTGATGCGCATCGAAATTCACGCCACTCATCCACAGGCTCGACGGGTCCACCAAGCGGTGGATGTGCTCCGTCGTGGCGGGGTGATCGTCTATCCGACCGGCACGGTCTACGGGCTCGGCTGCGACATTCACCAGAAAAAGGCCGTGGAACGCATCTACCAGATACGCCAGCTCAAAAAGGACCACCCCTTGAGCTTCATGTGCCCGGATCTCAGCAAGATCGCCCGCTACGCCCATGTGGACGACTTCGCCTATCGCATCATGAAGCGCTTGGTGCCAGGCCCGTATACCTTCGTGCTCAAAGCCACGCGCGACGTGCCCAAGCTCCTCGTTCGCAAGCAAAAGACCGTCGGCATCCGCGTGCCGGACGACACGGTGGCCCTGGCACTGCTCAACGAGCTCGGAAGCCCGATTGTATCGACCTCGGCCATCATTGAGGGCGAGACCCTGAACGACCCCGACGAGCTTCATGCGCGATTCCCACACGTCGACGCGTTCGTCGATGGAGGGTGGGGCGGCATCGAGCCGTCGACCATCATCGACCTCACCGGAGATGAAGCGGTGGTCCTGCGTGAAGGCGCGGGCCCGGTCGACTTCTTCTGACTACGCGCGCACCGCGACGCCGCGCGCCTCGGCGATGAGGCCCCGCAGAAGCTTCACCCACTCTTGGTAGCGTGAGGCCTTCCGAACCTGCGGCACCAGACGCTCGGCGGTCCAGTCGTCGCGGCCGAGGTATTGGGTCACCGCCGCCCAGTTGGCGAGGTGTTGGTCCCACTGATCCGCCGTCCACGAGCCAACTTCGCCTGAACGAAAGATGAAGAGGTGATCGGCCGCGAGATCAGCGCCGGCAACCCAAAGCCCTGTGTCGGACACGAACGGGCCTAACGACTGGATAACCAGCTCACGCTCGGCGCCGCGCCCTAGGGGCTCGAGCGCGCGGTCGAACTGTTCCCAGCTGCGCGTCAACGCGCGGACACGCTCTTCGGAGATCGGCATGTGTGGCTTGAAAGCGCCCGGCGCGACGCGCGCGTCGTGGTCGTCATAAACGCGAACGCCGTGCTTCTCCTCGGCCTCGCGATACGCCTGCAGGGCGACCTCGCGAGAGGCGTCTCCATCGATGTGGGCAAGGAAAGCGGTGATGAGAGGGCGAGGCACGTTGGGTTCCAATTTAGTTAGGGGCTTCTTGCTCGGCCTCGCGTCGGGGATGCTTCGACGGACTGTCGAGGAGCGCGCGGACGCGGTCGAGAATCTGATTGGCGAGGGCGAGCTTGGTCATTTCGGGTAGCGGGTTGGCGGCCGTCGCATCGACGAGGGTGGCACGATTGGTGTCGCCGCCGAGTCCTGCGCCCGCCTCGTTGGCGACGATGAGGTCGGCCGCCTTTTTCACGAGTTTGTCGCGCGCCGACTGTTCCAAGTCTTCGGTTTCGAGCGCGAAGCCCACCAAGACCGACGGCTGCTGCGCTCGCTTGGCGCCCACGCTTGCGAGAATGTCCGGGTTTCGAACGAGCTCGAGTTGGAGGTTGCCACCCTTTTTGATTTTGTGTGGCTCGCGTTGCTTCGGGCGATAGTCAGCGACCGCCGCGGCCATGATGACCACGTCGAACCGATCGAAGCGGGACATGACCGCTCCGTGCATCTCCTCGGCCGAGCGAACCTGAATGACTTCCGCGCCCGAAGGGATGGGCAGGTGTACCGGGCCGCTCACGAGGGTGACCGCGGCGCCGCGCCGGAGGGCTTGCGACGCGATCGCGTAGCCCATCCGCCCGCTCGAACGGTTGCCAAGGAAGCGCACCGGGTCGAGGTCCTCATGGGTTGGGCCGGCGGTGATCAAGACGCGCGCCCCCGACAGGTCGTCGGCGTGGGCCAAGTGGGACTCGACCTGTTCGGCGATTTCCTCCGGCTCCATCATGCGCCCTTCGCCAATTTCACCATTGGCGAGCGCGCCGGTCACGGGGCCGAGGATGACCGCGTCCCGGTCGCTCAGAGTCCGAACGTTCGCTTGGGTTGCCTCGTTCGCCCACATCCGTTGGTGCATGGCGGGGGCGAAAAAGATGACACCCCGCGCACAGGCGAGGGTCGCAAGGACGGCGTCGTTGGCCTGCCCGGTCGCCGCCCGTGCCATCAGGTTCATGGTGGCTGGGGCGATGATGATGGCGTCGGCCCATTCACCGAGCTCGACATGCACCTCGCCGGCGTAGTCCTCCGCCCACAGGTCCGTGACCGGGGGACGGCCCGTGAGGCCCGTAAATGTAATGGGGCCCACAAAATGGGTGGCAGCGTCGGTCATGGCGACACGGACCTCCGCACCACGCCGCATGAGCTCGCGAACGAGCTGCGCCGCCTTGAACGCGGCAATTCCGCCGCCCAATCCTACGACGATACGCTTTCCCTGAAGGGACATGTTCGCCGCAGTCTAGCAGGTTGCGACGCGACTTCTTCGGCTTTTCCGGACTGAACGGAAGGTGGGTGGGGCGAAGCCCCGTGGCCGACCCGCAGGGTTGGCTTTACGGGGTCAGCGAACGGGGATGCCGGGCGCAGGGAACTGGTCGCAAAGGTCTTTGACCTCGCCGGCCACTCTCGACATGAGCGTCTCGTTCTCCACCTCGTCGACGATGTCGGCCATCCAGTTGCCCAAGCGCTTCATCTCCTCGGC
>CAXMRN010000016.1:0-7851 GCA_964195565.1 uncultured Polyangiaceae bacterium | reverse complement strand
TCGAAAGCCGTCCTCACGAGCAAGGTTTCGAACCATCTGCGAGAGCGCGGACCCTGCGGCGGTTTGCAACAGCACGCTGCCGCGGGGGACTTGCAGCAGATGCCTCACCAACACCAGAGCCGTCAGCGGATTGACAAAGAACGAGCACGCCTGCGCATCGCTGAGAGACCGCGGCACCGGAAACGCCCGGCGCGCGTCGATGAGGGTCTCCTCTTGCCACGTGCCATGGGGCGGTCCGCTCACGACCGCCACGCGTTTGCCGACCAGCCGCTTGCCGAGGAACCCTCCCCCGGACTCCTCGACCACGCCGACGCCTTCGACCCCAAGGGCATACGGCGGCTCGGGGAACAAGTCCGACCCTGGAAGATCGGTCGGCCGGGCTGCGCCGTGGTTCCAGATCATGCGGGCGAACGAACGCGAATAGATGCCGTCGATGTAGTTGAAGTCCGTCGGGTTGACGGGCGCCATCCGCATACGCACACGCACCTGCCCTGGGCCTGGCTTCGGTCCTGGAACATCACGGACCTGCACCGTACTCGCGTCGTCCGAGAATGAATCGATCGCTGCGGACTTCATGGTTCAGGCTAGTTTCGGGCATTCATGGGGGCTCCGCAACCGCCTGTTCCATCGAAATCGAGCCCTAGCCCCGCCCCGCTTGCTGGTGATATAAGAGCTGCCTCCCATGCACCCCTGGCACGACGTCTATATCGACGAGGATCAACTCGGAGAAACCTTCCCGGTCGTCATCGAGGTCCCGATGGGGAGCAAAAACAAGTACGAGCTCGACAAAGAGAGCGGCCTCCTGCGGCTCGACCGCGTCCTTTTCAGTGCGGTGCACTACCCGGCCAACTATGGCTTCGTGCCGCGGAGTTTTTGCGACGACGGCGATCCCCTCGACGCGCTCGTCCTCGGCCAGGAGCCGGTCGTGCCCCTCACCATCATGGAGGCCCGTGCCATCGGGGTGATGCGCATGCGCGACGACAAGGGCATCGACGACAAGATCATCGCGGTGAGCGCGAACGACCCGGTCTACCAAGATCGGAGGAAGCTCGCAGACCTTCCCGATCATAAGCTTCGCGAGATTCAACGCTTCTTCGAGGACTACAAAGCGCTCGAACACAAAGAGGTCGTCGTCGAAGGCATGCAGGAGCGCGATGAGGCGCTCCAGATCCTACGGAACGGCCTCGTCATGTACCGTCAGCTCCGACGAGGCGAGCTGACCAAAGATTGAGCCCTCCGCACCCCCGGTTCCGATGATCGAGCTTCGAGACGTGCGCTTCGAGTATACGCTGGGCGGGTTTTCCCTGTTCGTCCCTCAATTGAGCATCGCGCCTGGGGCGAAGGCTGCCGCGATCGGGCCCAGCGGCTCCGGGAAGACGACCCTGCTCAACCTCGTCTCGGGCATCGAGCGACCGAGCGTCGGCGAGGTGGAAACCGACGGTGTACGCGTCGACGGCTTGTCCCCTGCGGCGCGACGCTCCTTTCGCATCACTCACTTGGGGTTCGTGTTCCAAGACTTCCTGCTTCTCGACTACCTGGACGTCTTACAGAACATTCTCTACCCGTATCGACTCCATCGGGACCTCAATCTCGATCGGGAGACGCAGGCCCGGGCACGCGAGCTCGCGGCCAACCTCGGAATCGAACGGCTCCTCGAGCGTCGCCCCGACGAGCTCTCTCAGGGGGAACGTCAGCGCGTCGCGATCGCACGCGCCCTGATCACCGCGCCGAAGCTGATCCTCGCTGATGAACCCACGGGCAACCTAGACCCAGCGACGAAACGACAGGTCCTCGATCTCTTGTTCGAGCAATGCGACGCGCTGCGCACAACGCTCCTGATGGTGACGCACGATCACGGCTTGCTCGACCGGTTCGACCAGGTCGTCGATGTGTCCGACTTCGCGGCGGGGCCGTCATGAAGGACAGCCTGTACCTTGCCTGGTGCTACCTCCGTCACCACCGTGCCAAAACGCTCTTGCTCGTGCTTTCGCTGTCGGCCTTCTTGGGCTTGCCCCTCGTGATGCGCGCGATGAGCGCGGTCATCCAGCAATCCCTGATGTCGCGAGCGCACGACACTCCCCTCTTGTTGGGCAAAAAGGGCAGCAGCTTGGACCTCGTCGTCGAGGCGCTGTACTTCCAACCGAAGGGCGTTGAGGCGTTGACCTCAGCCGACGCCAACGAGGTCGACCGAACCGACCTGGGGCTGGCGATCCCGATCCGGACGGGCTTGTCGGCGCAAGGGTTCTCCGTGGTCGGTACGACCTTGGACTACTTCGAACTCCGCGGCCTACAGATCGACGACGGCCGCATGCTGACCACGCTCGGCGAGTGCGTGCTCGGGTCGGACGTCGCCGCTTCGCTCGGATTGAGCCCAGGTGACGCGATTCTGACCTCGCCGGCCGCCCTCTTCGACCTGGCCGGCGTCTATCCTCTACGACTGCGCGTCGTGGGGGTGTTCCAACCGTCGTATGGGCCCGACGATCGCGCCGTGTTCGTCGACGTGAAAACCGAATGGGTGGCGGAGGGCCTCGGACACGGCCACCAAGATCTGACGACCGCGGGTGGCGATGTTGTTTTGAAACGAAAGGATGGAACGGCCACCGCCAACGCCAAGCTAGTGAACTACAACGAGATCACCGAGGCGAACGCCGACAGCTTCCACTTCCATGGCGACCCGGCGAACCGTCCGCTGAGCGCCGTCATCGTGGTGCCGAATGACGACAAGGCGGGCGTCTTGCTCAGAGGTCGCTTCATAGATGACGCAACGAGGCAGCTCCTTCGCCCAGCTCGAGTGATCGAGGGGTTGAACGCACAGATCTTTCGCTTCGAGCGAGTGCTCCAGCTCATCGTGTGGACCGTCGGCCTAGCAACCGCCCTCATGTTCATCTTGGTCATGGCGCTGTCGTGGCGTCTTCGCGCCGACGAACTTCGCACGATGACGCGCTTGGGTTGCAGCCGTTGGAAAGGCGTGCAGATCATGGGTGCGGAAGTGTTCCTCATGGTGGGGACGAGCGTGGTGCTTGCCGCGTTCTTCGGATTCGTGCTTGCCCACTACGGAGAGACATGGCTTCAGAATCTAGTCCTGCGGGGCTCTTGATGGCGCTTGGCCGTACCACGCAGCACGCGTGCTCTATGGCCCTGCTCGGGCTCCTCGCGATTGGGTGCTCGACGAACAAGGCTCCGGGAGCCCCGGCCGAGGCGGAGCAGCGGCCCGCCACCGTCTACACCGTCAATTACCCGCTCACCTACTTCGCCCAACGCCTTGCGCCCGAACACGTCGAGGTCGTGTTTCCGGCACCCACCGGGGTCGACCCGGCGTTTTGGAAGCCTACCCCCGGCGCGATAGGCGAGTTTCAGGGCGCAGGCTTGATCCTCCTCAACGGCGCGGGCTACGCGCGCTGGGTGCGACACGCCACCCTCCCGAAGTCACGCATCGTAATCACCGCCAAGGGTTGCCGCGACACCTTCCTGCCCGCGCAAGAAACCGCGACTCATCAACACGGCCCCGACGGAGAGCATGCGCACGGGGGGCGGGCCTTCACCACTTGGCTCGACCTGAGCCTGGCCCTCTGTCAGGCGGACCGCATCCGCGCGGCGCTGATTAAACTGTCGCCCACGAAGGAGGGCGCGATTCAGACCCAGTTCGAGTCACTCAAACGCGACCTGACCGGGCTCGACACGCGCCTTCGCGCGGCCGCCAAGGCTTGGGGCAACCAACCGATGCTCGCGTCCCACCCGGTCTACCAGTACTTGGCGGACGCCTACCGGCTTCGCCTCGAGAGTGTGCACTTCGAGCCAGGTGAGGCACTCACACCCGAAGACCTTCGAGCGCTCGACGTCCTACTCGAACGGCACCCCGCCAGGCTCATGCTCTGGGAGGCCCAGCCGCTCGCGCAAACCGAAAGGCAACTCCGCGACCGAGGAGTTGCTGTCATCGTGTTCGACCCGTTGGCCCAAGCGCCGAGCAAGGGCGATTTCCTCACCGCGATGACCGCCAACATCGAACGCCTCGCCTGCGCGACCGGGGCGGAGCCATGCAGGTGACGCTACGCACCGCGTGGGTCGCGTTGGCGGTCTTGCTCGCGGCGGCTTCGGCATCGGCCGACGCGGTCATGGTCACGCGAGCCATGACGGCAGGCACCATCATGGAAGCGTTCATCGACGACGGGGGCATCACCGTCAAGCTCGAGGTCGGCGACAGCGACGCGGCGGCGCTGCAGGCGCTCATCGCAGCAGCATCCTCCGCGACGAGCCTTCCTACCCAGATCCCAGCAGGGGCGGGCCTCTCGATCAGCGCCGACGGCCGCAAGCTCGGTGGCAGCATCGAGGCGATTTCACACCGAAAACGGGTCGATCGCGACGAGATCACCGGAGATCCACTCCCCGCCGACGGCACCGAAGACGTGGTTTTCCTCAAACTCCATTATCCGCTGCCTGCCCAGCCCCAAGTGGTCGTCTTCGCGCCCCCCATCGCCGAAAGCGGTTACGCCGCGACCGACATCGGCTTTGTCGTCTACCACCACGGCATCGCCATCAACGACTTCCGATACCTCGCCGTGGGAGAACCGATCACGCTGGACTGGGAGGACCCCTTCTACTCTCGGTTCGAGCGACGCACGCTCAACCGTAAGTACGGCAGCCCGATGAACATTTTCCTGTACGTCGAGCCGTTCGAGGTCAGAAAGGAGTTCGTCGTCCGCCCGCTCGACCTGGCTCGCTTCATGGACATCGACATCCAAGCCCACCAGCCGATCCCCGCGGCAGACCGGCCCGAAGTCTTGAAGCAACTCGCAGACTTTCTGAAGGATCGCGCCCCGGTCACCATCGACGGCAGACAATCGGAACCCATCCTCGACCGCATTCATTTCCTCAAACGCGGCCTGCGTATGACCCGCGTCGTCACTCCGGACGAACCGGTCGACGGCACGAGCGCCATGATTGGCGCCATCTTCGTCTACCCCATCGACGGGTTGCCGAAGGACGTGCGTCTCACTTGGGACCTCTTCGACGAACGCATCACCCGCGTACCAGCGTCGGCGACCGACGAAGCCGGCCCGATGCCCTCGTTCCTCACCGCCGCCGACCCGGAGCTGCACTGGGTCAACTACCTCAAGGGAGCCGCCCTCCCCGGTGCCCTCGAAGTCGCGGCCCCGCAATCCCATCTGTCGATCTCGCTGGCCCTCCTTGTCGCCTGCCTACTCGCCCTCGGACTCGTTCTTCTAGCGATCCGTCGGCGCTCGTGGCCGTTGGGTCTGATGGCAATCGCACTGCTGGCTGGAGGCTGGCTCGCCCCCCCGATCCGCACGGTTGTGGTCCCCGTTCCCGCCGACGTCCGCGTCCCATCGGGCGACGAAGCGGCCCCCACCATCCACGCTCTGCTGTACAACGTCTACCGAGCCCTCGACTTCCGCCAGGAAGAGGTCGTGTTCGACCGGTTGGCCCAGAGCCTGTCGGGCGACATTCTGGAGCGCGTCTACCTCGAGATGCGCAAAGGTCTCCGGCTCGAGAATCAGGGCGGCGCTCGCGTCCGGGTTCGTGAAGTCGAGCTGCTCGACGTCGCCCCACAGGAGTCGACGGACCCCGGCATCCTCCGTTACCGCACTCGCTGGAATGCCACCGGCTCGGTTGGCCACTGGGGCCACACCCACATGCGCACCAACGGCTACGATGCGCTGATTAGCCTCCACCGTGCGGACAACATTTGGAAAATCGCCAACATCGACATCATCGAAGAGCAGAGGGTCGTCCCCAGGCCACGCTAGCCCTCGCCTCACCAAGGCGCCTTCTGGCTGCCTCGGGTGGCCCGCCGCCAAGTACTTGCCTTGTTCCAATCCCTTGATAAGGTGCCGCACCCGATTAGAGAACAATCCTTTTGGAGGGGCACATGTACAAAGCAAGCTGGGTACTGTTATTGGCCGTCAGCCTGATGCTGACCGCAGGCTGTAAGAAGGACGAGCTGAGGGCCAAAGACGCCCGCATCGCGGACCTCGAGGCGCAAGGCGCGGAGACCGGTCAGTCGTTCGATCAATGCAAGCAGGATCGCGAGAACCTCAATAAGCTCGTGAAGGGTTACTCGGGCGAAATCAACGCCATGGAAGCTGCCCTTGCCGAGGCTGCCGCGCGCGAAGCGCAAGCCGCGAAGCGACTCGAGGAGTACAACTCCATGCTCAAGCAGCTGAAGTCCATGATCGACTCCGGCAAGCTCACCGTGCGCATCGTGCGGAACAAGATGGTCATCGAGCTGCCCGAGGCAGTTCTGTTCGGCAGTGGCAGCGCCAAGCTCAAGAAGGAAGGCATTCGCGTCCTCGCCGAGCTGGGCCCAGTCCTCGCGAGTCTTCAGGGCCGCGACTTCCAGGTGGGTGGCCACACCGACAACAAGCCGATCAAGACGAAGCGCTTCCCCTCGAACTGGGAGCTTTCCGGCGCGCGCTCGATCGACGTAGCTGAGCTCCTCATCGAATACGGCGTCCCAGGCAACCGCATCTCGGCAGCCGCCTACGCCGACACCCAGCCGAGCGAGTCCAACGAAACCAAAGAAGGACGCGCGAAGAACCGTCGCATCGAGATCGCGCTCCAGCCCAACCTCGACGAGCTTCCCGACCTTTCCGGCTTCGAGGAAGACGCGAAGTAACTTCCCTGCGACCCTTTCGAAGGGTTAACGATCTGCCGACGTGCCGGTGTGCTCCATGCACCCGGCACGTTTGCAATTGTACTTTGTGGCTTGGTTCACAAGGATCGCGATCGCGATGTATTTTCTCGTAATTGCGTGTGCCATCTCATTGGACGGGTTCGCAGGGCGTGCGACAAAGGTCCGGTCATGATCTTCAAGAACATCATTCTCGTCGTCGGCGCCCTGAGCGCCTTCGTATTCGCCATCGGTTGCTCCACCGACACGACCGTCGGCTCCAGCGAAGCGGCTCTCGCCCCATCTTGCATCGACGATGCCAGCGATCTCGAGCCCGAAGAGTGGCTATGCCCCAACGCCTTCTCCGTCGAATGTGAAGACGGGGTGGGCGATCCAGAGACGATTTACATCGAGCCGGCGGACGAACTTGCCGAAACCGCCTGCGACAACATCGAGCTCAGCATCAACGAGGAGGGGCCTTTCCCCGTCGGCACCCACCAAATCATCGTGACCGCGGAAGCCTCCGATGAAGGCCAAGAGCCCACCATCGTCGAGTGCGAGGCCGAGCTCACCGTCGAGGACACCGAGCCGCCCGAGGCCAATGATGAGCCGACCGAGCTCTGGCCTCCCAATCACAAGTTCCACACCATTGTGGGCGAAGACTGCGTCACCGACGCGTGCGACGGCGATGTCCAAGTCACGTTCCTGTCCGCCTCGAGCGATGAGCCCGTCAACGACAAGGGAGACGGCAACACCGAGCCCGACATCATCCTCAGTTGCGACAGCGTCGAGCTGCGGGCGGAGCGGCAAGGCGGTTCCGATGGTCGCGTCTACACCTTGGAGTACGCGGCCGTCGATGACGAGGGCAACGAAACGACCGGCACGTGCACCGTCGTCGTCCCGCATGATCAGAGCGGCGGCGAGGCGATTGCCCAGGATCCCGCGTACACCGTCGACCAAGACAACAAGTGTGACGACGGTGCAGGCGGCGCAGGCGGCGCGGGCGGCGCGGGCGGCGCAGGCGGCGCAGGCGGCGCGGGCGGCCAAGGCGGCGCGGGCGGCACCGAAGTCCCCTAAGCGCAAAGTTTGCGCGCGCGGCGCGCTGGCCCCACGGCCCGAACCTTGCTACCGGCAGGGTTCGGAGGATGCGTATGAAGAACTTGGGATTGAGTTGGCTTTCGCTCGCACTGCTAGGCGCTGCGTTGTCATTTGCGGGCTGCGGTGAC